>NZ_REBW01000060.1 GCF_007692535.1 Thioalkalivibrio sp. | reverse complement strand
TAGGTCGGGTTAGCGTAGCGTAACCCGACGTGCCGGGGTGCCGGGGACGACGCTGCTTTGCGGACATGCGTGGGTGCGAGAGCCGTCGGGTTACGCCCTTTGGGCTAACCCGACCTACGGTGGCGTCGTCTTTGGTCAGCAGGTCGCGCAGGCTGAGCCGTCTCGGTTTGTCGGGTTACGCTGCGCTAACCCGACCTACGGTGGCGTCGTCTTTGGTCAGCAGGTCGCGCAGGCTGAGCGCATCGAGTGCCTCGGAACGCGAATCCTCGACCCGTGAGACCACGCTCTCCACCGCGGAGTGACCGGACAGGCGCTGATAGCGGCTGTCGCCCTCGTCGCGGCGAAGGGTTGTGAGAACCTCGTTGACCTCGATCTCCGCCAGGTCCCGGCCCGGCAGGTAGCGCGGGTCGCCCCCCCCGGCAATCACCAGCAGCCCCGCCTTTTGCAGGGCCTCGGCCGCGCCGCCGAGGGATCGGCTGGGGACCTGTAATTCACGCGCCACCTCGTCGAGGGTCGGAGCCTTCGCCCCTGCGAGGAAGCGCTGCCCCACCATCGCCATCAAATGCAGACCCAGGCGTTCGCGCATGGCGCCGGAGACCTTTATCCCGGCGCCACGCACGCGGATGTACTCCGGGTACTGGATATAGAAGGCGATGTTCGAACCAACCAGCAGGATGAGCCAGGACAGGTAGATCCAGATCAGCAGCAGGATCATGATCGCAAAGCCAGAGTAGATCGCATCGTAGCGCGCGGAACCGGCCACCACCGTGGCGAATCCCCAACCGACCGCCTGCCAGAGGACTCCCGCGACCACCGCGCCGATCAATGCGGGCAACAGCCGCACGCGCGTATTCGGCACGAACACGTAAATGAAGGTGAACGCGGCGACGATCAGTCCGAAGGGCAGCAGGCTGGCGGCCGTTTCGAACAGGGTGCCGAGGGGCTCGATTGCAGTGACCCGCTGCATCAGCGCGGACGACATCACCGTGGCCGTGACCCCCAGCGCCGATACGACCAGCAATGGCCCGATCATGATCACCGACAGGTAATTGCTGAAGCGCTGCCCGAGGCTGCGCGTACCCTCGATCTGCCAGATGCTGTTGAAGGCAAGTTCGATCTTCTGCACCAGAGAGATCACCGTATAGACGAGGAAGAGCAGCCCCACGAAACCGAGCACGCCGACGCGCATGTTGTCGACGAAGGTCAAGACGTTCTGGGTGATCTCCGCCCCCTGCTCGCCCAGTGGCTCCAGCAACCCCAGCATCAGGGGCTCGACCGCGTTGTGGGCACCGAAGGCCTTGAGCACGGAGAACGACAACGCCAAAAGCGGCACCACGGAAAGCAGGGTGGTATACACCAGGCTCATCGCGCGCAGGGTCAACTGGCCTTCGGTGGCCTCGCGAACGATGCCGGCAAGACCGCGGAAGATTCCCACGAGCAGGGCTTGCCAGCGAGGCAATACAGCCAGGTCAGCTCGGTTGAGCAGTTCGTCCGCCCGCCCCCACCAGCGCTCGAGGCGACCGGCTTCGGCTGTGGGCGAGTTCACTTCTGACGCCAGTTGCCGCCGCCGTCCTGGTACCAGTAGCCGGACGGCGCTTCATCCACCCACACCCGTGCGAAGGTCTCGCGGATATTCTGTTCCCAGTCCGGCCGATCATTGGCGCGCGCGATTTCCCTGTACAGCGCGCTGCGGTCGGCGTTCTCCTCCCGAACCAGACGCTGGACCTCCGGACGCTCCCGCAGCGGCACCTCGGTGAGATCGCGAATCGCCACGAGCCCGTCGTTTCCGAAGCCGATGGCGCCACTGCGGAAATAGGGCGCCAGCTGCGCATTCCGTGCGCGCATCGATGCGCGCAGACGGCTGGTGGTCGGTGTCTCGACGCGCAGATCCGGCGTCTGCGCAGCCGCTGCCGGCACCAGACGGTCCATCGTCCAGGCGAGGAGACTCAGGCCGTGCCCCGGTGTGATAACGCGGCTGGTGGGCTCGGTGGCCGCATCCGGTTCGCCTGCGGGTGGCCCGTTGATCTCCAGCACATCGCGAACGATGGTTCGCGCCGCCTCCTCGGCCGCCGCCGCCGGGAAATAGATGTGGATCGTGACACAGGCACTGGTCACGAGTGCGACCAGGATGATCGCCGACAAACGCTGCATGGTCTTCATGACGCTACTCCACGGTTCGGGGCGGGCAAAAATGGCGGCATTTTCGCTTCGAGTCTTACTGTACAACAGGCGGTGGACCTTCTCGAATGGCATTCAGGCGGCGGACCAGCTCCGGCCAATCCACCCGCCGGTTGTGGCCGATCACTTCGATCCGGGGCAGCCCCCCGCCCTGCACCAGGACGAACGACCCATCCGGGAGATCGGCCACCCCCGCGGCCACGCAGACCTCGCCATCGAGCGCGCAGCTGAAACCCAGCTGACGGTAAGCAAAATCCTCAAACAAACGGAGAAAGACCATCGACAGCGCACCCTCGATCCCGCCGCCGATGGCAGTCAGGTTTTCCACGGCACGCTGGCTGATCCGTCGGCGCCCCGGATCATCGAGCGGTGTGTTCAGGACGAGTCGCATGCGCTGAAGCTGCCAGTCCACCAGCATCAGGTCGTCCACCCTACCCGACAGCCGACCCTCGACACGCCCGAAGTCGAAGGCACGCGTCAACAGTTCGAGTTCCAGGCGGCGGATATCGGCCGAAACCTCCAGAACCGGCGCAACCCCGAAGAGATCGCGGATGCGCAGGCCGCTGAATACCGCCTCGCCGTCGAAGACCTGCACCAGCAGGCGTCCGTCGACCCGCAACCCGTCCGTGTCATAGAACACCCGCGGGATGATACCGGCCAGCTTGCCCGCAAAGCGGGGCCAGCCGAGCGCTTCCGTCAGCAGCTCCAGGCTCATTGCGCGAAGCCCGCCATCGAACTCCACCTCGGGACCGTCGGGCCCTACGGTCACTTGCAGGGTATCGACGCTGGGGCCCCCGTCAAGCACCGGGATGAAGAGCGGCTCGAGCAGGACGAACCCCCGGGGCTCGAGCCGCAGTCGCGCATCGAAAGCCCCCACAGGCAGACCGTAGATCTCGCCGGCCGCGGCGAAGATCCGGGAATCGGCGCCCGCCTTATCGTCCCGCCAGTCCAACTGCCCGACCGAACCCTCCAGCGCGAACCGCCCGCCTTCGTCCTTCATGCCAAAGGCCTGCCAGTGGGCCCACGCGGCACGGGGCCGTCCGTCGGCAACGCTCAGGGCTCCGCGGGCCTCTCCCTGGAAGCGGGTCCGTCCGAGCACCGTACCCGCGAG
Organism: Thioalkalivibrio sp.; assembly: GCF_007692535.1. Taxonomy (GTDB): domain Bacteria; phylum Pseudomonadota; class Gammaproteobacteria; order Ectothiorhodospirales; family Ectothiorhodospiraceae; genus Thioalkalivibrio. The sequence goes on along the minus strand of NZ_REBW01000060.1, from coordinate 12,496 downwards.
CAGCGGTTGCGCCAGCCACTCGCCAACGACGTCCAGACGGTGGCCTTCCCAGGCGATGTCACCCTGTTCCAGCTTGCCGCCGGCATATCGCAGGTCCGCACCGTGCACTTCCGCGTGGTCGCCCAGCGTCAGCTGCGCCGAGACGGCATGCAGGTCTTTCGTTCCCATCTCCGCCGGCCCGAACCGCAATCCCGACACACTCGCGTCCACGGGCCCCACCTCAGCAAAGTCCAGAAACCATGGATCGAAGAATACCGCTCCATCGGTAAACCGGAGCTGAATCTCAGAGCCATCGCCTCCGTGCCTGAGGCTGCCCTCGACTGCGACAGCCTCACCCGCGCGCAGACCGGCATCATCGGTGAAGGTCAGGCCGGAGAGCGCCAGATTCGTACGGACGGCGGGTACCCGCGTCCGGGTGTCGATCTGCCCCGAAAGTGCAGCCAGGCCGGATTCCACCGTCACCGGCAGCTCAGCGGGCATCAGGCCGGAGCGGATCAGCGCGTGCAGATCGATCCCCGCAAGATCGAGGTCAACGCGCACCCCCGCCGCCTCGATGGCGCCGGCAACCCGTCCCCGGCCCTGGAACAGACCCGGCCACGGCAAAGAGAAATGGACCCTCCCGGCGCTTCGGTCCCAATCGAAGGCCAGCATCGCAGCGTCGAGATGCCAACCCGGCGCCGTTGCGCTGAGGCGCGCCTGCGCACAGGCGAGTCTCGCGGTGGTCAGGTCCACCCGCGGGCAGGACAGGTGCAGATCCCTGATCCTGCCCACGGGCTCCGGGAGGCGGAGGCCGTCGGCGCGCAGCTCGAAACTGGGCTGGCGCTCGACCCAGGACACCCGGGCGCGCAGATTCTCGGCGTCAAAGGCATCGTGTACCGCGGTGTCGATGTCGAGATCGAGTTGGAACCCCCTGCTGCCGTCGGCGGCATGACCCAACGTCACCGCAAGAGCCATGGCGGTGACCACCAACATACGAGACCAGGGGCGGCGGGCGGGCACCATCCACCGGCCGGGAGGCCGCCAACCCGCCGCGCCGCCCACGGGCAGGCCCTCAGCCCTGGCGGTCAAGCTCGCACAGGCGCTCCTTCTCGGGTGGCAGATTGTCCGGACAGGCGCCACAGGCCTCGTTGCCGGGCAGCGCCCAGTCGATCTTCTTCGGATAGGGCAGGTCCATGTCGTTCATGATCTGCACGAATTCCTCGAGCGTCCGGTCCTTTCCCAGTCGGGGATTGCGCATCTTTTCCTGGCCGATCGTGGTGATCTGGCGCTCGGAATAGTCGTGGGCCGGGTAGACCAGTGTCTCGTCGGGCAGCACGAAGAACTTGTCGTGGATCGAGTGATAGAGCGCCCGGGCATCGCCCGACTGGAAATCGGTGCGCCCACAGGCCTCGATCAGCAGGGCATCTCCCGAAAACAGCATCGGCAGACCGGCGTGATCGAGCAGAAAGGCGTGATGCGTATCGGTATGCCCCGGCGTGAACAGCGGATTCAGCACCAGATTCCCGATGCGCATCGGCTCACCCTCGCGCAGACCCATGTCCCGGCAGGGCAGACCGTCGAGCGCCGGCCCGGCCAGCTTGCAGCCGGTGCGCTCGCGCAGCATGCGGCCTCCAGTAATGTGGTCGGCGTGGATGTGCGTCTCGATCGCGTAATCCAACCTCAGGCCGAGTTGCTGCAACACCTCGAGATCCCGTTCCACGGTCTCGATCACCGGGTCGATCAGCGCCGTCGTGCCGGTATCCGGACAACTCAACAGATAGGTGTACGTTGATGACTCGATCTCGAACAGTTGCTTGAAGATCATGGCCTGGCTCCCTGTGGTCGGATGTATATCGTTTTGGTCTAGTGGGCCATACACGGAGTTCCCCTGGACCTGCGGAAGACCCGTTGTCCCGACCTCCCGTAGGTCTGGCTGTGGGCGTAACGCGATTTGGCTATGATGCCCGCTTTCGCGCAAACCCTGAAATGGAGAAGGCCATGCAATCCAGTGAAGTCGCCGAACTCATTCGGTCCCGCCTGCCCGAAGCCGAGAAGGTCGAGGTCACCGGCGGCGAGGGCAAATTCGAGGCCCTGGTCGTCAGCCCGATGTTTGCCGACATGAACGCGGTGAAGAAGCACCAGACGGTCTATGCGACCGTACGTGACGAGATCGCCAGCGGCGCCGTGCATGCCCTGTCCATCCGGGCGATGACGCCGGAGGAGTACGCGGGGTCCTGACCACGATGGTCACCGGTCGGCCGATCTCGCAGGCCGAAGCCGTTCCCGCGCTCGACCGCAGCCTGCACCGCGTAGCAGAGCAACTCCCGGCGCTGCGCGCGCTGCTCGCCCGGTTTGGCATCGATCTGCGGTTGCACCCGGCGGACGCCGCACTCCCGGGCAGCTACTGGGGTGACTCGGAGGCGGGCATCGTTGGCCTGAACCTGCATGTGCGCCCGGACACGCCGGTCCACTCGGCCCTGCACGAGGCCTGCCACTTGGTCTGCATGGACCCGTCCGGCCGCGCCGGCGTGCACACCGATGCCGGTGGCGACGACCTGGAGGAAGCGGCGGTCTGCCGCCTGCAGATCCTGCTGGCCGATTACCTGCCCGGCGTCGGGCGCGATGCCCTGATGGCGGACATGGACGCCTGGGGCTACAGTTTCCGCCTGGGTTCCACCCGGGCCTGGTTCCTCCACGATAGCGAAGACGCGGACGCCTGGCTGCGGGCCCATGGCCTCGTCGATCCTACGGGCGCGGTCACCTTCCGCCTGCGAGATGCGCCATGACTCACGGGGCCACCGCAGATGACAGCCTGCGGCCCGCTTATGGAGCGCAGGAGTTTGGGTCAGGGCCAACTGCCATAGCCCTCCGCCACCACTGAAGACGAAAAGCCGCAACCTGTAGGTCGGGTTAGCCCAAAGGGCGTAACCCGACGGGTCTCGCACCCGAGGCTCGCACCCAACCATGGCCGCAAAATAGCATCGTCCCCGGCATGTCGGGTTACGCTACGCTAACCCGACCTACAGAGCTGAGCTGCCAAACCCGTCTCCCTGTGGGCGCGGGGAGGACGGGAAACCCGACCGTGAGCCGGGCGTCGTGCATGCCCGCGGGGCCGATGGCATAGTAAATGATCAGGCCAAACCGGCAACGGCGAGGCGCGCAACACGACAGGGAGCACTGCATGGAGACCCGCAAAAGTCCGCAACCGGGCGAGAAGCTTCGGGCCGCCGACAAGGTCGCGCGGATCCCGGTAAAGATCACGCCGACGGAACAGCCGCTGCGCAAGCCGCGCTGGATTCGGGCGCAGAGCCAGGCGGCCCCAGGGGTCCAGCGGATCAAGCGTATCCTCCGTGAACAGCGCCTGCACACCGTCTGCGAAGAGGCCAGCTGCCCGAATCTCGGCGAATGCTTCGCCCACGGCACGGCGACGTTCATGATCATGGGCGACATCTGCACCCGCCGCTGTCCCTTCTGCGACGTCGCGCACGGCCGCCCCAACCCCCTGGACCCCGATGAACCCCGGCACCTGGCCGAAACGATCCAGGCCATGGGCCTCGCCTACGTGGTCATCACCTCGGTGGACCGCGATGACCTGCGCGACGGGGGCGCGGCGCATTTCGTTGCCTGCATCCAGGCCGTGCGCGGGATGAACCCGCAGACGCGCATCGAGATCCTCGTCCCGGACTTCCGGGGCCGCATGAAGACCGCCCTGGAAATCATGCACGCGGCACCGCCGGACGTCTTCAATCACAACCTGGAGACGGTCCCGCGCCTGTACCGCAAGGCGCGACCGGGTTCCGATTACGAGTGGTCGCTGGACCTGCTCGAGGCCTTCCGCGCGCAGCATCCGGGCGTCCCGACCAAGTCCGGGCTGATGCTGGGGATTGGCGAGACTCGGGACGAACTGCTCGAAGTCCTGCGGGACCTGCGCGCGCACGGCTGCGAGATGCTGACCCTCGGCCAGTATCTGCAGCCCAGCCGCCACCACCTGCCGGTGGAACGTTACCTGGACCCGAAAGAATTCGACGAACTGGCGGACCGGGCGCGCGAAATGGGTTTCCGCCAGGTCGCCAGCGGCCCGATGGTTCGCTCCTCCTACCATGCCGATCAGCAGGCACGCGAGATCGTGGCCTGAGCAGCGCGTCTCTGGTCAGCGTTCGCTGCCTCGCGCCAGCATCCTGACCAGTGGCTCGGGCAGCGTGTGGATGGGTTCCAGCACACAGCCCAGACGCTCCGCAAGCCGCTGCTCCAGCAACGCCGCCACCTGGTCCGGATCGCTCCGCTGGCCCAGTGCGAACATGGAGGTGCTGGCCAGCCCGGGATAGCCGCAGGCGTCCATGCGCCCGAATTCCGCAAGCCGCGGACGCACGTTCAGCGCCAGCCCGTGCATGCTGCAACCATTGCGTACGCGCAGCCCCAGCGCCGCGATCTTGGCGCCATCGACGTAGACGCCCGGGGCGTCGGGGCGCGCCTCCGCCAGGATGCCAAAGCCAGCCAGGGTGTCGATGACCGCTCCCTGCAGCACTTCCACCAGCCCGCGGACGCCCAGGCGATGACGCCGCAGGTCGAGCAGTACATACAGGACCAGCTGGCCCGGGCCGTGGAAGGTGACCTGCCCGCCACGGTCGACACGGACCACCGGGATCGCGGCTGGCGCCAGGAGGTGATGCGGCCGCGCGTTGCGGCCGAGGGTGAACACCGGCGGATGCTGTACGCGCCAAAGGGCATCCGCAGCTTCCGCACCACGCTCCCGCAGATGCAGCTGCATCGCCCGCCAGACCGGCACGTAGGGCTGCAAACCCAGCCGGTAGCAATGGAGCATCCCGGTCGCCGTTTCCGACGCAGGCGCTGAGGCAGGCGCGATGCCGATTAGAGCACCATGCGCACCCGGGCGCATTCTCCCAATGCCCGGTAGAGCTCGTCGAGCTGCTCCTGGCTGGTCGCCGTCAGGGTGATGGTCACGCCCACGTAGTTTCCGCCCCGGGACTCGCGGTGGACGATGTCGACCGCGTCGCGATCGGGCAGGTGCCGCGCGATGCAGGCCTCGACATCCGCGAAGAATTCGGTGTGTGCCTCGCCCATGACCTTGATCGGGAACCGGCACGGAAACTCGAGCAGTGTCTCGCGTTCTTCAGTCATGCGTGACATCTCTCCCCGCCGAACCATGCATCAAACGGTAGCGCTCCTGACGATACCGGTCCAGGGCCTCACGCCAGACGGGACCCGGGCGCCCGTCACCGACAGGCTGTCCATCGAGCCGCGTGACGGGAAGCACTTCCTTGGTCGAGCTGGTCAACCAGATCTCGTCCGCAGCGCGCAGTTCGACCTCGGGCACCGGCTCCTCCCTGCAGTCCCGCCCCTCGGCCCGCAGCGCCCCCAGCAGGAACGCACGGGTGATGCCCGGCAGGATCGCAGGACCCAGCGGCGTGGTGCGCACGACGCCGTTCGTGACCACGAAGACATTGCTCGCGGCACCCTCCGTGAGCAGACCGTCGCGCAACAGGATCGCCTCGACCGCTGCATGGTCGGCCGCCTGCTGTCGGGCAAGCACGTTTGCAAGCAGGGCCACCGACTTGATGTCGCAACGGCCCCAGCGCTGATCGGGGGCGGTGATTGCGCTGACTCCGGCCCCGGCGACGGCGGGACCCTGCGGCGCGATCGGACTCACCATCGCGAAGACGGTCGCCGTCGCCTGGCCCGGAAAGGCGTGATCACGCGGGGCCGCACCCCGGGTCACCTGCAGGTAAACCGACCGGTCGGCGCCCGGGTTCTGCTGCAACAGGCGCTCCAGCATCTCCGCCCAGCCGCCATCGGGCATCGGATCGGGAAGGCGGATCGCTGCGAGCGACCGGCCCAACCGATCGAGGTGCTCGTTGAGCAGGAACAGCTTCCCGTCATAGCTCGGGATGACCTCGTAGACCCCGTCCCCGAACAGGAAGCCCCGATCCAACGGCGAAACGCAGGCCTGCTCGGGAGGCAGATACTCGCCGTTGAGATACGCGATCACGGCCGGTCAGAACGGCCAGGCGGAACGGAGTGCCAGCGCCGCGCTGTCCCAAAGCCAGCGGAATATGCCGCCGGAATCCACCTCCTCCAGCGCCACCAACGGCTGCCGCGCCAGCACCTCCCCGCGCAGGGTCACGATGACTTCGCCCAGCGCGTCACCCGCCGCAAGCGGCGCCATGTGGGGTCCGTGAAGCTCCATGCTGGCTTCCAGACCGTCACCCTGACCCTGCGGCAACACGACCCAGAACGGTTCGGCGAGTCCAGCAGCCACCGTGGTGTTCCCGCCCTTGTAGACGCGCGGTTCGCTCAGTACGGCGCCCCCCTCGAACAGCTTGCGCGACTCGAAGAAACGGATACCCCAGTTGATCAGGGCCTGGGATTCGTTCGCCCGGATGATGCCGCCACGCTGATGGTTCGGCGCGTCGATCCCCATCACCACGGCGATCAGGCGCCGCTCATTGCGCTTCGCCGAGGACACCAGGTTGTACCCTGCCGCCGAGGTCCAGCCGGTCTTCAGGCCATCGAAGCTCTCGTCCCGCCAGAGCAGAAGGTTCCGGTTGGATTGCTCTATATTATTGTATTTGAAATCTTTTTCGCTGTAATAGCCATAAGAGTCGGGGAAGTCCCTGATCAAAGCGCGTGCAAGCCGCGCCATGTCCGCAGGCGTGGTGTACTGCGCCTCATCGCTGGGCAGGCCGTGCGGGTTGGTGAAGTAGGACCGGTTCATCCCCAGGACCCGGGCCTGGGCGTTCATCAGATCCACGAACGCCCCTTCGGAGCCCGCCACGAGTTCGGCGAGGGCGGTCGATGCATCGTTTCCCGACTGCACGATCATGCCGCGCAGCAGATCCTCGACCCGCACCTGCTCGCCCACCTCGATAAACATCCGCGAGGCCCCCTGCATGCCGGTACGCCAGGCCCGCTCGCTGATCGTGACCTTGTCGTCGAGGTTGATCTTCCCCGACTTGATCTCGCCGAAGACCACGTAGGCCGTCATCAGCTTGGTGAGGCTGGCCGGCTCCCTCTCCACGTCCGGATCCAGGGCGGCAACGGGCAGACCGGAGTCGAAGTCGACCAGGATGTAGCTCTTCGCGGTGATGTCCGAGGGCGGCTGCGGGATCACACCGAGGGAGGCGACCCCTGTTGCGCCGGGGGTCGGAAGGGCTGGCAGCGTTGGCGTCTGGGCCAGCGCCGGCAGCGATGGCAGAAACAGGGCGAGTGCAATAGAGACGAGCAGGAATGCGAAAGACTTCTTCATCGATTGGTCAACCTGAACATTGGGCGGTGAGAGAGGGGTCAGAGTTTGAATCCCGTACAGGGATCCGTTGGTGGAACACGATTGGGCGCTGCTAGTCGATCACGATCCGGTAGTCCTGCAGTGCTGCCTGCTGCAGTCTCGCCTCGACGTCCCGTACCGCCGATGGGTCTTCCAGCGGGCCGATACGGACCCGGTGCAGCGGAGTCCCGGAGGTGGAGGACAGGGCTGTGACGCGAACATCGGCAAACCCGAGACTGTGCAGATCGTCCCGGACCCGTTCCGCCGCACTGCGGTCGGCAAAAGCACCCACCTGGACGAAGCGTGGCTCGGTCTCGGCGCTGTCCGGCTGCTTCGGCCCCGGATCGTCGAGGATTTCGGTTCCGGCTACCCGCAGGGGTCGAGCCTCGTCGTCGTCCGGAGTGACCACGCGGATATGCACCGGGGCAACGCCCTTTTCCACCATATCGATCCGGTGCGCTGCCGCATAGGAGAGATCGATCACGCGTCCAGCGACGAACGGACCACGGTCGTTCACACGCACGACGACGCGCTTGCCGTTATCGAGGTTCGTGACTTCCACATAGCTCGGCAGGGGCAACTCCCGGTGCGCGGCAGTCATAGCGAACATGTCGTAGGGCTCACCGCTGGAGGTGCGACGACCGTGGAACTTGGTGCCGTACCAGGATGCGAGGCCCTGTTGTTCAAAACCGTCACTGGACACCAGCGTCCGGTAGCGCTGCCCGAAGACCTCGTATTCCGGCGGGTTCCCGTAGCGACTGGGCGGCTCGAACCGCGGCACAGCGTCGGGAATCGATGCCAGGTCGGGCGGAACGGCCGAGGGATGCCCATCCATCTGCCCCGTCCTACCCGGGCTGCCGCCACAGCCCACGAGCAGCACGAGCAGGGAGGCGAGCAGGAACCCGACCACCGCCAGCGCAACCGCGATGCGCTCGCTGCTCCAGACGAAGGGACGCCGGGTGCCTCTCACGACCCGTTCCCTGGAAGTCCGCCGACCGGCCCGGACCTGCTGTCGCGCAGGATACGGGTCACTGCCGCAGCGCCTCCGTCAACTGGTGGACCGCCATCGCGTACAGGGGACTGCGATTGTAGCGGGTGATCACGTAGAAGTTCGGGTAGCCAAGGTAGAACTCCGGACCGTCGCTACCCTCCAGCCGGATCAGGGAAAACCGGCCGTCCGCCGGCACGGCCTCGGTCGGGAACACGCCGTGCTCCGCCAGCTCCGCCAGCGAGAAGCGGGCCTGATAACCGCCGCCGAGCAGGGCCTCGTACGCGTCTCCGTCGACCCGGGCACCGGCTACGACCGGCTCGCCCGTCTGCCAATGGTGTTGGCGGAAGTAGTTTGCGACGCTTCCGATCGCGTCGGGCCAGGAGTTGATCAGGTCACGACGGCCATTGTCATCGAAATCGACCGCGTATGCCCGGTAGCTCGAGGAGATGAACTGGCCCCGGCCCATCGCGCCGGCATAGGATCCCCGGGTCTCGCGCAGATCCAGCGCCTCTTCCTGCACCAGCTGCAGGAAGTGTCCCAACTCGCTGCGGAAGAAACCCTGCCGCGGCGGATAGTCGAAGCCCAGGGTGACCAGGGCATCGACGACCCGGAAGCTCCCCAGGTTGCGACCGTAGTTGGTTTCCACGCCGATGATGGCCGCAATCAGCGCCTGATCGACACCGAAGGCCTCCTCGGCACGCTCGAGCCAGAACGCCTCCTCGTCCATGAACACCCGGCCCCGCTCGACGCGCAGGTCGTTCACGAAGATCGGCCGATAGTCCTTCCACGGCCGCGCCTCGGCGGGACGTGAGATCAGATCGAGGATGCGCTGCTGGGGCTCGACACCCTCGAACAAATCCTCCAGCAGGGCGCGGTCCATGCCCTCGGCGACCTGCTCGTCGATGAAGCCCTGCACTTCGGGACGCTCGAGGTAAGGGGGCTCGCCGGCGCGGAACTCGGATTGCGAGACGGCCACCCCCGGCAGGGAGCATGCCCCAAGCAGTACGATCAGCAGGCCATGGGCGCATGCATGCAAAAAAAAGCGGCCCGTTGCGGTACGCGGGGGGGTGCCAGTCATCGATTCACCAGTCGTTGTTGAGAATGAACGGCCATCAGGATACCGAAGCCCACCATGAGCGTCACCAGCGAAGTGCCTCCGTAGCTGACCAGTGGCAGGGGTACCCCGACCACCGGCAGCATACCGCTCACCATCCCGATATTGACCACCATGTAAACGGCGAAGGTCAGGCTGATGCTCCCGGCGACCAGGCGCGAAAAGCGGTCCTGCGCCAGCGCGGCGATCCACAGACCACGGGCGACGGTCAGGAAGTACAGCACCAGCAACACCGCGATGCCGACGAAGCCGAATTCTTCCGCATAGACGGCGAAGACGAAGTCCGTGGAACGCTCGGGCAGAAACTGCAATTGCGACTGGGTCCCGTTCAGCCAGCCCTTGCCATACAGACCGCCCGATCCGATGGCGATTTTCGACTGGATGATGTGGTAGCCCGCGCCCAGGGGATCGGACTCCGGGTTGAACAGCGTCAGGACGCGCTGACGCTGGTAGTCGTGCATCTGCGACCACAGTAAGGGAACCGCCGCAGCGATGGCGAGGCCCAGGCTCAGGAACCAGCGCCAGCTCAGTCCAGCGAGAAAGATCACCAGCAAGCCCGCCGCGCCGATCAGCAGTGCGGTACCCAGGTCCGGCTGGCGCATGACCAGCAGCACCGGCACGACGATCAACACGCTGACCACGAGCAGGTCGAGCAACCGTGGCGGTGCGTTGCGCAGAGACAGGTACCAGGCCACCATCAGCGGCATGGCGAGCTTCATGATCTCCGACGGCTGAAACCGGATCACTCCCAGGTCCAGCCAGCGGCGTGCACCCTTCCCGATATCGCCCGCCTGCATCACCGCGACCAGCATGCCGAGAGCCAGCAGAAACAGCCAAGGCGCCCAGGCCCGCAGCGTGGAGACCGGAACCCGCGCCACCAGCAGCAAGGCGACGAGCCCGACGCCGATGCGGCCCAACTGGCGCTGCATTGCCTCGATACTCTCTCCCGTGGCGCTGAACAGCACCACCAGGCCGATGGCGAGAAGGATGCCGATCAGCACGAGTAACGTGCCGTCGAGGCGAAGACTGCGCAGGATCCACTGCGAAGGTGTGAGTTCGCGCCCGGTGACGCTGATCACGGCTGCTCCTCCGTCTCGGCCAGCAGTCCCAGCGAAGTCAGGTAAGCGTCCATCACCCTGCGTGCGATCGGCGCCGCCACACGACCTCCACTGCCCCCATGCTCGGCGAGTACGGCAACCGCGATCTCCGGCGCATCGGCGGGCGCGTAGCCGATGAACAGCGCATGGTCCCACAGTCTGCGGTCCAGTTCAGACTCGTCGTACTCCTGGTCGGGGGCCAGACTGAAGACCTGGGCGGTTCCGGTCTTGCCGGCGATCCGGTAGGCGGGCGCGGTGCTGCCGATACTGCCCCAGGCCGTCCCGTGCCGGGCATGCACGGCGTCGATCAGCGCCTGGTGGATCACGTCCCAGTGGGCATCGCTCGCGATCACCGGGTCCGGGTATCGTAGCGGCTTGGCCAGCGGTTCCCCGTCGGCGCCGTCCCGGATCGCACGCACCAGGCGTGTCTGCACCCGCTGGCCACGGTTGGCCAGCGTGCTGGTCACGTCCGCGAGCTGCAGCGGCGTGGTCAGCATGTAACCCTGGCCAATGGCGGTGATCAGCGTTTCGCCGGGAAACCACTGCAGGTTCTGCACCGACCGCTTCCATTCCCGGCTGGGCAGGATGCCGGGGCGTTCGCCGGTCGCGTCGATGCCGACGCGGCTCCCGATGCCGAAGGCACCGAGCATCGGTGCCATCCGGTCAATGCCAAGCTTGTGCCCAAGATCATAGAAGTAGACATCCGAGGACACCGCAATGGCCCGGTTCATGTCCACCCAGCCGTGCCCACCCCGCCTCCAGTCGCGATAGCGCCGCTCATACCCCGGCAACTGGTAATAGCCGGTCGCGAACATCCGGCGTTCCGCCGTGGTCACGTTTTCCTCGAGCCCGGCAAGGGCGACGATCGGCTTCAGGGTGGAACCGGGCGGGTACTGGCCGCTCAGTGCCCGATTGAACAGGGGCTTGTGGGGATCCGACTGCAGGGCCGAGAAATCCCTGTGTGAAATACCGTGAACGAAGGGATTGGGGTCGAACCCCGGCTTGCTGACCAGGGCCAGCACCTCACCCGTGGCCGGATCGATCGCCACCACGGCCCCGTCGTGCGGCGCGAGGGCATCGCGTGCGGCCCGCTGCAGGCCGGCGTCGATGCTCAGGAACAGGTCCTGTCCCGGAACCGGCGGGACCACCGACAGCTCCCGAATCACGCGCCCCTGCGCGTTCACCTCGACCTGCTTGTGGCCCGTGGTCCCGTGGAGGACATCCTCGTAATGGCGCTCCACGCCGGTCTTGCCGGTGTGCGAGGTACCCGCATAGTTGCGTGTATCGAGCCGCCGCAGGTCCTGCTCGTTGATGCGCCCCACGTATCCGACCACGTGGGCGAAATCGGCGCCGTGCGGGTAATGACGCACGGGCCTTGCCTCGATCTCCACCCCAGGCAGCTCGTGCCGGGCCACCGCGATCCGGGCCACCGTCTCGTCATCGAGGCCCGACTTCAACAGCACTGGCTGGAACGGGCGACGCTGGCGGACGGATGCGCGAAACCGGTCAATCTCTGCGGGAGAGAGATCGACCAACCCGGACAGGCGCTCGAGCAGGAGCTCGAGATCCCCCGCCTGCTCCACCGTGACCTCGAGCTGGTACGCCGGACGATTCTCCGCCAACAGGATCCCGTTGCGATCGTAGATCAGCCCCCGGGTGGGCGGGATCGGCTCGATCCTCAGCCGGTTGTTCTCCGACAGTGTGGTGAAGTGCGCGTGGGCGCCCACCTGCAGGGTGAACATCCGCCCAACCAGCAGCAGCACCAGCAGCAACAGGACCAGGATCGAAACCAGAACGCGGATGGAAAACCGGCTCTGGTCGCGCCCTTCCTCGTTATACGAGTCCTGCCGTTCAATCAACATGCGTCAAACGTCGACCTCTTGATTATCACGGAAGCTCCGCAGAGGACCCCTTCGCGCGCAAGGCGCGCTCCCACGGGTCCTTGCCCTTGTGGGAGCCTGCCTTGCAGGCGAAGGTTTTGGCGGTTTCGCTGCGGTCAATGCGATGTTCCCGGCCTGCGGAGGATTCGTGAT
>NZ_REBW01000144.1 GCF_007692535.1 Thioalkalivibrio sp. | reverse complement strand
CCCGTCGGGTTACGCCCTTTGGGCTAACCCGACCTACAGTTTGCGGCTTTTCATCATCAGGGGTGCCGCACCCCCCAACGGCATGAAAGTTAGCGTGAAAGTTCTGTAGGTCGGGTTAGCGTAGCGTAACCCGACGTGCCAGCGGTCAGCCAGGGACGATGCTGCCTGGCAGCCGCAATCACCGGAAGCGGTCAGCCGCGTCCCGAAATGCCTTGGCCATGTCGTCCCACGCCAGTTCCATCCCTTCCCGCAGTCGTTTCCAGGACTCATCGCTGGCTTTCTGCAACTCGCGCAGGCGTTCCTCGACCTGGTTGCGCTGCTCCCGCAACTCCTGGATCTGCTCGTCGTATTTCAACTGCCACTCCGCTTCGGCCTCCCGGGACTTCGCCTCCAGCTTGTTCAGGTCGGCATTCCACTCATCCAGCTTGGCCTTCATCTTCTCGGCATATTTTTCACGGTCGTTCATCGCTTACTCCTCTCCTCGTGGCTATTCCCCGTAACAGGCGGCCCAGGATGTCCGTGCCGGTCAATACACGGGGCCGGTCATCCCACAACAGGACGACGTCATCCTCAACGATATCGTCGCCCTCAGGTCCGGAATATAGACGGAAATGCTGAATCAGCTCGCCCAGCTTGGTGTCACCGCGCCGCACCAGGATTGGGCGATGGCAATGTCGAAAGGGGTTGAACCGGTCGGGATCGAACAGCGCCTCGCGCATGAAATCGTCGGTACTCAACACGAGTCGCGGCCGCTCTGCCTGGTCGAGGATGACCGCCCAGGTCTTGCCAGAACGGTTGAGCGCCTGGAGGAACGGATCCTCCGGGCTGGGCGAGATCACTGGAAATACCGGGTGTGGTCCATCGAACTCCAGACGCAGCAGACTCTCCCTGTCGATCAGCTCTCCCTCCTCGTCCAGGGGCACGTCGTCGAGCTCAAGAAAATTGAGCGCGCCCTGCCCCTCCACACGGGCAATTTCGGACTCGGCAGACTCCATGTGCAACTGGATCAGTTGCCGCAGGTCCCGCTCGGGAAAATAACGGATGCTCTCGCCGCCGAGCCACGCATCGAGCACCCAGGCCGTCGGCCGCGCGACCGGGTACAGAAGCACCTGGTAGAAACGCAGGACGGGGGTCAGCATCGACGCCATGCGCAGCGCATTGCGGGTGAAATAGGACTGCGGAATGATCTCTGCAAAGATCGTGATCACCACGGTCGAAAACAGGAACGCGGCCACGCCGGTCAGCACCGAGCCCGAAAGCAGGGCCAACAGCACATTGACCGCGACGTTCCCCCACAGAATCGTCACCAGCGCGAAGTTGGCGTCTTCGCGCAGCTTCAGCACACGCGCGGCGCGCTCATCCCCCTTGCGTGCAGCGACCTCGAGTTCGAGTTTCCCCAGCGAGAACAGACCGAGATTCAACCCGGAAAGCATCGCCGATTGCGACAGGCAGAGCAGAATCCCGATCCAGGTCAGCAGGGTCATCCGGTCACCTCGGAATGCGCCCACAACTGGGGCGACAGAAAGGCCATCACGATACTGGAGGCCACCCCCCACTGCTTCGAAGAAGGCGCCATCCACGCGCACCTGCGCGATCCAACGAAGGCCGCAAACGCGTTCACGGCGCTCAGGGGGAACTGTCGCGTTTCCTCGCGGGAGCCGTCACCCCACCGCTCGATGCGCAAGCTGCGAACCTTGGTCTCAACGCGATATGCTCGCAGGCACGGCAAACGGCCCCGGGAGCCAACAGCGAGGAAAGAACCCCTGCAGCCGCCTGCAAACCCTACCTGGAGGAGCCACGATCAACGGCGATATCACAGCATTCTACGCCCTCGGCATCGCGCTGGGTCTTGGCCTGGTGATTGGCCTGGAGCGTGGCTGGAAAGGACGGGAGCAGGAAGAGGGACAACGGATCGCGGGTATCCGTACCTTTGCGCTCATCGGTCTTCTCGGCGGCGCCTGGGGTTTGCTGGCTCACGAGACCGGAACAGCCATGCTCGCGGTCGCGTTTGCGAGCCTGGCAGTGGTCCTGGCGGTCGCCTATGCCCTGACACAGCATCGCGTTCAGGATCCTGACATCGGCATCACCGGCATTATTGCCGCTCTGCTCGCGTTTGCCTTCGGGGCCATGGCGGGTCTGGGGCATGGGGCACTGGCTGCCGCCGGCGCGGTGGTCACGACCATCCTGCTCGGCGTGAAGCCGACCTTGCATGCCTGGGTTAGCCGACTGGAGGAACGCGAACTGTACGCGGCCCTGAAACTGCTGGTGATTTCGGTCGTGATCCTGCCTCTGCTGCCGAACGAAGGCTATGGGCCCTGGGAGGCTCTGAACCCGTACCGGATCTGGTGGATGGTTGTCCTGATCACCGGGATCTCTTTCGTCGGCTACTTCGCCATGAAGATCGTCGGAGAGCGCAAGGGCATCGTCGCCACGGGGCTTTTTGCGGGACTCGCTTCGTCGACGGCGGCCACCGTCAGTCTCTCCCGCATCGCCCGCAGAAGTCATGGTGCCGAGAACCTGCTGGCAGCCGGGATCCTCGTGGCCGGCGCGACCATGTTTCCCCGCATGCTTGTGCTTAGCAGCATCTTCAACTGGTCATTGGCCACCGCCCTGCTCTGGCCGATGCTGGCCATGAGCGTCGTCAACTATCTCGCAGCCGCGCTCTTCTGGCATTGGAGCGTGCAGGGTTCGAAAACGGCAAACGCGCGGCTGCAAAATCCCTTTGAACTCCGGCCCGCCCTGCTGTTCGCGGCCCTGCTCGCAGGGCTGATGGTGCTTTCCAGGGCTCTCTCGGATCGATACGGGGACACCGGCATCTACCTGTTGTCGGCCGTCTCGGGCCTCGCCGATGTGGATGCGATCACCCTGTCGCTGGCCAACATGGCGAGCGAAGATCTCGCCACTTCCACGGCCGCCCTCGCAATCCTGATCGCGGCGTTCGTCAACGCCTGCGTGAAGGCAGGGCTCGCGGGGGGAATCGGGGGAGTGCGTCTCGGCAGCCGCGTTGGTGCGTCAACACTATTCGTAATCGCTACCGGCTTGACGACGTGGTGGGTGTTCCTTTGACAAACAACGGATCCGGGCGACAGCCGTCTAGTGGGCCATGCGGAAAGTTCGATGACTATGGAGCACAGCCAGACGCGCCGGAGCAAGGCGGGCAAGTGCAGGAATAGCCACTCTATTTCAAACTTGCCCAACGCAGCGCCGGCGTGTCTGGCGCCGCGATCTGATACCGAACTTTCCGCATGGACCACTAGGGCTTCTGACGCACACCACGCCTGGAAGCCCGTTTTTGCCCCCAAAAACACCCCGATAAGGCCAGAAAAACCGCCCAAAAACACCGTTTTTTTATTTTATTTCAATGGCTTGGCTTGGTCCGACCCCGCGGGTGTCATCCATGACCAGTCGAGTCGTTCGGGGTGCTCGATGTACTGGTCACTGTCCTCGACCACTTTTCTCAGGAAGGAACGTCGCATTGTAAATCGGCTGTCCGGGTCGTACTCGCCTTCTTCCACGGGTCCGAATTGGCCATCAACGAACCGGGTGGTGTACCAGCCAATCGTTTCCTGCGAGTCGTCGACCAGCCTCAGGGTGATGACCCGGTTCGACGTCACCTTGATCACCAGCGACTCGACCAGAGTGATGACCGGGTTCGCATTCGGCGTCGCCAGGGCTGTATTGCAGACATTGAAGTACCACTTCACGAGATCGAGATTGCTCAATTCGTCGCTCATCGTTCGCTCCTGATTACGTCCAACTGGCAGCATTGGCTTCGTCTTCCCCGCCGGCTGCCACAATGGCCTGCAAAACCGCGGACGGATCCATCCCATGGAACCCGTTTTCACGACCCAGCTGTCTACAACCCAGTGCGCCGCAGCATGGTCTGCTACTGAATGACTCCGTACGATCCAGAAGATCGGGCAGCATCGAAACACGCACCCCGAGCGCGTCCTGCACGCCGGCATTTAGTCGACGAGCATGCCCGCAAGACGCGTACGCGCGCAAGGAGCGCACGCGAGCAGGAAGGCCAAACGGTGAATCCCGGACTTCGGTCTGGACGCCGCAAGGATGCATCGGCACCCTGTAGATCCGGGTTGTCTCAAGACTTTAATGGACGCAGGCATGACAGTATGGGATTGGTTCCGCAATAGGCCGCACCGCGTGTTCGTGGTGGTGCTCCTCGTTGCATACGTGCTGACAGGCGTGTACCACGTCTACAAGCCCCTGCCTGACGGGCTCGATGTCGCGACTCCCTACCGAGCGGCTGAGGCCGTGGAATTCCTGGTCGACAGCACTTGGCTGGATACCCGCGGCGAACAGCATACCCACCATGAGATCTTCGACGCCGCACTGGAAATGGTTGCGCGGGCACAATCGCTGGTGGTCGCGGATTTCTTTCTCGTCAATCAGTTTGCCGGCACTGTCGATGACGGGCACCGCCCGCTCTCAAGCGAACT
Organism: Thioalkalivibrio sp.; assembly: GCF_007692535.1. Taxonomy (GTDB): domain Bacteria; phylum Pseudomonadota; class Gammaproteobacteria; order Ectothiorhodospirales; family Ectothiorhodospiraceae; genus Thioalkalivibrio. The sequence continues at coordinate 41,982 of NZ_REBW01000144.1, read as the reverse complement.
CGTGGATGGCTTGACGGAGCGTCGCGCACAAGGACCCGAGAAGCTTGAGGTGCTCCTGATCACTGACCCGTTCAATACCCTCTACGGCGGCGTGAAGCAGCCGCTGTTTTCGCGGCTGGAGGCGCATGGAATCCGCGTGATCGAGACCGATCTGCGGGTCCTGCGTGATTCCAATCCGTTGTGGTCCGCCGCCTGGCGCATCTGCTGTCAGTGGTTCGGTAACGATTCGAATGGGGGCTGGCTGCCGAACCCGGTAGGCGAGACGCCCGTCACCATCCGCACCTATCTCGCGCTTCTGAACTTCAAGGCGAACCACCGCAAGACGCTGGTTACGGACGGGCCGGACGGCTGGACCGGCTTGGTGACCTCGGGCAATCCGCATGACGCCAGCAGCCGGCACGACAATATCGCCGTGCGCTTCCGAGGCGACGCGGCAATCGACCTGTTGCATACCGAACGCGCGGTCGTCGCATTCTCGAACGGTACCCGAATCGCCTTTCCGGATCCCATCACGGACAACGGCGCTGTCGATGCGCAAACCCGGGTCCGCATTCTGACGGAATCACAGATTCGCGATGCCACCCTCGAGATGATTGAAGCCGCCGGGGACGGCGATCGACTGGACCTGTGGATGTTCTATCTCTCGCACCGGGCCGTCGTCCGGGCCTTGGTCGCCGCGCAGCAGCGCGGGGTCGAACTGCGGCTGCTTCTTGATCCGAACCGAGACGCGTTCGGTCGCGAAAAGCGGGGCATCCCCAACCGGCCGGTCGCCAGGGAGCTGCATGGAGCCGGCGTGCCGGTACGCTGGTGCAACACCGAAGGCGAACAGTGCCACGCCAAGATGCTCCTGCATCGCACCCGCAATGGAGACGCCACGCTGCTCGCGGGCTCCGCCAACTTCACCCGGCGCAACCTCGACAACTTCAACCTGGAAACCAACGTGCAGGTCCGGGCCGACGCGAAGACGGCGGTGATGGCCGATGCCGCCGACGTTTTCGACGCCCGCTGGAACAACGAGCCGGACCGCATCCACAGCCTTCCCTACCGCGAGCATGCCGATGACTCCCGCCTTCGCTACTGGCGCTATCGGCTGATGGAAGCCACGGGCCTTTCGTCGTTCTGAACCGTCCCGTGAGCGCAGTGGCTTCAACATCGCAGGCAGAAGAAGGCCAGGGTCGACACTGGCAGCCCAAGTCCCACAGGCTGCTCGGTCAGGCCGCTTTTTCCTCGCTCAGGTCCGACTCGCGATCCGAGGCCAGCCATGGCCTCGACGGTCTCGTCAGTGGGTTCAGCGCGCCAGGACCGCCCGCTTACTCCTCCTTTGATGGCTTGCCGCTTGACGTCATCTTCCAACACCTGTGCATGAGGGAATTGCGGCGAGTATAGCGAAGCCTCCTTCAAGACCCGAACGCGCGTGATGTGCGGTCCGCCGTCATGACCGGTCATCCAGCCTGCCTCTTCGCAAGAGATGAACCGTGTAGACGCCGACCAGGATCGAGGCCAGGCCCGAGACAACGAAGATGTGGCCCGGGGTGGCGCCCAGCGGTCCGGTCAGGATCCAGAACAGCACGGGCGCCATGAGCATCGCCGAAAAAGCCAAGAAATTGCTCGCAGCGATGAACCGGGCGCGCCGCTTGGCCGGACTTTCATTCTGGAGGTAGGCGGAAATCGGCACGATGAAAAAGCCCGCGCCGACACCCAGCAGAAAGGACAGGACGAGGGTAGCGACATAACTGCCGCCCGCAAGGAAAAGGAGGGAGCTGAACACGCCCACGGCAAGCATTCCGGCGGGTACGTGCCTCATCTCGATCCGGCCTCCGGCCAGCTGGCCCGCGGCGATGCTGCCGACGCCGATCCCCACCGCCAGCAGGGTGAGGATGATTCCGGTCCGCATCTCGCCCACCTGTAACTGGAGTTCCGCGAACATCGGCACGTTCAGCTGATACAGGGTTCCCAACGCCCAGAACCAGGCGATTCCCAACACGACCAGAAACAGCACGCGGAAGCGGTGAATCTCCCCAATCGCCGCCCCCACATCGGCGAGCGCGTTCAGGCGGAAGGGCGCCGGATCCCCCTCGGCCTCGGTGCGGGTCACGAATAAGCTCGAGATCAGGCCCAGGAGGGAAAAGACCACGATCACCGTCGCAGGCATCCACAACGCGTCACCCGCCCATTCCATGATGAACCCGGCCAGTGCCGTGCCAAGGATGATCGCAAGGAAGGTCCACAGCTGCATGTGGCCATTCGCTCGCGACAGTTCCTCCTCACGAACGACCTCCGGCAGGATCCCGAACTTCACCGGGCTGAAGAACGCGCTTTGCATCCCCATCAGAAACAGGGCGATGAACAGACCGGGCATATTCTGCAGCACCAGCATCACCGCGGCGGTCATCAGAACCACGGCCTCGGCCGCCCGGGTGCTGACGATCACCGCCTTCTTGCTGTAACGATCACCGACATATCCCGCATAGGGGGAAAACAGCACGAATGGAAGCAGGAAGATGAAGCCGATCAGGCTGTAGTAGAAGGTTCCATCCCCTTCGGTGACATACACGCGTAGCGCGAGAAAGAGGAAGACGAGCCGGAAGAAATTGTCGTTCAGCGCATTGATGAACACCGTGATCATCAAGGCCACGAAGCCCTTTGTTGCGATGCCTGAGGAACCGCTCATTCCAGTCGCTCCTCACCCTATTCCGGGTTTACAGAGGCCAGCCGTCTGACGCCGACGGTGTCCTTCTCGGGGGTCGGGTGGCTAACGAGGACACCGCAGTTGGCATGACCGGGCTGCGGGACATCGTCTTCCGCCAGCTTGAGGATGCCCGGAAGCCGCGGCCGGGCGCAACTGGACGGGTGACACAGGGACCCCCGAACCGTCATTGAATAACCCAACTTCATTTTGTTATGGTTTTGGCAAAGATCCGCGAAAGCGACATGCAGTCACCAGCCTTTCGCGAGCGTTGCGCAACTGCCGCTGAGTTGCAGCCGAACACCTGGTTGCGGGGAACACAATCTCCAGCTTCAGCGGAAAGGGTTGACCACGGCCGAAGTGGCTCAGGGGCTTTCCCGACATCACCGACCAGGCCCGTTGCACAACCCACCAGCACCCATCCATGCACGAACATGACCCAAGGAGACTCCAAGCATGACTGGAAAACTTTCACTCGCCGCCGTGGGCGGCTTCATCCTGGGCGTCATCGTCATGTCGGTCGTCACCTTCACGGGCGCCCCCGAGCTGATGGTCATCGAGGACGAGAGTCGTCACAGCTTCGATGAGACGATCGAGTTGATCGAGAGCCATGCGGAAGAGAAGGGCTGGGCAGTGCCCAATGTGCATATGCTGCACGAGCCTGTGAGGGCTGAGGGGTACGACGTGCAGCGAGTCGCTGTCATCGAACTCTGCCAGCCCCATCACGCAGCCGAAATCCTGGCAGATGACCGCGCCAAGGTCGTCACTTCCATGATGCCCTGCCGGATATCGGTCTATGAGACGGAGGACGATCGCGTGATCGTTTCGCGTATGAATACCCGCATGATGGCAGAGATGTTTGGCGGCACGGTTGCTGAAGTCATGCCCGCAGCAACGGAGGAGGTGGAGGAGGTCCTTGCCGCCGTGCTCGGCGACTAGGACAGGCTGCTAGACGTTCCGCTCTACGGGCACCGGTCTGTCACGGGCACCGGTCTCGCGCCGCAGTGCGCGTGAAGTTATTCTCGTCTGCGATCGACGCCGCCTTCGGGCGCACTTTCAGGACGGCCGGACACGCCCGCGATGCCGGTATTCCTGGGTGACATCGCACAGGAGGGAAACACCATGCCGCAGCTGATCCTTCTCCGCCACGGGGAAAGTTCATGGAATCGCTCCAATCGGTTCACCGGCTGGACTGACGTGGATCTGACCGACACCGGCCGACAACAGGCTGCTGATGCCGCCGCTGCGCTGGCGTCGGAGGCTCTGACGCCAGACCTTTGCTTCACGTCCGTGCAGATCCGGGCCATCCGAACCCTGTGGATCGTGCTGGACGAGATGCATCATGCCTGGCTGCCGGTGGTTCGCGACTGGCGCCTGAATGAACGCCACTACGGCGCGCTGCAAGGGTTCGACAAACAGGAGATGGCGGATCTCGCAGGCAAGGAGCAGGTCCACGCCTGGCGCCGCTCCTGGGACGTCCGGCCACCGCTGCTCGATCCCGAAGACCCACGTTTTCCCGGCAAGGATCCTCGGTATGAGGAAGTGCCCCGGAAACAACTGCCGCGCGGAGAGAGTCTCCAGGACACCGTGTCGCGGATGAAACCAGCCTGGGAAGGCCCCGTGATGCAGGCCCTGAAAAAGGGCCGCACCCCGCTGGTTTCGGCACACGGCAATTCGATCCGCGGCATGGTCAAGCTTCTGGATGACATCCCGGACGAGGTCATCCCTCACGTGGAGATCCCGGTGGGCGTCCCGCTCGTCTACGATCTCGACGGAGACTTGCGGCCGCGGTCGAGCCGCTACCTCGGCGAAGTCCCGGACGGTGTGGAGCTTCCGCGCGAAATCGCCGAAAGAATGCGACGCTGATTGATCCGTTTGCCAGTGCGGTCAGGACCGATTCAAGCGGGTGGAACCGGCTCGGGATGAAGCGGACCAGGACCGCGCCCTCGATCTTCTATGGCCCATCCGGACGATTCCTTCTCCAAAAACGAGCGCCGGTTATTTGGCTCATGGGTACAAATACGCCGGCCAAAGAGACCACATAAGCAACCTGATGATCACGAATCCTTCTCAGGCAAGGATAATCGCATTGACCGCAGCGAAACCGCCAAAATCTTCACGCGCAAGGCGCGCTCCTACAACGGCAAAGACCCGTTAAGAGCGCGCCTTGCGCGCGAAGGGATGCTCTGCGGAGCTTCCGTGATCATCAGGATGGGTAATGACACCCCTTGCCCCCGGTCGGGTTGTTCGTGAATTCTTTTCCTAGCGCGACACCGCCAGAATGGATGTGTGGATACGTGCTGTCATACGGTCCAACTGAAGGAGATTCGAAAAAATGACGACGGGCACAGTGAAATGGTTCAGTAACGAGAAGGGGTTTGGGTTCATCACCCCAGTTGGCGGTGAGAAGGACGTTTTCGTCCATCACAGCGCAATACAGGGATCAGGCTTCAAGTCCCTGACCGAGGGTCAGACAGTTTCGTTCGAGGTCCAGCAGAGCCCGAAGGGCCCGAGCGCTGCGAATGTCGTCCCCCAGTGAGGGAGACCACGTTCACACGGACGGCCCGGCCTGACCGGGCCAGGTATATCCGCGCAGACGCCGGGTCCACCCTGGGGACAGCATGAAGATCGGTGTATTCGAGATTGAGTCATGGGAGCGCGAGGCGTTCGAGAACCTCTCGCAGGAACACGAACTGGTCTTCGACGAGCGGGAACTCGATGCCGAAATCGCAAAGGAGTATGCAGATCTTGATATCGCATCGGTGTTCATTTACTCGTCTCTCGATGCAGAAGTTCTGCAACAGTTTTCCCAACTCAAGCTGATCACGACGCGTTCGACCGGCGTGGATCACATCGATGCCGATTACTGCCGGGAACACGGAATCGCGGTCGCCAGTGTTCCCGATTACGGCACCCACACGGTGGCCGAACACGTCTTCGCGCTTCTTCTGGCGATCAGCCACAAGCTGATCGAGGCAGTGGACCGAACGCGCCGGGGAGATTTCTCGCAGCAGGGCCTTGTCGGTTTCGATCTGGCCGGGCGAACCCTCGGCGTGGTCGGCACCGGCGACATCGGGCAGCACACGGCGAGAATTGCGAAAGGATTCGGCATGAAGGTCCTGGCGTACGACGTCGAGCCGCGGGACGAACTCGCCGACGAAATCGGCTTCCGGTATGTCGAGCTCGCGGAGTTGCTCGCGAACTCGGACGTCGTTTCGCTGCACGTACCAGGGTCTGAAAAGACGGAAAACCTGATTGGGGCCGAGGAGTTCGCGAAGATGAAGCACGGGTCGGTCCTCATCAACACCGCGCGCGGCAATATTGTCGATACCCGCGCAATGCTGAGGGCGCTGGCAGACGGGACGCTGCGTGCCGCCGGCCTCGACGTTCTGGACGAGGAGCCGATTGTGAGGGAGGAAGCAGAACTGCTGCATTCCTATCACCGCAAATCCCATAAAATGGAATCGATCCTGGCCGATCACATTCTGCTACGGGTGGGGAATGTGATCGTAACCCCGCATACGGCATTCAACACCAAGGAAGCGGTGGAACGCATTCTGCAGACCACCCGCGAAAACATCGTGTCCTTCATCGAAGGAGAGGCACAGAACCGCGTTGTCAGCCCGAAGGAATGACCGGATCGTCACGCAAGCTGCGCAGGCCGTTCCGTCGTACAGAATGCACTCTCCGCCTTAGCCTTCCCCGATAGGACGCGAGCCCTCTCGCCGATCCGGCGCCGGAAAATCCCATCGACCAGGGAATGGCCTTCTACGGCCGCGGGCATCCGGCCCCCGGCGGATTATCGTGCAGCTCGCCTGCGCTGTTATGGGCGCAGTGTTTTTTCCAGGAAAGTCAGGAATGATGGAAGCGGAAGCGTCTATGGAGTGCGGCGGCTTGCCGCCGCTGTGGGGATCTGCTGTGTAGGGGAAGGACATCCACTTCGTTGCCTACCAGAACAGGAGCAGCAACCCGGCCGCGAGACAGACCACGAGCATCGGGATGATGGTTTCTCGAATGACCTGACCCTCACGTGCCTCAAGCCCTGCCGCTCCTGCCGCCATGGCGATGTTCTGCAACGAGATCATGTTGCCGACTCCGGCGCCAACGAGTTGCAGGGCCAGAATCGACGGTACCGCCATCGATAGCGCGGTTGCCGTATCCAGTTGCAATCCGCCAAACAGGAGGTTGGAAACCGTTGCGCTCCCGGTCATGAACGAACCCAGGGCCCCGATGAAGGCGCTGACGAGCACGAAGGTGTCGTTGAATATCCCTGCGAGCCCTTGCCCCAGCACTTCCGGGATCGATGGCAGTTCAGCGGCGTTGTTTCCAGACAGCAGCAGAAGCTGGGTCATCGCAATGATGAACAAAAGCACGACCGCGGCGACCCGGAGCTTCTGCCACGTCGACGCCACGGCCTTGCCCAGGGTCTGACGACTGACCTGAAACAGAAGCAGAGCGGTTATCAACGCGAGGCCGAAATAGAAATACGGCGTGTACAAGGGTGTGAGGCTTTGACTCAGTTCCACCCCCCGGAAGTCGTCCAGCGAGAGGCTGACCGATTGCAGCATCTCCCGTAACGGCATCACAGTCCGGGACAGAATCAGCGCAACGGCCATCACCGCGAACGGTACGAACGCGTACATGACCCGGCTCATCGGCTTGCGTTCCCTCGCTTCAGCGCGCGCGGAATCCGGGAGCAGGAATCCGTGATGGGCGGCATAGGCGATGACCACAATCGCGGACGCTCCCCCCACGATCGCCGGCAATTCCGGTCCGACCAACCAGGCCACCAGAAGGTATGGGATCCCGAAAGCGAGAGCCGAGAACATGGCGAACGGCAGGAATTCCCGGAAACGGCCCTTCTCGTGGTCCAGAGTGACGACATAGATCATGAACGCGGTGATGAACAAAGCAAACACCGCGTGAAGCGCCGCAGCGATCAGGACAGCCTCGGCCACCGCGTCTTCTTCCAGGCCCAGGCCCGCAAGCCCGATGATCACCGGCGTTCCCGCTGCACCAAAGGGAACTGCCGTGCTGTTGCCGATCAACGCAACAGCGACGGCCTTGAGCGGCTTCATTCCGAAATACACGAGCAAAGGTGCTGCCAGTACCGCCGGAGTCCCAAACCCGGCGATACCCTCGATGAAGCCGACCAGCCCCCACCCCAGAAGCATGGCCAGGACACGCTGGTCCCGGGAGATCGCCCCGATCAGCGATTTGATCGCGTCCATTTGCCCCGTCTCGATGGTGACGTTCAGGACCAGCAACGCCAGGGCCACGATCAACATGACTTCCACGAAGACCACCAGGGCCTCGAGCAGGCTCGCGGCGACGACCTCGCCCGACACCTGCCACACCACCAGCGCAATCACCAGTGTGCTGATATACGCAAGCGGCGCCGCCTCGTAGGCCGGCCGCCGCAGGGGCACCAGCAGCCCGAACAGTGCGACGAAAGGCACCAGCGTGATCCAGAAATATGTCACTCAGCGATCCCGCAAGGCTTGGCTGAGGACATACAGTGGACCGGTCGTGCCGGCAGGCTTGCCGTGGTTCAGGATGTGATTTCCTCCACCTCCGGTGCCTCCAGCGATTCGTCGGGAACGGGCCCGAACTCGAAGTGCAACGCCTGCAGGATACGGTTGTATTGCTCCAGCAGCGCCTTTTGGTCCCGGGCGCCCGTATGGACATGGGCGATGTCGTAGCTGTAGCTGTCCTGCTCGAGCATCTCGGACAGACGCGTCCCCTGTTCGACCTTGAGTTCGATCAGCGTCTCCGGAAACTCTTCCTGGATCTGCTGGAGATCGGCGAAGTTGGGAACACGGGTGACGACTCCATCCTCGAACACCCGGACGTGAAACTTCGCGGCGCACCCGAAGCGACCACGCCGCAACGGAAAGTCGGGCTCTCTTCCCAGCGCAAGTTCGAGCATGATCTGAAAATTGGAGGCCCCATCCACCTTTTCGAACATGTCGCTGTGCGATTGCGACAGGCGTGGGTTGATCTCCAGCAACATGAGCTTCTCGGTCTTCGGCTGGTAAAAATACTCCACGTTGTACGTTGCGTTGTCGTACCCGAGATGAGGAAGGAGCGTGTCGGTCGCTTCGCGAATCCTCTCCTTCACCCGTTTCGGAAGAAACGACGGATACTGGTAGCGAAGAAAGGACGAGCGCTTGGGATAGTTGATCGAATCGATGATCCCGTGGTGCCTCGGTTCGCCGTCGAAGACATATCCCTCGATCGTGCACTGGCGACCGCCAACCGATTCCTCGATGATGCAATGGTGACCACCGATGCCGGCAATCTCTTCCGGAAGGTCGGCATGGGAGAGGATCTGGTCAAAAGGTCTTCCGATCCGGTCGATCCGTTCCCGAATCCTGCCGATGCTGTGGTCCAGTTCACGCCGGTTCCGCACCTTGAAGGCGAGTAGCGAGTCCGTCCCCTTCACCGGCTTGATCCAGAAGGGGAATGGGATGTCGATGCCGTTGACCGATGCATCGTCGAACGGATCCACCGCACCGAAGCGCGGGGTCATGTCAGGGATGACCTTGCGCTGCTCGATACGGCTCCAGTATTTGTGCTCGCAGCGCAGGACGCTCTCGAGCGAAGGGGACGGAAGCCCGTATTCCCGGCAGAGAATCGGAATCATCGCGGTGACCGGAAAATCCCAATACCCGAGGATGGCATCGATCGATCCGTCGAAGGCCTGAAGACGTTCCCGCGCCTTCTCAAGGCATTGCTCGACCGGGTAGAAGCCTTTTCCTTTTACTTCCCCAAAGCTGAGCAGCTCGTGGAGTTGATAATCGGCATCAATCTCGACACTTCTCATCTTCTGCATGTTGAAGGGATCAGCGCCGACAATAAAAACGTTTTGTGACACATCGACTCCTGCTTTCGTTACATTGTATCGTAACCGTGATTTGCGGCCTGCACCGTGACGCGCACCAAAATGCCGCACATGCTGGGCAGACCTGCGCAGAATTGTTTCCCTCAATTATAGTATGTTCGAACTGCGTCGTGAAACGACCCAACAATCCGGGGATGAAATCTGGATTTCTATTTTTGTAAATAGGTAAGACTACACCCCGGAGTGGAGCATTGAAGCTCTGATTGTCCAGGAATGCGAGTTCGATGGGCTTGAGGCCAACCGACCACCGATGCCGCTCCATGGGGAGACAGGTCATTTCCGCCTCTACTCCCAATCCATGGGCCCAAGGCGTATTCTGGTTCCGGGCGGTTACCGCGGGGAGGCGACACCGAACCGCGAACCGCCGGCTTTTACCATCTTGAGCGCGCCCGGAATACACGACCGGGCACAAGGAGGCCGCGTGTCACGGAAATCCACGACCCGTCCGCCCGACAGCCCAGCCGTATTGCCCGGAGAGCCCTACCCCCTCGGTGCCAGCTTCGATGGCAAGGGCACCAACTTCTCACTGTTCTCCGAGGTGGCGGAACGGGTGGAACTCTGTCTCTTCGACGCCAAGGGCAGGCAGACCGCATCTCACGACCTCACCGAGGTCACTGCTCTTTGCTGGCACGGCTACCTGCCCGGCGTCGGTGTGGGTCAGCGGTACGGGTACCGTGTGCACGGCCCGTGGGATCCCGAGCAGGGCCACCGCTGCAACCCGGCGAAGCTTCTGCTCGATCCCTATGCAAAGGCGGTGGACGGCGCCGTTGAATGGGACGAAGCGGTATTCCCGCATCATTTCGATGATCCGGAGGACTCCTTCAACGACGCAGACAGTGCTCCGTTCGTTCCAAAGTCGGTGGTCATTGATCCTGAATTCGACTGGGAACACGACCGGCATCCGCATACCCCCTGGCACGAGACGATCATTTACGAGACCCATGTGAAGGGGCTGACCGTCCAGCACCCGGCAATTCCGGAGGAGCTGCGCGGCACCTACGCCGGCCTCGCGCATCCGGCCATGATCGAATACCTGACCGATCTCGGCATCACCGCGGTCGAACTGATGCCGGTCCACCAGTTCATCCACTACGCGTTTCTCGAAGAACGCGGCCTGCGCAACTACTGGGGATACAGCAGCATCGCCTACCTCGCCCCTCACAACGAATACGCGGCCGACGGGTCGGATGGCGGCCAGGTGCGGGAATTCAAGACCATGGTCAAGGCCCTGCATCGGGCCGGACTCGAGGTGATCCTGGACGTCGTCTACAACCACACCAGCGAGGGCAACCACCTGGGCCCCATGCTGAGCCTGAAGGGAATCGACAATGCAGCGTACTATCGTTTGGTCAACGAGAATCCCCGCCACTACATGGACTACACGGGGACCGGCAACAGCCTGAACATGCGGCACCCGCACGTGCTGCAACTGATCATGGACTCGCTGCGCTATTGGGTGCTGGAGATGCATGTCGACGGTTTTCGCTTCGATCTGGCGTCCACGCTGGCCCGCGAACTCCACGAGGTCGACCGGCTCTCGGCGTTCTTCGACATCATCCAGCAGGACCCGGTCATCAGCCAGGTGAAGCTGATCGCGGAACCCTGGGACCTCGGAGAAGGCGGCTACCAGGTCGGCAACTTTCCGCCCCTGTGGTCGGAGTGGAACGGCAAGTACCGCGATACCGTCCGCGATTTCTGGCGCGGCGAGGACCAGACCCTCGGGGAATTCGCCTACCGGCTCACCGGCAGTTCCGATCTGTACGAATTGTCCGGACGCTGGCCGCACGCGAGCATCAACTTCGTCACCGCGCATGACGGGTTCACCCTGCGCGACCTCGTCTCCTACAACGAGAAGCACAACGAGGCCAACGGTGAGGACAATCGGGACGGCGAGAGCCACAACCGTTCCTGGAACTGCGGCGCCGAGGGGCCGACGGACGACCCGGAGATCAACGCGCTGCGGCAGCGCCAGCAGCGCAATTTCCTGGTCACGCTGGTGCTGTCCCAGGGCGTCCCCATGCTGCTCGGAGGAGACGAAATCGGCCGCACCCAGGAGGGCAACAACAACGTCTACTGCCAGGATAACGAGATCTCCTGGTACGACTGGGAAAACGTGGACGAAGATCTCCTGGCATTCACGCGCCGCCTGATCCGATTGCGCCTGGACCATCCGGTGTTTCGGCGCCGGCGCTGGTTCCAGGGCCGCGCGATCCATGGGGATGATATCAAGGACATCGCCTGGTTCACTCCCGATGGCGTACAGATGGCGGAAGAACACTGGGGCGAGGGCTCTGCCCAGTCGCTAGGGGTCTTCATCAACGGGCGCTCGATCACCACTCCCGATCCCGAGGGCGAGCGCGTACTCGACGACGGCTTCTATCTCATCTTCAACGCTCATCACGAAGCGCTCGACTTCGCGCTTCCCGGCGCCGAGTGGGCGGAGCAGTGGATCCAGGAACTCGATACGAATTCCGGTTGGGTCGATGACGAGGAGAAAATGCAGGCTGGCAGCACCCTACGCGTCCAGCCCCGTTCCATCGTGGTGCTCCGCTGTGCCTGCTGAACCGCTGGCCACCTACCGGCTGCAACTCCACCCCGGCTTCACGCTGGACGACGCATCCGACGTCGTCCCCTATCTCGCGCAACTCGGCATCAGTCACGTCTACCTCTCCCCGTTCCTGCAAGCGGCGCACGGCAGCACCCATGGCTACGATGTGGTCGATCCCTCCCGCGTGAACCGGGAACTGGGTGGAGAAGAGGCACGCCAGCGACTCTCCGCCGCGCTGGACAACGCCGGGATGGGTCAGGTGCTGGACATCGTGCCCAATCATATGGCCATCGCCGGAGATCAGAATCCCTGGTGGTGGGACGTCCTCGAGAACGGTCCCTCCAGCCGTTATGCGCTCTACTTCGACGTGGACTGGGAATCGTCGGAGGAACGCTGGCCGAACAAGGTCCTGCTGCCGGTGCTGGGCGACCACTACGGCCGGGTGCTTGAAGCGGGCGATCTGCAACTCCGTTTTAACGAGGGCCTGTTCACTCTTCACTATCACGAACACCGTTTCCCCATCGACCCTTCCTCACTCAGCACCCTTCTGCAGCGCGTTTACCGCCGCAGCGGTCTGGAACTGCTCGGCTTCCTGGCGGAGTCCTGCGCACGCCTGCCACGCCCCCAGGTCACCGCACTTGACTTGATGGAAAGACGCCAACGCGATCAGCAGGTGATCCACCGGCTCCTGGATGAATCGTTCCGGAAGGACGCCGAGGCCCGTGCCGCGGTCGAGAGCGAATTGGGTTGGATCAACGGCGACGCCGATGCCCTGGATGCATTGATCGACAGGCAGAACTACCGGCTCGCCTGGTGGAAGACCGCTGCCCAGGATCTCGGCTATCGAAGGTTTTTCGATATCAATGACCTGGCGGGATTACGTGTGGAACGGCGCGAGGTTTTCGAGGCCATCCACGCCCTGCCGATCCGCTGGGTCCGGGACGGAACGGTACAGGGCCTTCGCGTCGATCACCCCGATGGGCTACGCGACCCGGCCCAGTATTTCCGTCGTCTGCGCGAGGCCTGCCCCGGTGCCTGGATCGTTGCGGAGAAGATCCTCGAAACGGGCGAGCAACTGCGGGAGGACTGGTCCATTGCGGGCAGTACGGGTTATGACTTTCTGAACCGCTTGCAGGGACTCTTCGTCGACCCATCGGGCGAGTTGCCGTTGACCTGGCTTTACGAAGAGATCTCGGGTGATTCGGCGGATTTTCATGCCTTGGTTCTCGAGAGCAAGCACCAGGTCCTTCGCGAACTGCTGGGCAGCGAACTGCAACGGCTGGCCTCGCTGTTCGTCACGATCTGCGAAAGGCACCGTCGGCACCGCGACTACTCGCGCGAACAGCTCTACCAGGCACTCCTCGAGGTCGCGACTTGCTTCCCCGTGTACCGGACCTACGTGGCGAGTGGCAGCGACGTTACCGAAGCAGACGCGGGCTATGTCTCCACGGCCATCGATCAGGCCCGGAGCCAATCGTCGCAATTGGATGACGAGTTGCTGGACTTCCTTCAGGCACTCCTGTTACTGCGTGTGGAAGGTGGCCTGGAGACGGAATTCGCGCTGCGCTTTCAGCAGCTGACAGGCCCGGCCATGGCCAAGGGCGTGGAGGACACCGCGTTTTACCGGTTTCATCGCCTGGCGGCGCTGAACGAGGTCGGAGGCGATCCCGAACGATTCGGGATGTCCGTGGACGACTTTCACCAGGCATGCCTGCACTCCTGTCGCCGGCATCCCACGGCCATGCTCGCGAGCTCCACGCACGACACCAAGCGCAGCGAAGACGTACGGGCACGGCTGCTGCTGCTGTCGGAGATTCCCCAGCTCTGGGGCCGGGCGGTGCGGGACTGGATTCACCACAATGCTCGCCATCGCTCGGGCGACTGGCCCGATCCCGCGACCGAATACCTGCTGTATCAGACGCTGATGGGCACCTGGCCCATCGAGACCGAGCGCGTGACCGCTTACCTGGAAAAGGCGGTGCGCGAGGCCAAGCACCACACCAGCTGGACGCAACAGAACCCCGACTACGAACGGGCGGTACAGGAGTTCGCGAGCCGCCTGCTGAGCGATGCGGAATTCAGGGAGAAGATGGAAACCTTTGTGGCGCCGCTGGTCTCCGCCGGCCGCGTCAACAGCCTCGCACAGACGCTGATCAAGTGCACTGCCCCTGGTGTTCCCGACATCTACCAGGGAATGGAGCTCTGGGATCTGAGTCTCGTGGATCCGGACAATCGCAGGCCGGTGGATTTCGAACGGCGGCGCCTCCTGCTCTCGGCACTCGACACGCCCTCGCCCGCGCAGATCCTGGCGCGCGCGGACGAGGGACTTCCGAAGTTATGGGTCCTCCGCGAGGCGCTGGCGCTGCGCCGCAAGCGACGGGAGGCATTCGGTCCCGAAGGCGCCTACGAGCCGATCGCGCCCCGAGGGGAAAAAGCCGCACATGCGGTTGCCTACCTGCGCGGTGGCGACGTGCTGGTCCTGGTACCCCGGCTGGTCCTGGGGCTGGACGACGACTGGAAGGATACCGTGCTGCCGCTACCGCCGGGGCGATGGAACAACCGCCTCTCCGGCGCTTTGCTCGAGGGTGGGGACCAATCGGTCGCCGAGATCCTTGCGCCGTTTCCCGTGGCGCTGCTGGAAAGAGTGGAGGAGAAACCGTGACCCTGTTGAAGGTCTGGGCACCAAGCGCTGAGAAAGTCGTGCTCGAATGTGCCGGGTCCCAAACGCCGATGCTGCGCCGGGAGGACGACTGGTGGACGGCCGAATCCGGTGCCCTGGCGCATGGAGTGGACTACGCGTTCCATGTCGACGGAGAGGGGCCCTTCCCGGATCCGCGCTCGCCATGGCAACCCTTGGGTGTACACGGACCCTCGCGCTGGGTGGAACACGACACCTTCGAATGGAGCGATGCGGGTTGGCGAGCGCCGCCCCTTTCCGCGGCCGTGATCATCGAAATTCACGTCGGCACCTTCACTGCCGAGGGCAGCTTCGACGCGGTGATCGACAGGCTGGACCACCTGGTCAAGCTGGGCATCACGCACCTGGAACTGATGCCGGTACAGGAATTTCCCGGGGAGCAGGGCTGGGGTTACGATGGCGTCGATCTGTTCGCACCCCACCACGCCTACGGCGGGCCGGATGCGCTGAAGCGACTCGTCGATGCCTGCCATCGCCGCGGGTTGGCCGTGCTGCTCGACGTGGTCTACAACCACCTCGGCCCCGACGGCAACTATCTCGCCCGTTTCGGCCCCTACTTCACCGACGCCTATAGCACGCCCTGGGGCGACGCGGTCAACCTGGACCGTGCTTACAGCGACGAGGTTCGTCGTTTTTTCATCGACAATGCCCTGATGTGGCTGCGGGACTATCATATCGACGGGCTCCGCATCGATGCGGTCCACGCCATCGTCGACACCTCGGCGATACATTTCCTCGAGGCCCTGTCCGACGAGGTGCGAAGGCTCGAAGCTGGTACCGGGCGCCCCCTGGTGCTGATCGCCGAGAGTGACCTGAACGATCCGCGGCTGGTACGCCCGGTCGAGGTCGGCGGCTACGGCCTGGATGCGCAGTGGAACGAGGACTTCCATCACGCCCTGCATGCCGCCCTGACCGGGGAAGCCGATGGCTACTACGCAGACTTCGGCCAACTGGAACCGCTCGCGCGGGTCCTGATGCGCGGATTCGCATACGGCGGAATCTACTCCCGCTACCGGCGGCGTACCCATGGCCGTCCGGCGAACGGATTGACGGGCCGACGCTTCGTCGGCTGCCTGCAGAATCACGACCAGATCGGCAATCGCGCCACTGGCGAGCGCAGCAGCCACCTCCTCTCCCCAGGGTTACTCAAGGTCGGCGCGGCGCTGGTCCTGACGTCTCCGTTCGTACCCATGTTGTTTCAGGGCGAGGAATGGGGCGCGAGGAGCCCGTTCCTGTACTTCACCGATCACCACGACCCGGAACTGGCGGCTGCCGTGCGCGAAGGCCGTCGGGAGGAATTCGCGGCCTTCGGCTGGGATCCCGAGAGCATTCCCGACCCCCAGTCGCGGGAAACCTACGAACGCTCCCGGCTCGACTGGGATGAATGCTTGCAGGGACCGCATGCGGAAATCCTGGATTGGCACCGAGCACTCATCGGGTTGCGCCGCAGCGACCCCGCCTTCGCCGACGACCGCCTGCAGGAGGTTAACGTCCGGTTTGACGAACAGCGTCGCTGGCTGATCCTGGTGCGCCCTGAAGTGACGATCGCCTGCAACCTTCACCCCGAGCCGCAATCGGTGGAGTGTCCTGAGGCCCGCGGGCAGCAGCTGCTGTTGCGGTCCGGCCCCGGCATCGACTGGCAGGGCGACACCCTCGTGCTTCCCGGTGAATCGGTCGCCGTCCTGGGTGTCGGCCGGTAGCCCCTTGACAGGGTATACTTTATATATATAAAAGACTTGGCGATTCTTTCTATATTCAAGTGGAAGTTCTGACAACCGGGATCACACGGCGGCGCGGACCACCCCGTCGTCTAGGGTGAATCCGCCCGCCGCATCATCGGATCATCTGAAACGATCCGCAGCGTCCCGAAATGCCTTCGTCATGTCATCCCATGCCGATTCCATCCCGTCACGCAACCGCTTCCAGGAGTCTCCACTCGCTTCCTGCATCTCCCGAAGCCGTTCCTCGGCCTCATTGCGCTGCTCACGCAGTTCTTCGATCTGCTTGTCGTATTTCACCCGCATGTCGGCTTCGGCCTCCTTGGACTGTGCCTCCAGCTTGGCAAGATCCGCGTTCCACTCTTCGATTTTTGCCTGCATCTTTTTCACATATGCATCGCGATCGCTCATCGTCATCTCCTTTTTGTCGAGGGGGAAACCGGACCGCCGCAGCTGCGACGACCGATTTGGCATGAACCTGTCCGAGCCGATCCACACAGGCCACCAGGCCAAACCCAGTGCTGTGGATCGGCCTCGATTCCCTTATGTATAGAGGCCGACACCGAAATCTTCAAAGCCTTTCGTGTTCCTGATTGCCCGTAGGAGGCGAGCCCTCTCGCCGATCTGGGGCCGGAAAACCCATCGGCCAGGGGCTGGCCTCCCACATCCATCCGCGCCCCTTCAAACAACACGAATCCGACCACGGGCGGCCTGCACTCGGGCTGCTGATCGGAGCGCATCATTTCGAATCAGGAAGCATTTTCTGCAGGATCACCAGATCGATCCAGCGACCGAACTTGCAACCAGCCTGCGGAATCATGCCGACCGTCGCAAACCCGAGATTCCGGTGGAACTTCAGGGCGACGCCGTTCTCGCCCGTCACACAGGCGATCAGGGAATGCACGCCCCGCGCCCGCGCCTCGTGCTCGATGGCCTGCATCAGGGTTTCACCCAGGCCATCACCTCCAGCCTCCGGATCCAGAAAGATGGTGTGCTCCATCGTCCGGCCATAACCATCGCCCTGACGGAACGGCGCAAAACTGGCAAAGCCCGAAACTTGTCCCCCGTGCTCCACGACAAACCAGACATGGCCGGCAGCCTGACGCTGCACGATCATGGCTGCGATGTCATCCACCGAGTAGACCCGGTGATCGAAGGTGAACGCGGTGTCGAGGATCTGCGGATTCCATATGGCCGCAATCGCGGCCGCGTCCCCACTGTTCGCATACCGGATCGTCGTCATGACCGGATCAGCCCAACGCCTCGAGGAACGTACGGGAAAAGGCGGGCAGATCGTCGGGGGTGCGGCTGCTGATCAGATTGCCGTCGCGCACAACCTCCTCGTCACACCACTCGGCCCCCGCATTGACCATGTCATCGCGGATCGAGTGAAAGGACGTCGCCCGCTTTCCGCGCAGGATACCGGCCGACACCGCCATCCACCCACCGTGACAGATCCATGCCACCGGCTTGCCCTGCTCATGGATCGCCCGCACCAGATCGACCATCGCGCGGTGCCTTCGCATCTTGTCAGGTGCCATTCCGCCCGGGATGATCACCGCGTCGAAAACAGCGGGGTCGACGTCATCGGCGCTTGCGTCCGCCGTCACCGTGTAACCCTTTGCACTGGCGTATCCGGGCTTGCCAGCGCCCAGCACGGAGACGCGCACCCCGGCCTCCAGCAACCGCAGGCGCGGGTAATGCAGTTCAAGCTCCTGGTAATCGTCCTCAACCAGGATGGCGACGTGTTTGTCATCAAGGCTCATGGCATAGTCTCCAAGGGTTGGATTTCACAAGGGCCCGATTCATGGCCCACTCGCGATGGCAGAGAGTTCAACGGGAAAGCATTCGGCCGACCACCCTGTCCAGGGGGCTTGCGGAGATCAGGCCTTTTCTTGCCGAACCTTTCCTTTCAGGATCTCCCGAATTTCCTCGACTTCGAGCGTTTCACGCTCCTCCAATGCCTCCGCGAGCGTCTCCAGCGCATCGCGGTTTTCCTCCAGTGTCTCTCGCGCACCGCGTTCGATCGCACCGAGCAGCGCCCTGATCTCTTCGTCGATGGCGGTCGCAGTGGTCTCACTGTGTTCCCGCTCCTGGCCCAGTTCCCGACCGAGGAAGACCTGCTGCTCACTCTGGGGAAAGGAAACCGGCCCAATCCGTTCACTCATGCCCCAGTGCGCGACCATTTTTCGCGCCAGGCGGGTCGCCTGCCGGAGATCGTTCTCCGCGCCGCTGCTCACCTCGTTGAAGATGATCGATTCCGCCAGCCGGCCGCCGAACATCACCGCAATCTTGTCGCGCAGATAGGCCTCGCTGAAGTTGTACCGCTCCTCTTCAGGCACCTGGGCCGTCACGCCGAGGGCGCGCCCCCGGGGAACCACGGTCACCTTCTCTAGCGCATCGGCATTGGGCAACAAATAGGCCAGCAGCGCATGCCCTGCCTCGTGGTAGGCGACGATGTGACGATCCTGGTCCGAAAGCCCCTGTTCCCGCGTCTCGCCCAGCATGATTCGGTCGCGGGCATCGGAAAAGCAGGCCCCGTCCACCCGTTCCAATCCACGGCGCCCGGCAAACAGCGCCGCCTCGTTGGCCAGGTTGCGCAGATCGGCACCGGAGAACCCGATGGTCCCGGCGGCGATGCGGTCGAGATCGACGTCATCCGCCAGCGGCATCGACTTGGTGTGCACTTTCAGGATGGCCCGCCGAGCCTCGCGATGGGGGTTCTCCAGGGTGATCTTGCGGTCGAACCGCCCAGGCCGGAGCAACGCCTTGTCCAGCACGTCGGGCCGGTTGGTCGCGGCCAGCACCACCACTGATTCCTCGCCCTCGAAACCATCCATCTCGGACAGGATCTGGTTCAGCGTCTGCTCCCGCTCGTCGTGGCCACCCCCCATGCCGGCGCCGCGGGAGCGACCGACCGCGTCGAGCTCATCGATGAAGACCACCGAGGGCGCCTCCTCCTTGGCACGCTTGAACATGTCACGAACGCGGGAGGCCCCCATGCCGACGAACATCTCGATGAATTCCGAACCGCTGATGCTGAAGAACGGCACACCTGCTTCACCCGCCACCGCTCGTGCGAGAAGCGTCTTGCCGGTGCCGGGCGGTCCCATCATCAGGATACCGCGGGGGATTCGCGCACCAAGTTCCCGAAAGCGATCGGGGTCCTTCAGGAATTCCACCGTTTCCATGATTTCCTTCTTCGCATTCTCGACGCCGGCGACGTCATCCATGCGCGTGTCGCTGTCTTCGCTGCGAATCCGCTTGGCGGTCGATTTGCCGAAACCGAATGCGCCGCCGCCCCCGGCCATCGTGCGCTGCTGCATGCGATACCAGAACCACACCAGCAGACCCAGCAGCAGCAGAAAGGGCAAGGCACGGATCAGCATCTGTTGCCACCAGGGCAGCTCGGCCGGTTCCGCGGCGATATCCACCTCAGACTCCTGAAGCTTCTGCAACAGGGACTCGCCGGCCAGCTCCGGGCGGACCGTCTCGAATGACCCAGGCTCCTCGACGTCCAGAGCTTCGCGGCCGGCTTCCGTCAGGTTGCCCCTGACATCCTGTCCCCGCAGGACCACCTCGCGGACATGACCCTCCTCGAGCGCCTGCAGAAATTCGCTGTAGGTCAAAACCGTGTGCTGGGGCTGTTCCTCCCACTGCTCCATCAAATGAAACGCGAACAGAAGGGCGAGCGACAGCCAGACGAAGATCAGCCACTTCTCCCAGACGCCGTCAGGCGCACCTCTCGAGTCGCCGGTGCCACTGCTCCAGTCGCGTCCCGGCTTCTTCCTCGAATCCTTGCCTGCGTCGCGCTTGCGTCCCTGTTTCATCGTGGTGACTCTACCTCCTCGTCGTGTTGCCAACGTGATCCCTGTACTGACAGCCCCATGCCGCAACGGATCCTGCGCCGGCATTGCATGCAAAGCCGTGATCAGGGGGCACTCGCATCCGCGAGATCCCGCTCGCGCTCGGCCTGGGCAACGATCCGCTTCACGGCGATGAAACTGTCGGGACTGACGGAAATGCTGTCGATCCGGTGCTCGACCAGAAAGCCCGCGAACTCCGGGTAATCGCTGGGGGCCTGACCGCACAGGCCGGTCTTCACGCCGACATCGCGGGCCTTTTCCAGCAGCTCCGCGATCGACGCCTTGACCGCAGGATCGCGCGCGTCGAACTGCGATGAAAGAAGATCGTTGTCCCGATCGACGCCCAGTACGAGTTGCGTCAGATCGTTGGTGCCGATGGAAAAGCCATCGACCCGCGCGCCGAAATCGCGAGCGAGGATCACGTTCGACGGGATCTCCACCATCATGTAGATCTCAAGCCCTGCCTTGCCCCGGACCAACCCATGCTCGGCCATCGTAGCCAGGACGCGATCGGCCTCGTCAACGGTCCGGCAGAACGGAATCATCACGCGGATGTTCTCCAGCCCGATTTCTTCCCGTGCACGACGCAGCGCGGCGCACTCCAGCGCAAAGGCCTCGGCGTAGGGACCGTCGACATAACGGCTGGCACCGCGCCAACCGAGCATTGGATTGGCCTCCTCGGGCTCGAAACCCCGGCCCCCGATCAACCCGGCATACTCGTTGGTCTTGAAGTCGGACAGCCGGACGATCGCTGGCTCTGGCCACTGCGCCGCCGCCAACCGCGCGATCCCTCGCGCCATTCGATCGACGAAGAACTCCGCTCCGTCCTTGTAGCCCTGGGTGAGGTCGTCAATCTCCTTCTTCGCCGCATCGTCGTCGACACGGTCCGGATGCATCAGGGCCAGCGGATGCACCTTGATGTCATTGCCGATGATGAACTCGATTCGGGCCAGACCGATCCCCTTGGCAGGCAGCCTCCACCAGCGGTACGCCGCCCCGGGGTTGGCGAGATTGATCATGATGTCGGTCTGCGTGTCCTCGATCTCGTCGGGATCGGTCTCGCTGACCTCGACCTCGGCCTCGCCTTCGTAGACAAAGCCCCGCTGCCCCTCCGCACAGGACACCGTCACCTCCTGACCGTCCTTCAACTCCGCGCTGGCATTGCCGACTCCGACCACTGCCGTCACGCCCAATTCACGGGACACGATCGCCGCGTGACTGGTACGTCCACCGTGATCGGTCACAATGGCGGCGGCCTTTTTCATCACGGGCACCCAGTCGGGATCGGTCATGCCGGTGACCAGCACGTCGCCTTCCTTCAGCTTGTCGCTCTCCTCGGGGCTTTCCAGCACCCGCACGATCCCGGTGGCCACGGCATCCCCAATGGCCGTTCCCTCGACCAGCTTCCTGCCCTTGGACAGCAGCTTCCAGGACCGGAATGGCTCGTTCGCCTTCTGGGAATGCACGGTCTCGGGACGCGCCTGGACGATGAACAGTTCACCGCTGTCGCCATCCTTCGCCCATTCGATGTCCATGGGTTTGCCGTAATGCGCCTCGATGATCGCACCCCAACGACCCAGCGTGAGGATTTCCTCGTCGGAGAGCACGAAGGCGGCTTGTTCCTTTTTCGAGGTTTCAACGGTGCGCGCGGTACCTTCGTCGCCTTTCTTCTTCGCATAGACCATCTTGATGTCCTTGCCCCCGCGGCGCTTCTCGATGATCGGGAGCAACGGACCGTCCGGCTGCGCCTGTGACAGTAGTGGCTTGAAAACGTGGTACTCGTCGGGATCGACACTGCCCTGGACGACCGTCTCGCCCAGTCCCCAGGCGGCATTGATCAGCACGACGTCCGGATATCCGGTTTCCGTGTCCAGCGAGAACATCACCCCGGATCCGGCCTTGTCGGAACGCACCATCCGCTGAACGCCAACCGACAGGGCCACCTGCAGATGATCGAAGCCCTGTCGCTCACGGTAGGCGATGGCGCGGTTCGTGAACAGCGACGCGTAGCATTTGCGGCAGGCGTCGAGCAATGCATCGTGCCCGCGGATGTTGAGAAACGTCTCGAGCTGGCCCGCGAAACTGGCCGTGGGCAGATCCTCCGCCGTGGCCGAGGAACGCACCGCTACGTCCAGGTCCTTCATTCCCGTTTCACGGCGCATCTCGTCGTAGGCTTCGACGATCGCGTGCGCGAGATCCTCCGGCCAGCGCCCCCCCTCGATCATCCGCCGGACCTTGGCACCGACGGTCTTCAGATTGGACTGGTCGGATTTCAGTTCGCCCATGGCGCTTTCGATGCGGTCGCGCAGGTCGTTGTCGTCGATGAAGCGCCAGTAGGCCGCCGCCGTGGTGGCAAAACCACCCGGCACCCGGATGCCACGCGTCTCCAGTGTGGCGATCATCTCGCCCAGACTGGCGTTCTTCCCGCCGACCATGGCAGTGTCCGCATTGGTCAGTTCCGAGAGTCTCAGAGTCAACGGTTCCTTGCTCATTGTGCAGGTCCTCCTGTCGTTCTCCGATGGGCAGCGATCGCACCAGAAGCGGCGCGGACGCCCAGATGTTTACGGTTTGTCGAATCCTCAGTCGTCTGACTTCGACGCCTTGTCCAGGTCCTCCAGCCTGGATTGCAGGGTCTCGACGATCTCCCGCTCATCCGTCCCGTAGGAATCGGGGGAAATCGGATCACCAATGATCAACCGCACCTTCCCGGGGCGCGGGAAGCGTTGTCCCGGCGGCATCACTTCCCATGTGCCGTCGATCCACACCGGAATCACGGGCACCGGCTGCGCCGCCAGGACCAGCCCGATGCCGGGCCGCAGGCGCTGAAGCTTGCCGTCCGGGGAACGCTCACCCTCGGGAAACCAGATCAGACTGTGGCCGCGTTCGAGGCAGGCCGCCGCAATGGCCAGGCTTCGTCGTGGTGCAGAACCCGGATCGATTGGCAGGATGCGGGCCGTGCGGCTGAATGCACGGGTGAGGCGGTTGGAAAACAGGTAGGCCTCGAGGCCGGCCCAGTAAAGCGATTCGAGCTGCCTTCTACTCAGGGCGGGCAGGAGCGCCAAGGGATCGACGAAGCTCAGATGGCGCGGTGCGATCAGATACGGCCCGTCGTCCGGAAACTGCCCCTGAACCTCCACGCGCAACAGCAACCGGCCCACGAGCCGGGCCGGCCCCAGCACGATCCGACCCAGGATCCGGCGTACCGGTCCAGGCGGCTCCAGATCCTGCTTCTGTTCATCGTCGAGCAGTGATTCGGGTTCCTTGAGCTGTTCCTTCAGTTCGCCGCGCCCCTCCTTGGCCTCGGAGGCGCCGGCCGCCTCCTGTAGCAGATCGCGCACGGTCTCGACCCGCTCGATCGCCGAGTCGTCGAGGTCGATGCCGGCACGGTCCTGCAGTGCCAGCGTCAGATCCACCCAACTGAGCGAATCGATTCCCAGCTCCTCCGCCAGGCTGCTGTCCGGGGTGAGACGCAGGTCGTGAAAACGCTCCGCCAGGTACTTCCAGGTACGCTCCGCGCCGGGGTCCGATAACAGCTGCTGGTCCTCGGGCGCCATGGATTCCGGCGACACGGGTTCGGGTTTCGCCTCGGAAACGGCGTCGCTTTCCCCCAGTTTTTCGAACAGCTCCTCCAGTTTGTGCCGGCGCAGCTTGCCCAGGCGCGTGCGCGGCAGCGGATCCAGCGCAATACGGACGGTCCCCGGCCGATGGTGGCTGGGCAGTTTCTTCGCGGCCTCCTTCACCGCATTTTTCACCCGCTTCTCGAGGTCTTCACCGGTCACCTCGCGCAACAGCTTCGACTCCGGGACGACGACGGCTGCAAGACGATCGTCATGCGCGAGGACCCCGACCTCCCGCAGTTCGTCGAGGGCCTTCAACGCATCCTCGACGCGTTCCGGATCGACGTTCTCGCCTCCGGAAAGAAGGATCATCGACGACTCGCGACCGTGCAGATGCAGATAGCCATCGTCGTCCAGCTCACCCGTGTCCCCGGTACGGAACCAGCCGTCCTCGTCGAGGACCTCTTTGGTCTTATCCGGCAGATTCAGGTAACCGGCGAAAACGTTCGGACCCCGGGCCATTACTTCTCCACGTCCATCGGAGGAATCGGAGTCGTCGATGGCGAGTTCCACGCCGGGCAGGGCCAGACCCGCGGCCTCCAGCCGCAAGCGATCGGGCGGGTTGTAGGTCAGAATCGGAGAGGTTTCGCTGAGCCCGTAGCCGGTGGCCACTTCCCAGCCCAGCGCCTGCAGCTTGCGTCCCAGCTCGGGATCCAGCGCCGCACCGCCAGCGACGACCAGTCGCAGGCGCGGTGCGAGACGGCGATGCAGACTGGCAAACAGGCGCCGACCCAGACGCAGGCCGAGACGCCGGCGCGCAAGCCTGGAGACCCCCAGCGTCTGCCGAAACAGCAGCGCCGCGATCCGGCCTCGCCCGGCGACGCGATCCTCCAGTGCGTTCCATACAGCCTCATAGAGGCGTGGTACGCCCAGCATCACCGTGGCCTCGCCTTCGCGAAGGCCCCGGACGATCTGCGGGCCCACCAGCGAGAAGGGCACAATGATCGGGGCTCCCAGCGTCAGCGGGATCAGGATGCCCACAGTGAAGGGGTAGACGTGATGAAACGGCAGGGGAACCAGGACCCGGTCGCTGTCGTCCGCGAGTTCCTGGGCGCACAGAGCCTCCACATTGCTGCTCAGGTTCTTGTGCGTCAACGGCACCCCCTTGGGCGGCCCCGTCGTGCCGGAGGTGTAGAAGATCGCGGCCACGTCATCCTTCTCGGCCACGGCCGACGCCGGTTCGTCCGCAAGCAGGCCGACCCAACTGTCCGAGGCATCCGACTCGGCATCGAACAGATAAACCCGCACGTCGTCCAGGTCATCAGGAAGACGATCCTTCAGCGAGGAGGTCGTGAAGACGAATCGCGGCTCGGAATCCGACAGGGCATGTTCCAGATCCTCACCCGGCATCTGGGTATCCAGGGGCACAACTACAGCGCCGGCATTCATCACGCCCAGCGCCGATGCCACCCAGTCCGCGCTGTTGGGCGCGAGAATCAAGACCCGATCCCCCTTCTCCAGACCGGCATCCTGCAGACCAGCCGTCAAGCGTCCGGCACGCGCGAGGAGATCCGCTCGCGAAGTGGTGTCGAGGTCGTCGCGGCTCATCGTCACGACAGCCGCCTGATCCTCCGATACGGACCGGGAAGAAAGGAGTTCTTCGATGGTTTCAGCACTCATAGCGTGGCGCCTCCGGAAGAAGTAACTACCTAAGTATGGACTTTCCCTGCATCACCTGATCCCGCCCCCCAGGCCGGTCGACGCACACGACCGCTGGAGGCGCGTCGCAAACGACGCATTTCACTCACCACACCACCACCCCGATTGTTCGCGCAGACGCCCGATCAGATCGCCGTGGAGCCGCGCGAAATCATCGCCTCGCGCGCGCAACGCCAGCGCCAGCACGCAATGCAGGTTCAGGGCGTCGCCCCGCGCCACCGCGCGCGGAAACGAAGTGGCATAGTCGCGGGGCACGCGCAGGGTCCAGTTTTCCAGATCGACGAAGCCGGCCCGGTTGTATGTCTGTTCCTGACCCAGGAGATCGGCGAAGAACACCATGACCTGCTCTGCGGGACTCGCGAACACATCCGCCAATTTGGCATGCACCAGTTTGTTGCGATTCCCGGCCAACTCGCGCGCGAATGCCTCACGTTCCCCGGCGGGGACGAGTCGCGCGGCAAGATAGTCCGCCTCCTGCCGGGCCCGCTCACCCTCCTCCACCCACTCGCGGGCCAGGTGCCAGATCGGGGGCGTGTCGTGCGTGCCCACCATGATCCAGTCCCGGGCCTCGGCGTTCTCACTGCGGTAGACGTCATCACGGTTGAAGAGATCCGCCTTCTGCGTCACCCGAAACCGTCCCAGACCCTGGCGCCTGATGGCACTCGCCACGGGATAAGGCAATGTGCTCAACACCTCGCAGGGAATATCTTCGCTCGATCCCCCATGCTCCCGCACCACGCTCACGACCGTGTCCAGCAGCAGGGCGTAGCGCCCGACCTGATCCGGTCGCAGCCACCGCACCCATTCGTCCGCATAGCGGGGAACGGCCTGGTTCAGCTGCTCCACCCCGGCGATGGCAAAACGACCAAGGTCCGGATGGTCGGCGAGATGCGGCGACGAGAACAGCCGCGCACCATGCTGCACCGCATGACTGGGGTCGGGGTCGTCGCCACGGTATACCCACGGGCACACGAGACCATGAGGGTGATCGATGCGCAGCCCATCGAACTCTCCCAACATCTTTTCGATCCGCGCGAGCATGAAACGCAGCACCGGCCCCGGCGCACCGTCACCATCGAGGCACTGGTCCGGGTCATACACCCCGTAGCCCCAGGGTTGTCCGTCGCGATTGGTGCGGCTGGGTGGCGCACCCATGCGGTAACCCGACAGGTGCATACCGCCACGGCTCCATTCATCGCATGCCGAGAGCCCCACCTGGAGATCGCCGTAAAGGCGCAAACCCAGACCCTTCGTCTCGGCGTGGAACGCCGCGTGCTGGCGGTGGACGAGGAACTGTCCCAGCCGATAGCGTTCGAGTTCATCGCGATATGTATCGAAAAGCGCGCTCCGGCGCGAGGTGCATGGATCCGGTCGCTGGCCGATGTGCCGGTACAGTGCAGCATCGGGGCAGACGGCATCGGTTACCGGCCAATGCCGGTGATGCCGTTCTCCATGATGCCCCGACAGCGCGTGGTACAGCGCGTCGGGTGCGAGCCAGTCTCCATTGCGTCCGGCGAAATGGTCCAGCTCCGCATCGAGTTTCAGGGCGCCGGGATCGCCTCGGGCGCGGGCCGCCTTGAAATTTTGATGGATCGCGTCCAGGGCCATGTGACAGGCATCGAAAGCGTAGCCATGCACGCTGCGGGCGCCGTCGTCACACGGGCATTCCCCGACCAGACGTTCGAGGGTGTCCGCATGCAGCAAGCCGCCGGAAACATCACTGGAGCCGCCTTCCCCCGTCAGGCTTGCCAGATCGAGGTTCAGGACGTTTCGGGAAAACACTGTTCCGTTGTAGGGAGAAGGGTCATCGCGGGGCGTCTGCCCCATGGGCCCCAGCTGGATCGTGTCGAAACCCAGGCTGCGTACAAAGGCGACGAATTGCCTGGCGCCACGACTGTAAGGCGAGCCCCGCCCGACATCCTCGGCTGACAGCCCCGGAAAGCAGCGGTCATGGATGGCCAGTGCCAAGCGCCGTTTCCCGAGCAAGCGCAGCCCCTCCGTGATCGCGGGATCAGGCAAGGGGTTGGAGGCGATGTTCTGGGTCATCGTCACGTGATAACAGCCCTCTCCTCCCTCAGCGCATTCAGGATGGCGAGGACCCGCGGCTCCCGTTCCCACTGCTCCAGGTCCAGCCTCAACTTGTGGCGCCAGTTCGGACGCTCGTCGGTGGTTCCGGGAAGGTTGATCTGTTCGCGCTGCCCGAGTACGTCCTCCATCTGAGCCATCATCACCATCGCGGGGGTGCGGGCAAGGAAGCGGTGGATACTCACCGCGAGGTCCACCGTCATTTCCCCCTCGGGAACCGCCTGCACGCTCAGGCCTGCGGGCAGCAGACCCTCCTTTTCCAGCGCCACGAGCAGACGGGCCCGGTCCTCCGCGCGCCCGATGATCTGGTCTTCGCGGTGTTTCGCGGTTGGGAAAAGGTGCAGACGATCGCGCAACTCCAGATCCAGACCCTCCCAGTAACCGGAAAGCGTGGGCAGGTCATGCGTGCTGGTGGCGATCAGGGCCTGCGTGGCGAAATCCGCGGGCGTTCTGAAATTGCCGTCGTCCGCTTTCTCGAAATAGAGCAGCCGGTAAGAAAGCACGCCCATCGGCCGCAACGCCTCGCGCACCTCGTCGGGCACCGTGCCCAGATCCTCGCCGACGACGAGGCAGCGGTTGCGGTGACTCTCCAGCGCGAGAATGCCCAGCAGATCCTGAAACGGATACGAAACGTAGCCACCTTCGCGCGGAGACATCCCCGCCGGCACCCAGAAGAGCCGCATCAGACTCATCACATGGTCGAGGCGCACAACCCCGGCGGTGCTCATGTTCTCGCGCAGGGTCTTGATGAACGGCGCATACCCACAATCCCGCAGCATTTCGGGATTCCAGGGCGGAAGCCCCCAGTCCTGGCCGTCCAGGTTGAAGTCATCCGGCGGGGAACCGATCCGGCCCTCGAGTACATACAGTTCCTGATTCGCCCAGGTCTCCGCGCCGCCCACATCCACACTGACGGCAATGTCCTGGTACAGTCCCAGCGCAAGACCCAGCTCGAAGGCACGATGGCCGGCCCTCCTGAGCTGGGCATGGGCCTGCCATTGCAGGTATTCGTAAAACCCCGTTCGTTCGGCGTGTTCGGTCGCGAATGCCGCAACGGCCTCGGACTCCGGATGTCGATAGGGCTCCGGCCATGCAGGCCAGCCCCAGACCGAGGGATCCGCCCGATGCAGGGATTCCTGAATCGCCTCGTACAGCGCATGCAGACGCAGCGCATCACCCCGTGACCGCCGGAACCGGGCAAAGGCCTCGGCACGTTCATCGCCACGGTCCAGATGTTTCTTTTGAAAGTGCCCGTACAGGGTCTCCAGCACCGTCATCTTCGCCCCGGCAACCCCGGGATAGTCGACCAGTTCAGACCCCCGGAGCCGATCCAGCCGCTGCTGGAAGACCCGGTCCCGCACCTGATGCTGTGCCGCGTCGCACTCGGCGAATTCGGGCAACGCCTCCACGTCCAGGTACAGCACATTCAGGAACTGCCGGCTTGAAGGACTGTAGGGACTCGCGTGGGAGGGATTGTGCGGAAACAGGGCATGCAGCGGATTCAGGCCGACCAGGTCCACCCCGGCCTGCGCCGCGAATTCCAGCACCCGGATCAGGTCCGTGAAGTCGCCGATGCCCCAGTTCCGGCTCGAGCGCAGCGCGTACAGCGGGATATTGAGCCCCCATACCCGCTGCCCTCCCGACACCGCCTGCGGCCGGTAACAATCCGCCGGGACCACGATCAGCGACATGGACGAAATCCCCTCGCCAGGCATCTCGAGGTCCTGGAGTTCGAGGCGGTGGTAGCCGCCCGGCCGGTCGTCCGGCAGAGAGAGTATGCGCCGCTCCCGGACCTCGCCGTCCAGCATCCGCTGGCCCTCCTGCTCGAGATCCGAAGGCCGGAACCGACCCTCCCGGCGACCACCGTCCTCTTCCGTCAGCGTCCAGCGGTGCCAGTGACCGGCACTTTCCGCGCGCACCGTGATGTCCAGGCGGATGCAGCCCTCGCCCTCCCGTGCCACGTGTACCGGTGGCAGGGGACGCCCCCAATCCTCGGCCTCGGCCCGCTCCAGGGCCTGCTGCATGTGTTGGTCGCTGTCTGTAGCCACACCCATCACACCCAGCAGGGCGCGCTGGGTTTCTTCGGAGACCTGCTGGCGGTTGCCCCAGATATCGCGATACTCGGGCGCTATGTGGTAGCGCTCCGACAATCGATCGAGGAGTTCCGGGTGGCTCATGCAAGAACCGCGCAGAAAGACAACGGCCGCAACCACGTGCCCCATTCGGTGCTGTGCAGCCTCATGACGCCCCCCCGGCGTTCGGACCTGTCTCCACGCCGAGATTCAGAAGACCATCGATCGGAATACCGACCCAGTCCAGACGGTGATCGAGTTCGTAGCGCAGCTCGTAAAGCGCCTTCTCCATCACGAACAGATCCGTCAGCCGATCAGCCGCGGCGATGTCCGCAGGCGATGACGGGCACCCGGCCGCCGCCTCCCGATAGCCGCCCACAAAGGCGGCGGCGGCGGCCTTCTCCCACTCCCTCAGGTGCGGCAGCAGGCGTTCGCGGTCGGCGGGTCGCTCAGCAGTGCCATTCGCCAGCGCAACGGCCCCGGCGTAGCTGAACGACCGGAGCATTCCCGCCACGTCCCGCAAGGGTGAATGCTTGATCCTGCGCTCTTCGATCGGCCGGGCGGGCTCGCCCTCGAAGTCGATGATCACGAAGTCGTTCTCGGTCAAGAGGACCTGGCCCAGGTGATAATCCCCGTGGTAACGGGTCTTGACCGCCTGCACTGGAAGTTGCGTGAGTTCCTCCACGCGCTGGACGAACGACTCCCTCGCCTCGAGCAAACGCTCGGCCGCCGGGCGCACTGCTTCGGACAGGCCTTCCCGCCTTCCGGCCAGCATGTCCAGGGTCGTGTGCACGTCGTCGCGCACCCGGTTGCCCCAAGCGTCCAGATCCCCGGAACCCATGGGCTCGGGCGCAAAGGCGGGATCTGCGGCGGGCTGGGCCAGCGCAACGTGAAGTTCACCGGTGCGTCGGCCCAGCGTCCGCATCAGGTGCTCGTAGTCCCCATGCGGCTCGACGGAGAGGCCCTCTGGCCGGGTCATGCAATCTTCGAAGGAGCGGGTCAGATAGTCGATGCTGTAGCTCCAGCCGTCCCCCTGGTTCGGGACATAACCCTGGAGCAGGGCCAGAGTCGATGGGGACTCGCCTACCGCCTGGTATTCCACCGATCCGGCCAATGGAGAGATGTTCGGGAAGGGCGAGACTTCGGTCAGGTAACGCCCCATTTCCAGTTCCGGACTCACGCCCGGCTGGACACGGCGGTAGAGTTTGAGAAACAGACGGTCGCCTAGAATGACCGTGGTATTGGTTCCCTCAGCCCCGGGGCGCTGCAGGCCCTCGAGCGGATGATCGCCGACCAACCGGGGATACGCAGCGGTGGGACGGAATCGCAGCATTCCCGAATCCAGCAGATGGTCCGCCGGTTGCGCGATCGACCGGACCATGGCCTGAACGAAGTCTTCCGCTGCCACCGCATCGTGCAGAACACCGACCCGAGCCTTCTGACGCACGCGCGCCAGTGCGGCGGACAAGGTCAAACGTACCTGCTCCTCGTCGATCTCGCCCCAGATCAGCGCCAGCGGCAGGAAATAGGTCTGCGCCACTTCGCCCCCGAACACGCACCGCACCCACAGCAACAGCCATTCCCCGTCCGCCGTGGCCCACTTGACCATGTGGGTAGCCTCCACCGCCTCGAGCCCCTGGCCCTTGGCCGCAAACCAACGCTGGCCCTGGAGAAAGGCCGGCAGGACCTCGCGCTCCAGACGGCTTCTCAGCTGCATCGCGGCCTCTGTATTCCGCAGCCCTGGCTGTAACGGATCGGGGAAAAAGCTCCGCCAACCCCCGGACAGCACCAGCACGGGCAGCTCCATCGACGGCAGCGCCTCCTGGTGCCAGGTCGGCGCCTCGACGTCACTGGCCAGCTCGAACCAGTAGAAGCCATGCCCGGGCAGCGTCAGCAGGTAGGGCAGTTCCCCGATCGGGGGAAACACGGTGCGCCCCATCAATTCCATCGGCACCCGGCCCTTGAAACGCGCCAGATCGAGTTCGACGGGCTGCGCCGAGCGCGCAAGATTAGCGACGCACAGGATCGCCTCGTCACCATGCTCGCGCACATAGGCGAGGATCTTGCGGTTGCCCGGCTGTAGAAAGCGCAGGGTGCCGCGTCCGAAGGCGGGATGGACCTTGCGCACGGCAATCAGCCGTTTCATCCAGTTGAGCAGCGATGACGCCTCTCGGCTCTGCGCCTCCACATTGACGGCCTGGTAGCCGTACACGGGATCCATGATCGGCGGCAGGTACAGGAACTGGGGATCCGCCCGGGAAAAGCCGCCATTGCGATCCGGACTCCACTGCATGGGGGTACGCACACCGTTGCGGTCGCCCAGGAAAAAATTGTCACCCATGCCGATTTCGTCCCCGTAATAGATGATCGGCGAACCGGGCATCGACATCAGGAGGCTGTTCATCAGCTTGATCTTCTCGGGATCGTTGTCCATCAGCGGCGCGAGCCGGCGGCGGATGCCCACGTTGACGCGCATTCGGGGGTCGGCCGCGTAGCGTTCGTACATGTAGTCGCGCTCACGGTCGGTGACCATCTCCAGGGTCAATTCATCGTGGTTGCGCAGGAAGATCGCCCACTGGCAGGTATCCGGAATCTCCGGCGTCTGGCCCATGATTTCGAGAATGGGGTAACGGTCCTCCTGTGCCACGGCCATGTACATGCGGGGCATCAGGGGGAAGTGATAGATCACGTGGCATTCGTCGCCATCGCCGCAGTATTCCCGGGCATCTTCCGGCCACTGGTTGGCCTCGGCGAGGAACATGCGCGACTGGTAGTGCTTGTCCACCTCGGCCCGCATGCGCTTCAGAACCGCATGGGTCTCCGGCAGGTTTTCGTTGTTCGTCCCCTCGCGCACGCACAGGTAGGGGATGGCATCCAGACGCAGGCCGTCGACGCCCATGTCCAGCCAGAAGCGCATGATCCGGATCACGGCCCTCACCACTTCCGGATTGTTGTGGTTCAGATCCGGCTGGTGGTGGAAAAAGCGATGCCAGTAGTAGGCCCCGGCTTCGTCGTCCCAGGTCCAGTTGGAAACTTCGCTGTCGGTGAAGATCACCCGCGTCTCGGGAAACTTCTCCCTGGTGTCGCTCCATACATAAAAGGCGTGCTTCCGGCTGCCCGGCGGTGCCTTGCGCGCGGCCTGGAACCAGGGATGCTGATCAGAGGTGTGATTGATCACCAATTCGGTGATCACGCGCAAACCGCGGCGGTGCGCTTCACGCATGAACGTTCGAAAATCCCGGCGGGTACCGTAGTCGGGATAGATGTTGCGGTAATCGGCAATGTCGTAACCATCGTCGCGCATCGGCGACGGGTAAAACGGCAACAACCACAGCGTGTTGACGCCCAGGTCCTGGATGTAGTCGAGCTTGCTGGTCAGACCCGGAAAATCACCGATCCCATCATCGTTGCTGTCCTGGAATGCCTTGACATGCATCTGATAGATGATGGCGTCCTTGTACCACAGCGGATCGTCCTGCAAGCCGGTTTCCTGCGCAGCCATACCGCCCCCTTGTTACAGGTAATAGTCGAAGTCGTGCTCGGACCGCAGCCGGCGTCGCAGACGGAAGATGTGCGCCGGACCGGCCTGCGGATCGAGCGCTACGTAGTTGCGCGTTCCGTGCCACAGATGCCGGGAGTTGCTCAGCAAGTCGTGGACCTGGTAGGGATGCCCCGGATCCAGGCCGAATTCCTCGACCGGGAGCTGCACGTATCCCGACTGCACATGCACCGGATCGAGGTTGACCACCACCAGCACGACATTGACTCCGTCGTCCGTCCTCTTGCTGAAACAGAGGATTTCGTCGTTGTCCACTACGTGGAAGCGCAGGTTTCCGTCGTACTGCAACGCGGGATTCTCGCGACGGATGCGGTTCAGGCGTGCGAGGTAGTCTCTGAGGCTGTCCGGCCGCCTGAGATCCCAGTGCCTGATCTGGTATTTCTCGGAATCGAGATATTCTTCGGTTCCCGGCCATCGGGGCCTGTTCTCGATCAGCTCGAAGGCGGGGCCGTAAATGCCGTAACTCGCGCCCAGGGTCGCCGCCAGCGTCGCGCGGATCATGAACGCAGGCCGGCCTCCGAACTGCAGGTATTCGGGCAGGATGTCCGGCGTGGCGGGCCAGAGATTGGGCCGCAGGTATTCCCTCCCCTCGCCTCGGGTGAGTTCGGTGAAATACGCGGTCAGTTCCTGCTTGGTATTGCGCCACGGGAAGTAGTTGTAGGACTGGCTGAAGCCGCGCTTGGCAAGCCCGTGCAGCACGGCGGGACGCGCGAATGCTTCGGCCAGGAAGATGGTCCCGGGAAAATCCCGCTTGATTTCGGCGATGACCCACTCCCAGAACGCGAAGCTCTTGGTGTGAGGATTGTCCACCCGGAAAATCTGCACGCCCTGCTCGATCCAGAACCGGAAGATGCCCTCGAGCTCGGTCCAAAGACCCTGCCAGTCGGCGGTCTCGAAATCGAAGGGATAGATGTCCTGGTATTTCTTCGGTGGATTCTCCGCGTACTGCACGCTGCCATCGGGTCGGTGGCGGAACCACGCCGGATGCTCCGCCACATAGGGGTGGTCGGGCGCACACTGAAAGGCAATGTCGAGGGCGACCTCCAGACCATGGTCGCGTGCGCCGGCGACGAGGCTGCGGAAGTCTTCCAGCGTTCCCAATTCCGGATGAACGCTGAGATGTCCACCCTCCGCGGAGCCAATCGCCCAGGGACTCCCCGGGTCATCGGCGTCCGCTGTGAGCGCGTTGTTGGGTCCCTTGCGTCTGCTGCGCCCGATGGGGTGGATCGGCGGAAGGTAGAGGACGTCAAAACCCATCCCGGCAATGTACGGAAGCCACTTCTCGCAATCCCTGAAGGTCCCATGGACTCCTGGGGTCATGCTGCAGGAGCGGGGAAAGACCTCGTACCAGGCGCTGAAACGGGCCCGTTCCGGCTCCACCGTCACCACCAGCTCGCGCTCGTCGACGCTGGCCAGGCTGCGGTCGGGATAGCGCTCCATCAAATCACCCAACTCGGTGCTCATGGCCACCGCAACGCGTGTCTGCAGATCATCTTCCGAGCGCAGCGCTTCGGCCAGACGGACCAGGGTTTCAGCATCATCGCCGACCGCACGGTCACCCGCCCGAGCCACCAGTTCCGCGCCCATCACGAGGGCCACGCGTATATCCTCCGGCTCGGTGCGACGTTCCAGATCGTGGAGCCAGGAGAGGAAGCCATCGACCCAGCCGGTCACGGTATAGAGATAGCGGCCCAGATCCGGAACCGTGAACTCGGCGCGCCAGCGATCGTTGATCATCGGCAGCATCGGCGTCTCGTGCCACAGCGCGCCATCCTCCCGTCGATGCCGCAGCAGACACCGGAGACGATCATGTCCATCGGCGAAAGCACGGGCCTCGACCACCACCGATTCACCCACCGTTCGCTTGATGGGAAAGCGTCCGCCATCCACCTGCGGGCTGACCGCTTCGATCATCACCCGCTGCCTGCCTTCTTCGGGAAAGATGCGTGCCATGCGCTCTCAACCTCCCGGCTTCAGAAACAGCACCGCCAGCGGCGGCAGGTCGAGGACCAGCGAATG
This sequence comes from Thioalkalivibrio sp., assembly GCF_007692535.1. Classification (GTDB taxonomy): domain Bacteria; phylum Pseudomonadota; class Gammaproteobacteria; order Ectothiorhodospirales; family Ectothiorhodospiraceae; genus Thioalkalivibrio. The sequence goes on along the minus strand of NZ_REBW01000144.1, from coordinate 6,551 downwards.
GTAGTGGCCGTGCGCGCCCACCGGCGCGCTCTCCACGCCGCCCCGATTGCCGCGCCCGCTGCCGCCGTAGGTCTGGGCATCGCTGTTCAGCATCTCCTGCCACCACCCGCCTCTCGGGACCCCAATGCGGTAGTTGTCACGCGGCACCGGCGTCAGGTTGCAGATCACGAGAATCATGTCGTCCGGGTTTCTGGCCTTCCGCAGGAAGCTCAGGGTGCTCTCCTCGACGTCCTGCCGGTCGATCCACTCGAAGCCGGCCGCGACGAAGTCCTGCTCGAACAGCGCGGGCTGGTTCCGGTAGAAGTGATTCAGATCGCCGACCCAATGCCGGAGGCCACGATGCGCTGGCTGCTCCAGCAGTTCCCAGTCCAACCCGCGATCGTGGCTCCACTCGCGCCACTGGCCGAACTCGTCACCCATGAACGTCAGCTTCTTCCCCGGGTGTCCGTACATGTATCCGAACAATGCCCGCAGGTTGGCGAACTTCTGCCAGTCGTCGCCCGGCATCTTGTTGATCAGGGAGCCCTTGCCGTGCACCACCTCGTCGTGGGAGAGGGCGAGCATGAAATTCTCGTTGAAGGCGTAGGCCAGGCTGAAGGTCAGCTGGTCGTGATGATACTTGCGGTACAGCGGGTCGTTCGCAAAATAGGCCAGCGTGTCGTGCATCCAGCCCATGTTCCATTTCATGCCGAAACCCAGGCCGCCCAGGTACGTTGGTCTCGAGACCATGGGCCACGCAGTGGACTCCTCGGCGATGGTCTGGGTGCCGGGCAGATCCCGGTAGACCGCCTCGTTCAGGTCGCGCAGAAAATCCACCGCCGCCAGGTTTTCGTTGCCGCCGTGCTCGTTGGGTATCCATTCGCCCTCCTGCCGGCCGTAGTCGAGGTAGAGCATCGAGGCCACCGCGTCCACGCGCAGCCCATCCAGGTGGTACTGCTTCAGCCAGAACAGCGCACTGCTGAGCAGAAAGGACCGAACCTCGTGACGCCCGTAGTTGAAGATGTAGCTCTGCCACTCGGGGTGGAAGCCGCTCTTGGGATCAGCGTGTTCGAAGAGGTGGGTGCCGTCGAAATACCGCAGCCCGTGTTCGTCGTCCGGAAAATGCGAAGGCACCCAGTCGACGATCACCCCTATTCCCGACTGATGCAGGCGGTCCACCAGGTGCATGAAGTCCTGCGGCGTTCCATAACGGGCGGTCGGCGCGAAATAGCCGGTGGTCTGGTAACCCCATGACCCGTAGAAGGGATGTTCGGTGATTGGCATCAATTCCACGTGGGTGTAGCCAAGTTCGCCCAGATAGGCGGGCAGCCATTCCGCCAATTCACGGTACGTGGGCACCCGATTGCCCTCCTCCGCCACTCGCCGCCAGGAGCCCGGATGCATCTCGTAGACGGACCAGGGGGCATCCAGGCCGTTGGCCCGATGGCGCCGTTCCATCCATGCGGCATCGTCCCACGAGTAATCCAGTTCCCGGACCCGGCACGCAGTCGCCGGGGGCTCCTCCCAGGAGAACGCGAAGGGGTCCCCCTTGTCCGCCGCGTAATCCTCGAGCCGGGACGCGATATGGAATTTGTACTGAGTCCCTGGCATGAGGTCCGGAATGAAGCCCTCCCAGATCCCGGAGTCGTCCTCGCGGATCTGCAGCGGATGGCTGCCGGCACGCCATTGGTTGAAATCACCGATGACCGAAACCTCCCTGGCATTGGGCGCCCATACCCCGAAGCCCACGCCCGCGACGCCGCCGACCTCCCGAACATGGGCACCCAGCTTTTCGTAAAGCCTGGTGTGCCGGCCCTGTTTGAACAGATAGACATCGTGCTCGGTCAGCATCGGGACGTCATGCTTGACGGATTGCGCAGGGTTTTTCATCGGTCGCTCTCGGGTTTGCCTGTCTTTCATTGCTCGGAGCGGCGCAGATGGCGGATTGGAGGGCACGCCCCCGCCAGAACGGAGGCCGTATGCAGTCCATCGCGGCGCCAGCGAACGTTCAAGGGGGCGGCGCTTTCCTCCACCGCGGCTTGCGCGCCTGCCAGAAAGCGAGTGCGAACGCGGGGACAAAGATCAGCAGCAGAAATACGATCGCGGGAATGACCCGTTCCAGCATCGGCGCAAGCCCCAAGGCAAGGGCCAGCCAGGACAACAGCCAGAACAGCACGCCAGCCACGACGGTAAAGATGCTGACGAAGATCAGATAGGCAGCGAATGCCCTCTGTTCAGGATGGCGGATTCGCAAAACCAGCGGTATGGCAAGCAGAAAAATGGCCAGCCAGACCAGCCAGACGATCACAGTCACTCCATTTTCCATGAGTCTTATCCTCTTCCTCGTTACCATCCATTAGGGGTGCCCGCGATCCAATTGCCGTTCACACAGGCGTCATGGCGATGGCTGCTCAAGAGCCGGTGCCTCCGAGTGCTCTCCTGCGCGACGATTTTCGTCACGCACACGCTCTTCCGGCTTGAGCAAACGGAACTGGCAGCTGTCGCCGGGTGCCATCTCACGATAATGCCCGCGATACGCAACGGTGATCGCCCTCGTTGTGTATGCCCCGCTGCGGATCTGCAGCGTATCGTGGTTGGCTTCCACTTCCAGCGTCTGGTTGCGATAGTGCAACCGTACCTTGACGCAATGCAGCTCGGAAGGGAATGCCGGATCGAAGTGCAGCACATTGCCGCGCATCCCGATGCCCAGGTAGCAACGCTGGACCAGGTCGATGCTACCGGCCATCGCACCGACATGAATGCCCTCGGGCGTCGTGCCACCCTGAATGTCGGCGATATCGCTGTCCAGGACCCTTTGGAAGAGATTCCACGAATGCGAACGGTCCGATCGCGCCAATACCCACGAATGCACGACCTGGCTCAGGGTTGAGCCATGCGAGGTGCGCGCAAGATAGTATTCGACATTCCGCGGAATCGTCTCTGGATCGAACGGGTAGCCGAGCTGCTCGAAGAGCATCGCCAACTCCTCCGCCGAGAAGAGAAAGAACAGCATCAGCACGTCTGCCTGCTTCGAGACCTTGTACCGGTTCGGCGTGTCGTCCTCGGCCTCGAGGATGCGGTCCAGGCGATGGATGTCGCCGTACTTCTTGCGATAGCCGTCCCAGTCGAACTCTTCGAGATCCTCATAGCCCTCGAACTGGCTGATGATGCCATCGTCCTGGATAGGCACGCGGAGCTTCCGGCTGATGTCGTACCAGAGCTCGAGTTCTTCGTCGCTCAGTTCCATGCGCTCGCGCAGATGCCGCCAGCGCATCTCGGGAAGCAGGTCGATGACGTCCCGTGCCCGTGTCAGCACCCAGGCCGCCATCACATTGGTGTAGGCGTTGTTGTCCACACCCCCAGCAGCCTCCGGGTCGGTATCCGGATAGGCGGTGTGATATTCGTCCGGTCCCATCACACCCCTGATCTCGTAGCGATCCAGTCCCGGGTTGTACACCGAGGCACTGGCCCAGAAGCGTGCGATCTCCAGCAGCATCTCCGCGCCGTAGAAGTGCATGAACTCCTGGTCATCGGAGGTCTGGTAGTACTGCCAGACGTTGTAGGCAATCGCCGAGTTGATGTGCCGTTGCCGGTGCGAGGTGTCCGGGAGCCAGCGGCCCGACTTCGGGTTGAGGTGCAGCCGCTGGGTCTCTTCCCGGCCATCACTGCCGCTTTGCCAGGGATACATGGCTCCCCGGTAGCCGGCATCCGCAGCCGCCTGCCTTGCCTCGCCGAGGCGACGATGGCGGTAACGCAACAGGGCACGGGTCAGCGTGGGCATGCGCAGGCTCAGGAAGGGAAAGATGAACAGTTCGTCCCAGAAGATGTGACCGCGGTAGGCCTCGCCGTGCCAGCCGCGTGCGGGTACACCGGTGTCGAGATCGACCGAGTGCCGCGACGCCGTCTGCAGCAGGTGGAAGATGTGTACGCGCAGCTTGAGTTCCGTCGTTGGCGCCCCGTCATCGTCGAGGGCGATGTCGCATTCGTTCCACAGGTGTGCCCAGGCTCTTTCGTGCCGCGCACGCATCACATCGAAGCGACCGGTGCGGCCGAGTCCCCGCAATGCCTCCAGCCCCGGTTCGGAGATCGCCCAGTCGCGCGACGAGTACAATGCGACGATCTTCTCCACCCGGGCCGCTTCGCCCTCGGCCAGGGCAAAGGCAATCTCCTGGGCGATGCCCGCTTCTTCGCTGATCGTCCGACGCTCTGCGGCCATCTCGGTGCCGCCCCGATACACGCGGGTCCGTGCCGCCTGGGCGATCCCGAGCACGGATTGGTTGGTGCGCGAATGAAGAAAGATCGTATCCTCGCCCCGATGCTCCGCGGCCAGAACCTCGAGATGACGGTTCGCCAGACCGCGGTAGCGGGCGACGCCGTCATTGACCACGTTGCCGTCGAGGGACGAACGCACTGTCATCCGACCTGACCAGTCCTCCGCCGTGAGCTCCACGCAAAGACCGGCAATGTGAGGGGTGTCCATGCTGACCAGTCGCTGTTCCCGCCAGTGGGTCGTGCGACCTTCGGCGTCGCGAAAGCGCAGGCTACGGTGCAGCAGGCCGTGGACGACATCGAGTTCCTGGTCCAGCGCCAGAATTTCCACATCGTCGAGCCGGAACCAGTCACCGTCATCGATGCGGAAGGTCAGCGGCAGCCAGTTCGGCAGATTGACCAGGTCCTCGTTTTCGACCTTCCGTCCGGCCACTTCGCTGATCAGCCGATTGTAGCCGCCAGCCAGATACGTCCCCGGGTAATGCACGTCGTCCGCCCGCGCATCGGGCGAGGCGCCTCGGGTGGCGCAGTAGCCGTTACCGAGCGTGCACAGGGCCTCGCGCAGACCTTCCTGTGTCGGCCGGTAACCCGAGTAGGTCAGCGACCATGCACCCGTTTCGCGCATCGCAGCGGCACCCTGCTCCCGCGCGGCAATGACGCCGGTCAATGACTGGAGAAGGCGTTTCACACCCAGCGTGTCATCCACGGCGTAGTCGGCTGCGGTCGCCCGGGCTTCGTCGTGGCGCACGGCAATGCAGATCCCCTGCCCCGCAAGCGCCTGAAACGCATCCTCATCGGTGATGTCGTCGCCGACGTAGACCGGAACCAGGTCCGGGTTGTCTGCCTCCAGTTCCTGCAGCACCCAGCGCACCGCTTCGCCCTTGTTCCAATGGATATCGGGGCCGATCTCCAGGACCTTCTTCCCACGGCCCAGGCGCAGGCTCGGGTGTTCCTGCAACACCTTGTCAACGATGGACTTCAGGGACTCCACGTCCGTGGACGCGACACCGCGATAGTGCACCGCGATCGAGAACTTCTTCCGTTCCAGCGAATGCCCGTCGATGCCGGCCAGTTGATCCTTCAAGCCGCGCTCCAGTTCATCGAGTTCCGGGAGAAATTCTTCGCCTTTCTCCAGGCCCCGGGAAGCACCTTCTGGGCCGACGATCTCGAAACCATGGCTGCCCGCAAACCACACGGAATCCAGCCCAACCAGCTCACGCAGTTTCGCCAGATCACGGCCGCTCACGATCACCACCGTGCAACGTCGGGCAAGAGCCGCCACCGTCGCCCGCATATCGTCGGCCAGGAGCGCCTTCGTGTGGTCATCGACGATCGGTGTCAGAGTGCCGTCGTAATCCAGAAACACCGCGGGATCGCTGGTTTTCAGACGGCTGCGAATGTCGTTCTCACGATCCAGGGCCGAGGGCAGATTGTCGAGCGTGCGCAGAGTCAGACCGTCCGCGGGGGTGAAGCGAAGTTGGGCCAGATCGCGAATCACGAGGTCGGCACCTGCCTCCTTCAATCGATCGCCGTGATCGTTGCGGGCGACACCGATCACCGGGTGGAACCCGCCCTCGACACCGGCCTCGATACCGATGCCGGCGTCCTCGAAGACCGCACACTCCGCCGGCGCGACCTCCAGTTGCCGGGCCGCCTCCAGCAACATCGCAGGGTCCGGCTTGCCGGGGATGTCCAACCGGAGCAGATCGTTACCATCGACCCGGGCAGCGAAGCGATCGAGCAAGGCGGCGCTTTCCAGCACCGCCTCGGCATTGCGGCTCGAGGAGAACACAGCCGTCGCCACACCCCCATCGCGCAGGGCCTCGAGCAGCCTCAGGGTTCCCGGGTAAGCTTCGACACGATTTTCGTCCAGCCAGGCGCGGAAATACCGGTTCTTGCGATTGCCAAGACCAGCAACGGTGTCGTCATCCGGGCCGTCGTCCCTGCTGCCGGCCGGCAGTTCGATACCCCGCGAAGCGAGAAAGCTCCTGATGCCGTCGGCGCGCGGTTTTCCGTCGACAAACCGGCGATAGTCATCGCGGGGATCGAACGGTCGAAACTCCTCGCCGAGGCGGTTTGCGCGCGCCTCGAGAAATTCGTCGAACAGGCGTTTCCATGCAGCGGCGTGCGCGCGCGCGGTGTCCGTCACCACCCCGTCCATATCGAACAGCACGGCCTTCACCTTTGACCGGAATTTCGCCTCTTCGAACATCTGGGTCTCCGGTGCTGTCGTTGGTCATCGGGATCCCGGCAGACCTTCCACCGAGAGTGGGATCGTGCGTCATCGGCGCGCCAGGCAAAAA
>NZ_REBW01000137.1 GCF_007692535.1 Thioalkalivibrio sp. | reverse complement strand
TCTCGCACCCGCCCATGGCCGCAAAGCAGCGTCGTACCCGGCAATCCGGCACCCCGCCCGGCACCCCGGCACCCCGGCACGTCGGGTTACGCTTCGCTAACCCGACCTACAGAAAAACTCCGTGCGGCCGATACAGGGACGCACGCGGGGACGATACTCGCGGCATCCGGGTTACCATCTCCAGCGCTGGGAGTATTGCGATCGGCAGGGCGGTGTCGTTTCCCGGTTCACGATAATTCGGGCAAGGCGATGCGTCGTCTTATGGACCAAGAGGGTGATCTATGAAGGTATTGGTGACTGGCGGTGCAGGGTATATCGGCAGCCATGTGGTGCGGCACCTGCGTGAAGCGGGGCATGACGTCGTCGTTTACGACAACCTCAGCACCGGGCACCGCTGGGCAGTGGGCGACGCCGAATTGATCGAGGCCGATCTCGCCGATCAGGAGCGCCTGCGCTCCGTGTTCCAGGCGGGCGCCTTCGACGGGGTGCTGCACTTTGCGGCGCACATCGTCGTTCCCGAGTCGGTCGCGGATCCGATCAAGTATTACAGTAACAACACTCGCAACACGTTGAACCTCCTGCAGGTCTGCGCGGAAGCGGGGACTCGGTTCTTCGTGTTCTCGTCCACGGCCGCGGTGTACGGCATTCCGGATACGGCCTCGGTGGCGGAGGATGCGCCGCTGCAACCCATCAATCCCTACGGCGCATCGAAGATGATGTCCGAGCGCATGCTGATGGACCTGGGCGCGGCGTCGGACCTGCGCTACGTGAGCCTGCGCTACTTCAACGTGGCCGGGGCCGATCCGCAGGGGCGGCTGGGGCAGTCGTTTCCGGATGCAACGCATCTGATCAAGGTCGCCTGCCAGGCGGCGACCGGCCAGCGCGACGCCATCACCGTGTTCGGCACCGACTACGACACGGCCGACGGAACCTGCGTGCGCGACTACATCCACGTCGAGGATCTGGCCACCGCGCACGTGCGCGCTCTGGATCATCTGCAGGCCGGCGGGGAGTCGCAGGTGCTGAACTGCGGCTACGGCCGCGGCTACAGCGTCCTGGAGGTCCTCGAGTCCGTCAAACGCATCAGCGGCGTCGATTTCACCGTGCACTACGGCGACCGCCGCCCCGGCGATCCCCCCGCCCTCACCGCCAATGCCGACCGCATCCGCCGCGTCCTCGGCTGGCACCCCGAATACGACAACCTCGACCTCATCGTCCAACACGCCCTAGCCTGGGAACAAAACCCCCGGGGTCGGACCAAGCCAAACGATTGATTTAACGAAAAAACTAGGGCGATTTTGAGCCCTGAAACGGCCTTAATGGGCTATTTTCGGGGCGAAAATGGGGCCTCCAAGGCTTGCGTACCCTGGGGGCAGGCTTCGTGGAGGCTGGATCCGGCACGGCCGTGACCTGGATCAAGCGGGCTGCCGCCGTGCCGCATAGACTGGAAAACCATCGAGGATCAGGGGTGGGCGGGATGGCACAGCGGAAGCAGCGTGAGCAGCGGGAAGAGGCGACGCTTGCCTACGAGCTGCACGGCAATCTCTATCTGAATATCACCTACCACTGCACGCTGCGCTGCGGCTTCTGCCCGAAGTACCAGGGCATCTGGACCGTGCAGGGCTACGATCTGCTGCTGACTTTCGAGCCGACGGCCGAGGAGGTGTTGGCAGCGGTTGGCGACCCGACGCGTTTTCGCGAGATCGTCTTCTGCGGCCTGGGTGAGCCGACGCTGCGGCTGGACACGCTGCTGGCGGTGGCGAGCACTCTGCGTGAGCGCGGTGCGCGGCACATCCGCCTGAATACCGATGGTCTTGCGAATCTCGTGCACAAGCGGGACGTGACCGCTGATCTGGCGCAGGTGCTGCACAGCATCTCGGTTTCGCTCACCGCGCAGGACGAGGCCACTTACAATCGCCATACACGGCCCAAGCGCCCGGGAGCCTACACGGCGATGCTCGACTTCGTGCGCGCCGCCCGAACCCGCGGCATCGACGTCACCGTGACCGCGATCGACGGCCTCGAAGGCGTGGACATCCCCGCCTGCGAGCGTCTCGCCGAGCGCCTCGGTGTACGCTTCCGCGGTCGCGTCCTCGACGCTGTCGGTTAACCTTGGGGGTCCTTGGGGGTGGTCCTTGGGGGTCGGACCAAGCCAACTCCCTGATTTCGTGGGAATGACCCCCCATTTTCCACGCTTCCGAACCCCCTGGAGGCCCCTTTTCAGGCCCGAAAACGGCCCGATAAGCAGCCGCAGGTTCCCGGCGGGACCCCCGGGGTCGGCCCGGCGGGACCCCCGGGGTCGGACCAAGCCACCTAGCTGTTTTTAAAGCAAAAATTCACTCATTTGTGTCCCCCTGGGGGCCTTAGAGGCCCCATTTCCGCCCCAAAATCGGCCCAGTAAGCCGCTGCTGGCTCTTTGAGATACGAGCCAGCTCCATCATGTTCGATCGTGCGGAACCGAGCGTCGGCTCCCATCTCCTGCTGTATACGTTGCACGAACGCCTCGCTGCCCACGGCCAGACTGCGCGTCCATCGATCGTTCCGCACCACGGAGCCGGACGCGAGGCCATCCTCGACCCAGCGTCGATGGCAGTCGCGCAGTTGGTCGATGTCGTTCAGCCCGAGCGCGTCAACCAGGGCCTCCAGATCAATCACCTGGTAGCGGCTGGGAGGAGACTGGATCTCGCGATAACCGCTGAGTTCCCAATCGCCCGGGTGGGCGACGGCACCGGCACGCACCATGTTGAGGTCGATGTACACCAGGCAGCGGGCCAGGTGTTCGCCGGTCTCCACCGCCGTCGCGTGATAGCGGTCTTCCCAGAACGCGCCCTTTCGTGTCTTGCGACGGTTGTATGCCTGCCCGGTGCGGCCGGCGATCAGTTGCATGGACCGGGCGATCTCGCCCTGTCCCCGGTCGCGGACCAGCAGATGCACGTGGTTGCAGGTGGCGATGTAGTTCAGCACGCAGAGACCATGGCGTTTGCGGGCCTCGTAAAGCCGGCGGAGCCAGAAGCGCCGGTCGCGGGCGAAGCGGAGCAGGAACTCGCGTTCGTGGCAGCGGTGGGTGATGTGCCAGACGTGGCTGGACAGGAAATGACGGTTCGCGCGCGGCATGGCTCCCTCCTTGGAGCGGTGTTTTTTTGGCGGAAAATGGGCCGATAAGGCCAAAATCGTTCTAAATTTTCGTCTGTTTCTTGCGTTTTTTCAAGAAGTTGGCTTGGTCCGACCCCGGGGATTTCTGGGGAAGTCTTGAGTTATTGGTGATTTTTCAATGGCTTAGTGTATTTTGGGGTTTGCGCTCGCGTGCTGGTGTACTCGAAGCGGTCAAGGGGTAAATGAGATTGACTGTAAAAAGTGTGGTTGGCATTCTTCATCACGCTTTCGTTGTGCGAAAGCAGTTCAACAATAGCCATTAGGAAGTTCAGCTACCATAGCAAAGGAGATGCAGTCATGTGCACTTTTAACTGTGTTGTTGGGGAGAGTCTGCGCATTGGGGATGTTGCACGTCTTCATATTCGTGGCGCGGAGCAAGATCAGGTTTGGCTTTCGATCAAGTGGGCCAAGAAGGATCGGATCCCCATCGAGATTGTTGCACTGTCTGATGATGATGATGTCGACCGCTAAACGGCGGTACTTCAATTCTGGGCCGAGCGTTATTGTAAAAGGACTGGCCCAGTAGTTGTTTTGTATTGATCCCGGCCTGTCGAAGGAAGCAATGCCAGGACATGATGTCCGGGTGTGCTTCGGCAGGTCCGGGACACCGTGCTACCCGCTCTGATGTGACCGACCCCCCATCACCTACTGATCAACCGCTTCGATCGCCGTTCCGTCTTCCGCGAACCAGTGGATGTTTCCGGCATTCGCGCACAGGGTCATTGTCTCTCCCAGGGACGGCATGGGACCGTCGGTCAGGCGCGCGGCCAGAAGCCCTTCGCTGGTGCCGATGCCGTCGGGTACGGGTTCGACCATCCTGTCTTCGGTGCCCAGGTACACGATGCGTTCATGGCCGAGTGATTCCACCGCCTTTACCTCGCCGCGCAGCGTGATGCTGCCCTCACCCTCCGCCTCGCCGGCCGCGAAGGCCTCGGGCCGCAGCCCCGCATACCGGATTTGCTGGGGAACGCCTTCGGGGAGACGGATCCAGTCGCCGCCCAGCTGCATCCAGCGCGCGCCGTCGCGTTGCTCGAACGCCGGTTCGAACAGATTCATCGCCGGGCTGCCGAGAAAGCCGGCAACGAAGAGGTTTGCAGGATGTTCGTAGAGAGCGGCAGGTGGCCCGATCTGCTGGATCACCCCGTCGCGCATCACCGCGACACGGTCGCCGAGCGTCATCGCCTCGACCTGGTCGTGGGTCACGTACAGGGTCGTGACCCCGATGCGCCGCTGCAGGGCGCCGATCTCGGCCCGGATCTGCACCCGCAGGCGGGCATCGAGGTTGGACAGGGGTTCGTCCATCAGGAAGACGTCCGGCTCGCGCACGATGGCGCGCCCCATTGCGACCCGCTGCCGCTGCCCGCCCGAGAGTTCCGCCGGGCGCTTGTCGAGCACCGCGTCGAGGCCCAGCGCCCGCGCCGCTTCCGCCACCCGTCGGTCGCGCTCGCCCCGGCGCATCCCGCGCATGCGCAGCGGAAACTCCAGGTTGCCGCGTACCGTCTTGTGCGGGTAGAGGGCATAGTTCTGGAAGACCATTGCGATGTTGCGCTCGCGCGGCCCCAGCCTGTTGACTGCACGGCCGCCGATGCGGATCTCGCCGCCGGTCGCCGCCTCCAGGCCCGCGAGCAGTCGCAGCAGCGTCGACTTGCCGCAGCCCGACGGTCCGAGCAGCACCAGAAGCTCGCCGTCGCGCACCTGCAAATCCAGAGCCGGGATGACCGTGTGCCCGCCGAAGGCCTTGTGCACCTGCTCGAATTCGACTTCTGCCATGAACCGCTCCGTTTCGCTCTCGGTCGCGCGACCGGTTCAGCCCTTGACGCCCGTGGACGCAACGCCGCGCACGAACCAGCGCTGGAACACGACGAACAGGATCAGCACCGGCAAGACCATCAGCACGCCGAAGGCCATGATATCGCCCCACTGCAGCGGCGGCAGGGTGTGGAAGTTCGCGATCCCGAGCGGCAAAGGCCGCACGGCCTCGGAGGTGGTCATCAGCAGCGGCCACAGGTACATGCCCCAGTGGAACAGGAACAGCACGATCGCCACGCTGGCGAAGGCCGGTTTCGCATTCGGTACGACGATCACGAAGAAGGTGCGCAGGACCCCCGCGCCGTCCACCCGCGCCGCTTCTTCCAGCTCGCGCGGCAGCCCGAGGAAAAAGCTGTAGAACAGGAAGATCGCCAGCGGGTTGGCGACGAAGGGAATCGCCTGCACCAGCCAGTCGTCGCGCCAGCCGATCCAGGAAAGCTGGTAGAACAGCGGAATGGCGATGGCCTCGAAGGGGATCACCAGCACCGCCAGGACGAGTGCCAGCATTGCCTCGCGGCCCCACCAGCGCAGCCGCGCCAGCGCGTAGCCGGCGAAGGCGTTCACCAACAGCCCCAGGCCGACGATGAGTCCGTTGATGATCAGCGAACTGGCCAGGTACAGGCCGAACGGCACGCGCTCGAACACGGCGCGGTAGTTGTCCAGGCTGATCGTGTCCGGGAAGAAGGCGCGCAGGGTGCCGGCCTCGGCGAGCACCAGGTCATCCGGCTTCAGGCTGCCCACCAGCATGAACAGCACCGGCGCCACGAACAGCAGCGTGAAGGCCAGCAGCAGCGCGTAGGCGAGGGCGGCGCGCGTTCGTGGCCACCGGTTCACGAGACCTCTCCCCGCTGGCGCAGCAGCCGGCGCTGGACCAGTGCGATGCCCAGGATCACCAGGAAGAAGACCACGCTCATCGCCGCGCCCATGGCGACGTGCCCCTGGTCGAAGGCGGTGCGCACCATCTCGTGGATCACGGTGTTCGAGGCGTCCTGCGGCCCACCGCGGGTCATGATCCGCACCTGGTCGAATACGCGGAACGAGAGGATGGTGGTCACGATCACTACGAAGATCAACGGGTTGCGCAGGCCCGGCAGGGTCACGTGCAGGAACTGCCGCCAGCGGCTGGCGCCGTCCACCGCCGCGGCCTCGTAGAGCTGGCGCGGAATCGCCTGCAGGCCTGCCAGCAGCACGACCATCTGGAAGCCGACGCCCTGCCAGATGGAGGTCAGCATCACCGCCGGCAGCGCCCAGAACGGATCGTTCAGGAAGTCCCTGGGTTCCCAGCCGCCGAAGGTCAGCAGCCCCAGTGCGGCGTTCAGGAGCCCGTCGGGTCCGGGTGCGAAGATCAGCACCCACACCACCGCGACCAGCGACAGCGGAAACACCACCGGCAGGAAGAACAGCGTCCGGAACACCGCGCGCCCAGCCAGCTGCCGGTTCAGCAGCAGGGCCAGGGCCAGCCCCAGCGCCGTCTGCACGGGCACCACGACCAGGGCGAACAGCAGGTTGTTCAGCAGCGCGCGTGTGAGCCCGGTGTCGGTGAAGGCCAGCGTGTAGTTCGCCAGCCCTACGAACTCCAGCGGCAGCGGCGAGCCCATGCGCAGGTTGGTGAACGACAGGACCACCGCCAGCCCGAAGGGTAGCAGCATGAACAGCAGCAGCCCGGCGAGTGCCGGCGTCATCAGCAGCCAGGCGGCAGAGGCCTCGGGGGAACGGTTAGGCCGGTTCACGGGCGCACCGCTGCGAATCCGCTCGTGCACAACGCCCTCATCCCGCATGGCCGTCGCTTGTGGGAGGCGAGCCCTCTCGGCGATCGAACGTCGAAAACCCTTTGCCCAGAGGCTGGCCTCCCACAGGGGCGTCCCTTGAAACGACGCCAACCTGACCACCGGCGCAGCTTCGGTGCTGATCGCGTTTCGCTTTGTGCGTGTCCCCGAGTTCGCACGCGATCTCGGGGTAGTGGTGGTTCTCGCGCAATTCCCGATCGATGCGGCGTGCGGCCTGGCTCAGTGCCTCGGCGGGATCGGTGCCGTGTCGGATGTCCTGGAACGCACGGTCGAAGGCGGCGCTGATCACCGGATACGCCGGCGTCCGGGGGCGCGGGCGCGCGTAGCTCTCCTCGAGTTGGTGCGCGAACAGGTGCAGCGGGCCTTCGGGGCCGTAGGCTTCGGATCGACGCACCGCGGTGCGGGTCGCGGGCACGCCGCCGTTGGCTTCGCTCATCGCCAGCACCTCTTCGGGGCGCAGCAGAAAGGCGAGAAAGTCCATCGCCAGTTCCGGATCCCGGGCCCTGCGGGTGATGCCCCACTGCCAGGACCCCTGGCCGGTGACCATCGTCTCGCCCATGCGCGGCAGCGGCAGCAACAGCAGGTCTTCGCCGAGCGCTGCGCGGTAGCCGGGGTAGTTCCAGTGCCCGCCCCAGGCCAGCGGTACCCGGCCGCGGGCGAAGGCCGCGTCGTCGAGGTTCGGATCGACCCGGCCCTGCCGGATCCAGGACTGCACCGCCGTCATTGCCGCCACGGATTCCGGACCATCCAGGGTGCCGCTGGCCACGCCCTCGGGCTCCCAGTCCACCAGGTCGCCGCCGGCCGACTGCAGCAGCGGCGAGAAGGCGTAGCTGAACCACTCGCCGGTGTAGTTGAGCTTCAGGTCCAGGACCTGCCCGTCGGGATCGTCCTGCGCCAGCCGCTCGAGCAGATCGCTGAATTCCGCAGCGTCCCAGGCGTCATCGGGACCCCGCGGGATGCGGGCATTCGCTGCCTCCAGGCGGGCGCGGTTCGCCCACAGGCCCAGGCCGGAGTCGAAGGTGCCCAGCCCGTACAGGTGATCGCGATAGCGGCCCTGCGCGAGGATCGAGGGCAGCAGGTCCTCGTGTATCGCCTCGGGAAGCAGGTCGTCCAGCGGGCGCAGGTGCCCCTGCCAGGCGTAGCTGTAGAGATAGGGGCCGTCGAATTCGAGCAGGTCGGGCAGACGCCCGGCGAGCGCTGCGGCCTGCACCTGCCCGTTGTAGGAGCCCTCGGGGATCCAGGTCAGGTCGATGCGGACTTCGGATCGTTCGGCCCGGAAGCGGTCGATCTGCGCCTCCAGCGTTCGCCGTTCCTCCTCGCGGCCGGCGTGGGCCCAGATCTCCAGCCGGAGCTCGTCGGCAACCGGGGCGGCGTTGCCCCGCTCGACCTCGGGGCCGCAGCCCGCAAGCGTCAAGGTGGTGGCGACCGAGAAAGCCAGCAGCACACGCCAGCCGGGGCGCTTGCCGGTAGGGATGCAGGTAGCGATGCTCGAACTGCGTCGAATTCGTATCTCGGGACCCCGTTTCGTGCGTTACCAGGGTTCGTTTCTAATGGATCCCGGCTCGATGCGCAATCCGTTCTCGTCCGTTCTCATTGTCCAGCGCTTCCCCGGGCAGGCAGCGATCGGAGTCTGGACTGATCGAGGCTGGAAGCCGCTCCTGCGCCTGGGTGCTGGGTAGGGGCGAACCTAGTCCCTCCATCCCGACAAGCCCTTCTAGGCCTGCCAAGGGAAACATACAAGCGACCTCTGGTCGCGATCAGCTTGTGGGCGGATCGCGGCTGGAAGCCGCCCCTGCGGTTGGGTGCTGGGGCAGGAGCGATCTCAGGCGGGGCTTGTGTCGCTCGACCGGGACGCGTAAGTAGACGGGCTGGAACAAGAACCGAGGTGACCCTCAGATGACGGCGCTTTTCACCGTCCTTGGCATTTCCGCTGCCGTGGTGCTGCTGCTCGTGATCTTCGTCCGGCAGACCCGGGTGCGTTTCGTGGTGGAACTTCGGGATGGCGTGGCCAGAACGCGGCGCGGCGACCCTCCATCCGGCTTCGTCCGGGCCTGCAGTGAGGTGGCTCGGCTTCATCGTGTGCAGCGGGGGCAGATCACAGGGATTCGCACCGGGAGCGGTATCGAACTCAAGTTCTCGTCCGACATTCCCCAGCGCGCCCATCAGCCCTTCCGCAATGTATGGATTCCGCCCACATCCGGCGGCCCCGGCGGTAATCGCGCCGCCGGGTGACGTCTGCCCACCTTCCGGGGTCGGACCAAGGTAAGGTTTTGATTGTAGGGAAAATCAACCGAAATTTTCGCCTTAAAACGGCGTTATTGGCACCTTTTCTTGCCGAAAATTGGGCGCCTAAGCGTCCGGTGCTCGGTGGAAGCAGGCGAAGAGGAATAGAGGGCTGGTCTGATAGCGTTCCAGCCCTTAATGAGCCATTTTTGGGGCGAAAATCGGGCCTCTAAGGCCCAAATCACCCTGTTTTTTCACACCAATTTCCATTTTTTTCAATGGGTTGCCTTGGTCCGACCCCCGGTTACGGGTTTGGCCGGGGGTCGGGTGGGGCTTATTGTGCGGCGGCCCTGGCGGCTTCGAGCCAGCCGTCCACGGTGTCGCGATTCGCTGCGATCCATTCCTGGACCAGTGGGCGCACCATCGGATCGGACAGATCCTGCTCACCCATGGCTGCGTCGACTTCGCTGATCCACTCGATGGGCAGTGACACCTGGCGGAAGAGTTCGGCCGCTGCCGGGTTGTCCGCCAGGAAGTCGTTGTTGGCGACGACCTGGATGTCCGCGGCCACGAAGCCCATTTCGATCGGGTCGGTCACGGCACCGGGAACGCCTTCGGCACGCTCGGCCTCGTCTTCGACGATGCCCGGGGCGTTGATCCACATGACGTCCTCACCGGGAGTCAGCGCAAGCAACCAGGCGCTCGGGCCCCAGGTGTAGTACAGGGCGGAATCGCCGGCCTGGATACGCGAGAGGGCCTCGGCGAAATTGGCGGCATACCCTGCGTCGACATGGTTCATGTACTCATCCAGTTCGAATTTTTCGAACATGGCATTGATCCCTTCATGGCAGCCCCAGCCGGGCGGGCAACCGAACAGGTCTGCCTTGCCATCACCCGTCGCGTCGAAGGCGGCGCGTACTTCGTCTTGCTGGAAGTCCGTGATGTTGGTGATCCCGTAGCGTTCCACCGACGCGGCGTCGACCAGGTAACCCTGGATGCCGCAAGCCGGGCAGAGCGGATCAAAGATGGTGCCGGCGTCATGGAAATTGTCCGGCAGCTGCGGTTCGTGCAGCGGGAACCAGCCGTTGGGCCAGTAGTGGGCGTCACCCTCGGAAATGGCCAGATAGGCCACCGGGTTGGATAGCGAAATGGGGTTCTGCACGTTGTACCCGAGCTCTTCGAGCAGCTCCACGAAGACCCAGCTGACCGGTACGGCAGAGGTCCAGCTTGCGACGGCGGGTTGCACGGTGACTCCGGCGCCCGGTTGCTCCTCGGCATGGAGGGAGCCCGAGGCCGCGGCCAGCCCGAGCGCGATGGCGGACGTCAGGGCGAGTGTCTTCAGCTTCTTGCCGGGATGGTTTGCGATTCCTGTCATGTTTCTATCCTCTCGTGTGGTTTGATCATGCGATTTCCGCTGTACGGTCGCGGGAGGTGTTCTACGCACCAACCGTTCGGTGCGATCTCTCCTGGTGTATTCAGCGGTGTCGATCACCTCCTCGTTTGCACGTTGGTTTCTGAAAAGATGGCCACGCGTAGTGGGCCATACGAAAAGTCTCATACTCGATCGCTTCGCCTGAACCGTAGGCGCTGCGTGGGGCCAGGTGCCGGGAGGCCCACGATCCTGCAAGTGTCCGCCTTACGCTTGCGCGCCGGATCCTGCTCCGTGGGCACCGGACGTCCCGACTCGTCCATCAGTCCGCCTTGTGCCGCACGCCCGGGGCCTTTTCACCCAGGCCCTGGGTCAGGCGGTCGAGGACCATGGCCAGCAGAACGATGCCGATGCCGCCCACGAACGCCTGACCGATGTTCAGGCGCTCCAGGCCCGCATAAACCTCCAGCCCCAGTCCGCCGGCGCCGATGATGGCTGCGATCACGACCATCGACAGCGACAGCATGATGGTCTGGTTGAGCCCCGCCATGATGGTAGGCAGTGCCAGCGGGAACTGCACCTTCCACAGGATCTGGCGTCGGCTCGAACCGAAGGCCACGGCCGCCTCGATGAACTCGCTGTTCACCTGCCGAATCCCGAGGTTGGTCAGGCGGATCACCGGTGGCATGGCGAAGACGATCGTCGCAATCAGGCCGGGCACGTTCCCGATGCTGAACAGCATGACGGCCGGCACCAGGTAAACGAACGGCGGTGTGGTCTGCATGATGTCCAGGATCGGCCTGAGAATGGCGTAGAACCGGTCGCTGCGGGAACTGAGGATGCCCAGGGGAAGACCGAACAGAATGCAGAAAAAGACGGCGGTCACGACCAGCGAAAGCGTGATGATCATTTGATCCCACACGCCCATGAAACCGATCAGTGCGAAGGAGACAATGGAAAAGATCGCGATACGCCAGGAGGCGGCCCACCAACCGAGCAGAAAGATGCCAATCAGGAAGATGCCGGGCGGAATCGAACTCAGCGCCCACTGGACGCTGTTCATCACGCCGCGGACCGGCGGGCTGATATAGGTGCGTGAAAAGTCTCGGAAGTTGGCGACGATCCAGTTGACGATGTCGGTAATGATCTGGCGTACGGGAATGTCCAGAAAACCGAAAGGATCGTTCATCAGGGTTCGGAGGAACTCCAGTGATTCGCCCATGCTTTCGCTACCTTGTTCTTGATCGTGGATGCCGTGTTTTCAACAGGCGATGTGCCAAACCCGCGCTCCGGACCGGCGCGCTGCCGCAAGGGACAGCCCGTTGCTTGGGCCGCTATGCGGTGTGGCCCCGCTTTTCCAGGATGCCGTTGATCAGTTCGGGGTCGTCGATCAGTCCCTGCGCGCGGCCGTCGGCGGTGGTGACGATCACCGGCAGGGTCGAATGCAGCCGGCCGCGCAGGACCCGGCGTATAACCGTCCCTTCGGAACAGGTGATGGCCACCTCGTCCCGCAGCCTCGAGACCTCGGCGCCCTCGGCGGCGTCCAGAACCTGTTCCAGTTGCTGCATGGGAACTTCCCGATCGTCGACCGTGACGCCGCGCAGGCGTCCATCGCGGTCGCGACCGTAACGGATCTGCGGATGATCCCGGTGGTGCGAATAGCGGATGCCATCCCGTTCACCCGATGACTCGAAGGCGTCGCTTTCGAAGGGGAGGGCGATGGTTCCAGCCGTGATCACCCCGGTCGGGTCGGCGTGTTCCACGAACTTGGCCACGTACTCGGTGCGCGGGTTGACGAGGATCTGTTCCGGGCTTCCGATCTGCACGATCTTGCCCTCTTCCATGATCGCGATGTGGTCGCCGATGCGCATGGCCTCGTCCAGATCGTGCGTGATGAACAGGACGGTGCGCTGCAGTTCCCGCTGAATCTTCTTCAGTTCCTGCTGCATGTCGACCTTGATCAACGGATCCAGCGCCGAGAAGGGCTCGTCCATCAGCAACACTTCGGCTTCCGTCGCCAGCGCCCGTGCGAGCCCGACCCGTTGCTGCATGCCGCCCGAGAGCTCCGAAGGATAGGCGTGTCCCCATTGGCCGAGCCCGACCATGTCGAGCACCTTTTGGCCTCGAAGCGCGCGCTCGTCGTTGGATCTCCCCTGAATCTCCAGCCCGTAGCTGGCGTTGGACAGTACCGTGCGGTGGGGGAACAAGGCGAAATGCTGGAACACCATGCTCATGTGCCGCTTGCGCAGGATCCGCAGCTGCTCCGCGTTCAGCGTAGTGATGTCCTGCTCGCCGTGCTCGGGATCCTTGAAGAAGATGCTCCCGGCCGTGGGGTCGATGATGCGATTGACGCATCGTATCAACGTCGACTTGCCGCACCCGGACAATCCCATGATCGCGAAGACTTCGCCGGGTTCGATGTCGAAGCTCGCATTGTTGACACCGACCGTCTGGCCGGTTTCCTCTCGGATCTCGTCCTTGCTCTTGCCCTGCTTCAGCAGCGGCAGCGCAGACTCCGGGTCTGAGCCGAAGATCTTGCTGACATTCTCTGCTCGAATCACTTCGACAAAGTCCTCGGTTGTTCCTCGAAAGCCCGCCATCCGCCCCTGTCTGGCCCGGCCTTTTTTTACCCTATCACACGGGAACGATCTTGCCCGGTGGGATAGCCTGGTTACCGCGCCGACCGCGCGGGTTTGAGACGGTTCGGGGGTAAAACCGACCCCGCGTCTGCGCGACCCGCACTCCCGACTGCCGCTAACCCAGGGGATCGTCGGGGTCGGACCAAGGCAACGTCTTGATAGAAAACAAAATAGACCGAAATTCTTGCCCTAAAACGGCGTTATTGGCCCCTTTTCCGGGTGAAAATTGGGCGTCTAAGCGTTCAGTGCTTGGCGGCAGAGGGCGCAGCGGGTTCGTGGGCTGGTCTGATGGTGTTTCAGCCCTTAATGAGCCATTTTTGGGGCGAAAATTGGGCTTCTAAGGCTGAAATCACCCTGGTTTTTCGTGTATTGTTGTTTTGTTTCAATGGGTTGCCTTGGTCCGACCCCGGGGGCTTGGACCCCGGGGGGGGCTGCTGAAGGGTTGCCTTGGTCGCGTGATGACCCGCGACGCAAGCCTATCGACGATGCCCCGGCCTTACCGAGTGTGGGCATGGATGTGCGCATGCTCAATATGCAATATCATGCGCATGACATCGATGGAATGGAGCCTTGAGATGGTCGACCCCGGAAGCGCTGCATCTCGCACCCGTCGCGCCACGAACGTTTCGATCAGCCCGCATCTGCTGGCTGAGGCCAGGCAACTCGGCATCAATATTTCGCGAGCTGCGGAGCAGGGGCTTGCGCGCGCGATCGCGGAGCAGCGGGCCGTGGTGTGGCTGGAAGAAAACCGGGCGGCCCTCGAGAGTTCGAACGCGTTCGTCGAGGCTCGCGGTTTGCCTCTCGCGCAGTATCGCCGTTTTTGATGGCGCGCCTGGACGTGTACGCGAACCCGGACGGCGCGGGTTTACTCGTGGACGTGCAGGCCGACTTGCTCAGCCACTTGAATACGCGGCTGGTCGTTCCGTTGTTGCCGCAGTCCATTGCACCGATGCCTGCAAAAACCCTCAACCCCTGTTTCAATGTTGCCGGTGAGACGGTGGTGATGATCACCCAGTTCATGGCAGCCGTGCCAACCGCGATCCTTCGGGATCCGGTCACCAGCCTGCGGCCGCATCGCGACGAGATCACCGCGGCGCTGGATTTCCTGATACAAGGTTTCTGATTGAAAGGGGCAGAGGGGCTCCACATCGGACGGCCCGCAGCCGCGGCAAGAGACGGGTCGACGGGGTCGGACCAAGGCAACATCTTGATCGCAAAGAAGATAGACCGAAATTCTTGCCCTAAAAACGCGTTATCGGCCCCTTTTTCTGCTGAAAATTGGGCGTCTAAGCGTTCGGTGTTCAGCGGCAGATAGCAAGCGGGTTCGCGGACTGGTCTGATAGTGTTTCAGCCCTTAATGAGCCATTTTTGGGGCGGAAATCGGGCTTTTAAGGCTGAAATCACCCTGGTGTTTTCGTCTATTGTTCATTTGTTTCAATGGGTTGTCTTGGTCCGACCCCGGAGAAAAGGTGGACGGAGGAACCGATGAGACCCCTGTTCCAGACGCGGCTGGTCAACGGCACGAGCGGGGACCCGGCGCTTTACATCGATTTCGAGTTCCGCCGCCGGGCGCTGCTGTTCGACCTCGGCGACATCACGACGCTGGCGCCCCGCCACGTGCTGCGGTTGACCGACATCTTCGTTTCCCACGCGCACATGGATCACTTCATCGGTTTCGACCGCGTTTTGCGCCTGATGCTGGGAAGAGCCAAGCGCTTACGCTTGTACGGCCCACCGGGGTTCCTGGACCGCGTGACCCACCGGGTGCTCGGCTACACCTGGAATCTGGTGGCGAATTACCCGGTCGAGCTGGTCATCGAGGCTGCGGAGCTGGAATCCAACGGCACGGTGCGGAGGGCGGCATTTCGCTCACGCAACCGCTTCGAGCGCACGGAGCTCGAGCCGGCGGCGGCCCGCGAGGGCGTATTGCTGGACGAGGAGGATTTTCGGGTGCGTGCCGTGCACCTCGATCACTCCATCCCCTGCCTCGGCTTCGCGCTGGAGGAGAAGGCACACCTCAACGTCTGGAAGAGCCGGCTGGACGAACTCGGTCTGCCCACCGGTCCCTGGCTCAACGAACTCAAGCGCCTGGCACGGCGCGATGCGCCCGACGACACGCCGATGAACATTGTTTGGAGCGATCGCGATGGCGAACACCGCGAGGTGCGTCCGCTCGGGATGCTGCGTCGCGAGATCCTGCGGGAGGTGCCGGGGCGGACGATCGCCTACGTGGTGGATGTTGCCTTTCACGAGCGCAACCAGCGGGCGATCACCCGCCTGGCGCACGGCGCGGACCTGTTTTACGTCGAGGCGCCGTTCCTGAATGAGGCTTCCGCTCGTGCTGCCGCCACGGCCCATCTGACCGCGGGCCAGGCGGGCCGTCTGGCCCGAGCGGCGGCCGTGAAGCGCGTGATCCCGTTCCACTTCTCGCCGCGGCACACAGGCGAAGAGGACCGGCTGGAGGCCCAGGTGCAGGACGCATTCGCAGATCCCGTCGGTACAACAGTGGCTTCGCCTCCGGTAAGCTATCGAGGGACTTGATCCGTCCGCATCATCGCCACCCACAGCTTCTGGAGATTCCCATGACGAACCTGATCGGCGTTGTTTTGTTGGTGGTCGGCGTCGTTGCCCTGTTTCTCGGTTACCAGGAAAGCCGCAGCGCCAAGGAGCGCACCGCGAGCCTTTTCCTTGGCCGCTACACCCAAAAAACGCTGGCGCTGCTCATCGGCGGGGGTGTTGCCGTGCTGTTCGGCCTGATCCTGCTGCTGTAGCACGGCGGCTCTGGCGCAGCCTCCGTCGGGATCGGGCCAGGCTAACGTTTCGCTCCACCGGGCTCCGCCGGGGTCGGACCAAGGTAACGTGTTGATTGGGATAGAAATACACCGATATTTCT
>NZ_REBW01000111.1 GCF_007692535.1 Thioalkalivibrio sp. | reverse complement strand
GGATCGGCCGGTTCCAGCGCCAGATGGTGCCGTTGTGCAGGCGCAGGTGCGGCAGGCTGGGGTCGTTCTCCGGGAGTCGACTGGGCAACAGGATCGGAAAGTGTTCCCTGTTCTCGATGAAGGCCTCGGCGATGCTCTCGCGCAGGTAGCCGCTGCCGAAGGTCACGCGCCGCACCGGACCACGCGCCGATTCGCCGAATCCGCCCACCTCGACCGCCTGTTCGAACAGGGGGATGCGAGATTCCTCCCACAGCAGCCGGCCGAACAGGAACGGCGTGTTCCCACAGGCCGCCAGCACCGGCCCGGAGGCTGCCAGAGCGGCGTTGTATACGCGGTGGGCGACTGTCGGCTGCGTTTCGAGATGGATCTGAAAGGAGGTCGCCGCGGCCTCCAGCATCACGTCGCTGTGCACGTGGCTCAGGTGTTCCTGGCCCTCGATCTCCAGACGCAGCGGGCGCTGGGCGCGGCGTTCGAGCACCGCTGTGTTCAGCGCCCGATAGCGTGTGCGCCGGGACATGTGGTGCAGCCCGAGGTGCTGCGGCATCAGCGTCGGCAGCGAACCCGCCATCAGGATGTCGCCGCCCAGCTGCCGTGCCACGCGCTGCGCCCTGCGCAGGGTCTCCGACATCTCGGACAGGATCATGCAGAAACAGTCCGGACCGGTACGGAAGACGCTGGAGTTGATCTCGATGTTGAACTGGGCCAGTTCCAGGGTGGCCATTGGGCTGTCGAAGAGCTCCAGGAAGGCCTCGTTCTCGGCGAGAGGGGCGCAGTCGGCGTCGATCAGCCAGGCTTCGATCTCGAATCCGAGCCGCGGCTGCTGAGCCCCCGGATCCTCCCGGCTGCGGAGCCAGTGTCCCAGGCGCTCGGTTTCCCGACCCAGGTTGCCGGCGAAGCGAAGGAAGTCTTCCGGGGTGAAGCGTTCCTCGCTGATGTCTTCGCCCATGGCCTCAGTCCTCGTCTGCGTCGTCGCTGTAGAGGCTCTCCAGCAGATCTGCCCAGATCTGCTCATGGGTCTCGATGAAGGCCAGGAGTTGCTGCCGGAACGCCAGGTAGCGGGCCTCGAAGCGCGGGAAATCGCTTCCCTCCGCGACGAGCTTGGCGGCCCGGTCCGCCTGCAGCAGGCTGTCGCGCAGGTTCAGGCTTGCCGCCATCGCGCCCTTGACCCGCTCGCGCTCATGCGGGATCCAGCGTCGGTCCGAGAGCAGCGAGCGCAGGTTCTCCCCCACCTCGAGCACCCGCTTGCGCAGTCGCGGCAGGGCGCCGATGGTCCCGCTTTTCAGGTCGTCCCAGACGACCGCGACGATCAGTTCCGACCAGCTCTCGCGCAGGCCTGCCACGGTCTCCGGATCGAAGGCGAAAGATTTTTCGAGCTGTTTCGGGTCAAAGGACATGGCGCTTCCACGGGTTGAAGGAAAAATGTGCTGGAATACGGCCTTCATGGCTAGCGTCTAACACCGAACAAGAACAAGCAAGGCCGCTATGACGGTCGGGTGAGGAGAGAACTGATGGCAACGTGGCTCGCACAGCGACGTTTGCGACAGCAGGTATGCGACATGCGTCCACAGCTCTACCGGACCGCATTCGCCTGGTGTCACGACGCCGCTCTGGCCGACGATCTGGTCCAGGAAGCAATGATGAAGGCACTGACACGTCTGAAGACCCTGCAGGATGAGGCCGCGCTGAAGGCCTGGGTCTTCCGGATCATGACCAACTGCTATCGCGACTGGGGTCGGCGGCAGAAGGACACTGTGGACGTGGATAGCATCGATCTCCCCTGTGATGACTGCCCCGAGAAGCAGACGGAGCGCGGTCGTGTCGTGCAGGACGTCCGCCGGGCGATGGCCCGGTTGAGCGACGACCATCGACAGGTGGTGGCGCTGGTGGATCTCGAGGGCTTTGCCTACGCGGAGGTCTCCGAGGTGCTGGAGGTTCCGATCGGTACCGTGATGAGTCGCCTGAGCCGGGCGCGTGCGCAGTTGCGCAAGCTGCTGCTGGAGCAGGCCGCCCCGGAGTCGCCGACGCTGCGGCTGGTGAGGACGCACGGTGAGTGATACGCGGCCGAGCGACGAGATCCTGAATGCGTTCGTGGACGGGGAGTTCTCGTCCGAGGACCGCCTGTTGACGCTCAAATCCATCGCGGCCAGCGAGAATCTCAGCCGCGAGGTCTGTGACATGTACCAGCTCAAGGAGCTGGTGAACATGGCCTACAGCCAGGGCTCGATTCCCGATCCCAAGCGGCGCCCCCTGCGTAAGCGGGGGCGGCTGGGCGGCGGGTTGATCGCCATTGCCGCCAGCGTGGTCGCGCTGGCGCTGGGCACGGTCGCCGTGCTCGAGGTGAGCCGCGAGCAATCGGTGGATCTGCAGCAGGTTGCGCTGGTGTCCCAGGAGCGGGATTCGGCAGCGGGCGGGGAAATCGCGCCGGTCACGGACGTTCGACGGGTGCTGTTTCACGTGACCGACGTCGATCTGCGCGACGCCGAGGCCCTCTTCGATGACATCGAGCACATGTTCGAGACGGCCTGGCTCAACGACGAGCAGCTCCAGGTGCAGATGGTGCTGCACGGAACCGGGATGGATCTGGTGCGGGCCGACCTGGCGCCCTTCCCGAACCGCATCCGGGATCTGGTGCACACCTACGACGGGCTGCGCGTCACCGCCTGTGGGCAATCCCGCGCACGGCACGAGCGCGAGGAGGGACGCCCCGTCCAGTTGCTTCCCTGGGTCGAGGAGGTCGAGTCGGGCGTGCGCGAGGCCGCACAGAAACAGCAGGAGGGCTGGACCTATATCCGGGTGTGATCGGGCATTGTCCATTGGGGCAGTACACAGGCGCGGTGCGCGTCGGTGATCACCAGGCGAAAACCGCCGTTCATCGAGATGGAGCGAGAAGCAATGCAGAAGAAGGCCCTTTATTCGCTCCTGCTGGTGCTGGTGCTGGTCGTCTCCGGCATGGCAGTTGCCGCCACGCCCGACGACAAGACGCGGGTGGTCTACCACGTGAACCAGGCTGATCCGGGCCTGCACATCGCGGCGCTGCGCAACGTGCAGAATCACATCAATGCCGTTGGCGCCGATAAGATGGACATCAAGCTGGTGATGCACGGGGGCGGCATCAACCTGCTGCTGGGCGCCAACGAGAACCCCGATATCCAGTCCGCGGTCGACAGCCTGAAGCTGCAGGGCGTGGACTTCCAGGTTTGCCGCAACACGCTCACCTCCCGCCAGCTGCCGATGGAAGCGCTGTACGACACGACCGAGGCGGACATCGTCTTCAGCGGTGTGGCGCAACTGTCCATCCTGCAGCGCGAGGGCTACACCTACATCAAGCCGTGACCCGCTTCTCCCCCGACCCTCCTAGCGAGGGTGCTCTTCGGAGCCTTCAACCCGGTCCTGCCGGGTTTTTTTTTGCTCCAGGAGGCGCAGGCGCTCGGGGGTGCCGATGTCGATCCACTCGCCCCGGTGGATCTCGCCGGTGACCTGCCCGGCGGTGATGGCGTCACGCAGCAGCGGCGCCAGCGCCCGGCGGCCGCGGGGTAGGCCGGCGAACAGGCCGGGGCGGTACCAGCCGATGCCGGCGAAGGTATGGCGGGGGCCTCCGGAGAGGCCCACCCGGCCCTCCCGCAGCGTGAAATCGCCCTGTGGATGATGCTCTGGGTTTGCCACCAGCACCAGGTGCGCCAGCGCGTCGATGGCGAGGGCCGGCGGACGCAACGGGTGATCGCACCAGAGGTCGGCGTTAATGACCAGGAAGGGGCCGGATCCAAGCAGATCCAGCGCTTCGCGGATGCCTCCGGCGGTCTCCAGCGCGCCCGGCGGCTCCCGCGAGTAGCGGATCCTGACGCCGAGCCCGCCGCCGTCACCGAGGCGCGACTCGATCTGTTCCCCCAGGTGCCCCAGGTTGATCACCAGATCCCGGTAACCGGCCTCGTGCAGGCGCCGGATGGTGTGCTCGATCAGGGGGATGCCGCCGACGGTCAGCAGCGGCTTCGGTGTGTGGTCGGTGAGCGGGCGCATCCTTTCGCCGCGCCCGGCGGCGAGGATCATCGCACGCACGGTCGCCCGTCTCTGCGGAAATGCCGACGGAACCAGCTCGCGACCGGCTCCAGTTCCGGCTGCTCCAGACTACGCTCCAGCAGGCGCCAAAGCCGTGGCTGGTGGACCTGGTAGCCGGGCTTGTGATCGCGCCGGGCCAGCCGGGTGAAGATGCCGATGATCTTGACCGTGCGCTGCGCACCCAGGACCCGGTAATGATGCAGAAACGCTGCGGACGGCCAGCGGCCTTCGGCAAGCGTCGTTTCCAGGTTTTCCGCGACAACGTCGGGCGAGACATCGCGCCGCGCATCCTCCAGCAGGGAGACCAGGTCATAGGCGGGGCTGCCGAGCACGGCATCCTGAAAATCGAGCAGGCCGCAGGCGTCGGTCCCCCGGCCTGCCGGCAGCAGCATCAGGTTGTCGACGTGAAAGTCGCGCAGTACCAGGGTCCCGGGCAGGGCGGGCAGCGCGTCGAGCACCCCGCGCCAGGCCTGCTCGAAGGCGTCCTCGACCACCCGAGGCACGGCGGCGCCCCGGACCTCGGGCCAGTACCATTCGATGAACAGGCGGACCTCTTGCAGCAGGAGGTCCGTGTCGTAGCGGGGCAGGGCGTCCGCCTCGGGAAGTCCTGCCGCGCCGCGCTCGAGCCAGCGCGCCTGCAGTGCGAGCAGGGTCGAGGTGGCGAGCCGGTACAGTTCCGGTTCGGGCACGCCGTTCGCGAGGGCGCGGGTGAAGGTCCGGTCGCCGAGGTCCTCGAGCAGGATGAAGCCCTGATCCGGGTCGCTGGCCAGGATTCCGGGTGCCCGCAGACCGATCGCGTGCAGGAGTCCCGCCACCTGCAGGAACGGCGCAGTGTCTTCGCGTTCCGGCGGGGCATCCATGATCACGTGGCGGATCCCGCCCCGCTGACTGCGAAAGTAGCGCCGGAAGCTGGCATCGCTGCCCATCGGCTGCGCCGGGGTGAACTCCGGGTCGATGTTTCGCAGCCATCGGTTCAGCGCCAGGGCACGAGGGTCCGCGTCGACCGGCATTGCAGAGTCGCTCATTCGGCCAGCGCCGCCGGTCGGGTTCCGGGCACACGCCGGACCGTGGTGTCCAGCCCGCCGTCCGGGTACAGCCGCAGGATCCGGTAGCCGGCTTCGGCCGGGTCCAGCGCGAACAGCAGCGATCCCGGCTGGAACTGCACCAGGGTGGACGGGCAGCCGAGCAGACGGATCGAGCCGTGCATCCGGTCGAAGGCCTGGTGGATGTGGCCGAAGACGCAGGCGCGTACCTGCCGATGCTGCTCCAGCAGGGCCAGCAGTTCGCCGCCGTTGCTCAGGCCGATGCGGTCCAGCCACAGACTGCCCACCGACACCACCGGGTGATGTACGGCCACCAGCACCCAGTGCTCGGGATGCCGGCTGATCGCGTCTTCGATGCGCTGCAACTCCGTGGCGGAGGCCAGCCCCCCGGCATGCCCGGACCAGGAGGAATCGAGACCGATGATCAGCCAGTTGCCCAGGACCCGCTCGCCGTCGAAGCCATGCCCGGCGTCGATGAAGCTGCGGCGGGCGATCGCGTGATCGTCGTGGTTGCCGGCCAGCGCAACGATCGGGGCCGGTATGGCGGACAGATGCCCGAGGAGACGTTCGTATACCGGCGTCTCCGGGTCCTCGGCCAGATCGCCGGTGACCAGCACCAGGTCCGGCGCATCGTGCTGTCGTGTGAGGTCTTCGAGAACCGCAGCCAGCTGCGCATCGCTGTCAGGGTAACCGGAACGGATCGGACCGGGCGTCCGGCCCAGGTGCATGTCCGTGATCTGGATGACGGTGATGTCACTCTGCTTCGTCGCCACGTGGTCCCCCGATCTTGCTTCTCATGGTGCGGCCCGTTCGTCCGCGCGCAGTAAGGTAACGCCTTGGACTATACTGGTCGAATTGCAGGAACAATGACTACCGTTTCCCGCCCCGGCGATCCGGTCGGGACGCGTCGAGTGAAAGGACGTTGGCATGGACACAGCATCACAGGAATACCGACCCTCGGCCGACGAGCCGTACATGAACCCGCGCCAGCTCGACTATTTCCGGCGCAAGCTGGAGGTCTGGCGGGACGAGTTGATCGACGAATCCGAGCAGACACTGGAACACCTGCGCACCGAGAACTGGCAGGAGCCCGATCCGAATGATCGGGCCACCCACGAGTCCGAGGCCAGCCTCGAGCTGCGTACGCGGGACCGCTACCGCAAGCTGATCGGCAAGATCGACGCCGCGATCCGCAGGATCGAGCGCGGCGAATACGGCTATTGCGAGGAGACCGGTGAACCCATCGGGCTGGCCCGCCTGGAGGCACGCCCCATCGCCACCCTGAGCGTCGAGGCCCAGGAGGCCCACGAGCGGGACGAACATCGCCGGGCCGATTGACCGGCCATGCGCCTGATCCTGCTGCTCGCGGCCCTGCTGATCGTCGGTCTGCTGCTGTACCGGCAGATCGGCGGGATCCCGGATCGCTCGATCGACGTTCCTGCAGCCGGGTCCGGGCCTGAGGTGCCGCGCGTGCCGCAGCGGCCGCAGGACCTGCCCGTGTTCGAGGAACAGATGCAGCAGTTCATGCAGGACACGGGCGAGCAGCGGCGGCGTCAGCTGGAGGCGGAGGAACGTTGAGCCCACGGCCCTGCGCCACCCCGAAGGATGAAAGCGGAGCGCCTATGGAGTGCGGCGGCTTGCCGCCGCTGTCGGGAGCTGGGCGATTCCCCGCACCAAATAGCGGGAGCAAGCTCCCGCACTCCACAAGCGGGGCGGAAGAGGCCGTAGGCCGTCATTCGCCGTCGCGGCTAACTCCCGACTGTCAGCCGCCGCGGATGCGCCGGAGTTGCAGCATCCTGAGAATCCAGTAGATCGCGGTGGCTGCGAGCAGGTGCTTCAGGGTATGGCCGCTGATCCAGCCCGCGGTCAGCGAGTGGATGGCGTGGTCCTGATTCTGCGCCGCGAGCGCGAGCAGGTACCAGCCCGCGGCAATGATGAAATCCCCGCCACGGGTGTAGGGGCTGCGGTACAGCAGGATCAGCAGCGTGCCGACGATCAGCGGCAGCGCCTGCGTCAACAGGTACAGGCGCAGGTCGCCGGCGCCGTGGAGTTCGGTGAGCAGCCAGTGCGTGGTTCCGGCCATGCCCAGCAGAATCAGGATCGGCAGCGCGATCAGTCCCGCACGATGCTGCGTGCGCTCGCCGACGATCGCCGCGAAGACGGCCATGAAGGTGATGCTCATCGCCAGCCGGTCCCAGTACAGACGCTGGTGGGTCGGATCCCAGTGGTAGTAGGCCGAGCCGACGCCGACCAGCACGATTCCGCCGAACGCACACAGGTAGGGCCAGGCTTCGACGGGGTGCACGAAATGCCGGTGCAGCCGCCGCCGGTTGCGGAGGAACCAGGCCAGGCCCAGGAATCCCACCAGCACGAAGGCGAGATTCGACAGCACGTCACCGAAGTGTGGGATGCCCAGCAGGGTCCGCGTTTCGGCGAAGGCGTGGTAGGCCTCGGGCTGGGGCAGGGGTGGCAGCCAGGCGGTGAACGCCGCCATTGCCGTCAGGACCAGGGCCACCAGGGCTGCGCGCCAGTGCGTCGTCATGGGGCGATGATACGTGCAAGCGTGCCGCGGGAGGACCTTCGCCGGGAAGTCGCTACCCTCCCGGGAGCCTCGCGCGTGGCAGGATTCGGGAGATCGCATATGGCTGGCTGGCAATTCTGGATCGATCGCGGCGGTACCTTTACCGATGTCGTCGCACGCGGGCCCGACGGCGGCCTCATCACGCGCAAGCTGCTGTCGGAAAATCCCGAGGCCTACGCCGATGCCGCCGTGCAGGGAATCCGGGACGTTCTCGGGCTGGATCCCGGTGATGCGATCCCACGGGACGCGATCGATGTGGTGAAAATGGGCACCACGGTCGCGACCAATGCGCTCCTCGAGCGCAAGGGCGAACCCACGCTGCTGGTGATCACGCGGGGGTTCGGCGATGCCCTGCGAATCGGTTACCAGGCCCGCCCGGAGATCTTCGCCCGGCAGATCGTGCTCCCGGAATTGCTGTATTCGCGGGTCGAGGAGGTCGACGAGCGCGTCGGGGCCGACGGCACCGTGCTGGTGCCGGTGGACCTGGACTCGCTGCGGCCGCGGCTGGAACAGGCCCGCGCGGAGGGAATTCGGGCGGTCGCGGTCATCTGCATGCACGGCTACCGCTTTCCGGCCCACGAACGGGCGATCGCCGAACTGGCGCGCGGCCTGGGCTTCGCGCAGGTTTCGGTCAGCCACGAGACCAGTCCGCTGATCAAGCTCGTGGGCCGCGGCGACACCACGACCGTGGACGCCTATCTCTCGCCGATCCTGCGCCGTTACGTCGATCGCGTCTCCACGGCGCTGGGGCCGGTGCGCCTGCAGTTCATGCAGTCCAACGGCGGCCTCACCGATGCCAGGCTGTTCCAGGGCAAGGACGCGATCCTGTCCGGACCGGCCGGCGGCATTGTCGGCGCGCGCGAGGTGGCGCGCAGGGCCGGGTTCGAGCGGATCATCACCTTCGACATGGGCGGCACCTCCACCGACGTGGCCCATTACGCCGGGGAACTGGAACGGGTCTACGAGACCCAGGTCGCCGGGGTCCGGCTGCGGGCGCCGATGCTGGACATCCACACCGTCGCCGCCGGCGGCGGCTCGATCTGCTGGTTCGACGGTCTTCGTCTGCGCGTCGGCCCGGAATCCGCGGGTGCGAATCCCGGGCCGGCCTGCTATCGGCGCGGCGGGCCACTCACCGTGACCGACTGCAACCTGATGCTCGGGCGCCTGCAGCCCGAATTCTTCCCGGCGGTCTTCGGCCCGGCCCAGGACCAGCCGCTGGACCGCGACCGTGTGCAGGTGCTGTTCGGAGACCTCGCCGAGACGATGGTCGAGGCGGGTGCGCCCCGGCGCACGCCCGAGCAGTTGGCCGAAAGCTTTCTGAGCATCGCGGTGCAGCACATGGCCCAGGCGATCAAGAAGATCTCGGTGCAGCGCGGTCACGACCTGGCCCGTTATGCGCTGATCTGCTTCGGTGGCGCGGGCGGTCAGCACGCCTGCCAGGTCGCGGATGCCTTGAGCATGCGCGAGGTGGTTCTGCATCCGTTGGGCGGCGTGCTCTCCGCCTACGGCATGGGGATCGCCGAGGTGCGTGCAATGCGCGAACAGAGCCTGGAGTGCGCGCTGGAGGATCCCGCCGCTGCAGAGCGGATCGAGGCCTGCATCGAGCAGCTCCGCGAGGCCGCGCTGGACGAACTGGCCACGCAGGCACTGGGTGGGATGACAACGGGCGTCTTCCCCTCGGTGCAGATCCGCTACCAGGGCTCCGACACCGCGCTGGCGGTCCCGCTGGCGCCGGTGGCCGCGATGGCGGAGGACTTCCGGGAACGCTACCGGCAACGCTTCGGCTTCGTGCTGGAGGACCGCCCGCTGGTCGCCGCCACCTGCGTGGTCGAGGCCGTCGCGGGTGCGCGCGAGGGGGAGGCACGCCCCGCTCTGCCCCCGTCCAGCAAAACGCAGCCGGAACCGGCGACGCAGGTGGATGTGGGCATCGACGGATCCCGGCAGTCGACCCCGCTGTACCGGCGCGAAGACCTGGAGCCCGGGCAGACCCTTTCCGGCCCGGCGGTGGTGATCGAGGCCACCGGCACCCTGGTGGTGATGCCGGGTTGGACGGCTGCGGTCGGCGCGGAAGGCGTGCTGGTGCTGCGGCGCATGGCGGCGGCGAAGGCCGCCAGCCAGGCTGCGGGTACGGCCTGCGACCCGGGCATGCTGGAGGTCTTCAACAGCCTGTTCATGTCGATCGCCGAGCAGATGGGCTACACGCTGCAGAACACCGCGCACTCGGTGAACATCAAGGAACGCCTGGATTTCTCCTGCGCGCTGTTCGATACGGACGGCGCGCTGGTCGCCAATGCCCCGCACATGCCGGTGCACCTGGGTTCCATGAGCGCCAGCGTGCAGGCGGTGCTGCGCCGCTTCGGCGCGGACATCGCACCCGGGGACGTCTTCGTGTTGAACGACCCCTACGAGGGTGGCACCCATCTCCCGGACATCACCGTGATCACGCCGGTCTTCGACGACGGCGGGCGGGAGATCCTGTTTCACGTCGCCGCGCGCGGGCACCACGCCGATATCGGCGGGATCACGCCGGGTTCGATGCCGGCCTTCTCGCGCACGGTGGCGGAGGAGGGCGTGCTGATCGAGCCGATGCGCCTGGTGCAGGGCGGCCGTTTCCGCACCGAAGCGATGCTGGAACGCCTGACGCGGGGGCCGTATCCCGCGCGAAACCCGTCCCAGAACCTGGCCGACCTGCACGCCCAGGCGGCAGCCAACGCGCGCGGCGTCGAAGAACTGCGCCGGTTGGTCGGGCAGTACGGCGCCGCGACCGTGCGCGCCTACATGCGGCACGTGCAGGACAATGCCGCTCAGGCGGTCCGCACCGTGATCCGCCGCCTGCGCCCGGGCCACTTCTGCTACCCGATGGACAACGGCGGGGTGGTCTGCGTCGGCGTGGAGGTGGACCGCGAGCGCGAGTCCATACGCATCGACTTCAGCGGCACCACCGGTCAGCGCGAAGACAACTTCAATGCCCCCGCGGCGGTGGCACGAGCGGCAGTGCTCTACGTGTTCCGGACGCTGATCGACGACGACATCCCGCTGAACGAAGGCTGCATGCGTCCGCTGGAGATGGTGATGCCCGCCGACTGTATGCTCGACCCGAAGCCGCCGGCCGCGGTGGTGGCCGGCAACGTCGAGACCTCGCAGGTGGTCACCGATGCCCTGTACGGCGCTCTCGGCGAGATGGCCGCTGCCCAGGGGACGATGAACAATCTGACCTTCGGCAATGACCGCTACCAGTATTACGAGACCGTCTGCGGCGGCTCCGGGGCGGGTCCCGGCTTTCCCGGCGCCGACGCCGTGCAGACGCACATGACCAATTCCCGGCTGACCGACCCGGAGGTGCTCGAGACCCGCTTCCCGGTGCGGGTGGAGCACTTCGGCCTGCGCCGCGGCTCCGGCGGCGAGGGCCGCCAGCGGGGCGGCGACGGGGTGATCCGGCGTCTGCGCTTTCTGGAGGACATGGAGGTCATCATCCTGGCCAACCGGCGCCGGGTGCCGCCATTCGGACTCGCGGGAGGCGCAGCGGGCCAATGCGGCCGCACGTCGATCGAGCGTGCCGACGGTTCGATCGAGCGCCTGGATTCCTGCGACCGACGGGCGGTTCGCGCTGGCGACTGCGTCGTCCTCGAGACGCCCGGGGGCGGTGGGTACGGCCCACCGTAGGGTGCCGTGAGGCGCAGCCAAACCGCGCCCGGTCCGGACCCCGCACCGAAAACGCCGGGCGCTGGAATTCGCGTCGCTCACGGCCCCTTACGCGGGCCGCGCAGTGGAACCGATCGCCATTCGCCCAGTCGATGAGAAGGAAGTGACCAGGGGGCGGTATGCAGACATTGATCGATTGGGCGGAGCGGCGCTGGCTGCCGGACGCCGCGGTTCGCTTCGGCATACGGCAGCTGCTGCGGCAGCGGCTGCGCGACGCGGGGCGGGAGGTCGAGGCCGCGATGGAGCAGCGGCAGGCGCTGCTCGAGGCGATGCGGGCCGCCCCGGTGGCGCTGTCGACCGAAGTGGCCAACGAACAGCACTACGAGGTCCCGGCCGACTATTTCCGTCTTTGCCTCGGCGAGCACCTGAAATATTCCTGCTGTCGCTGGGATGAAGACGTCGGCGACCTCGACGCCGCCGAGGCGCGGATGCTCCGTGTCACCTGCGAGCGCGCCGGTCTCGCGGACGGGCAACGCATTCTCGAACTGGGCTGCGGCTGGGGTTCGCTGTCGCTGTGGATGGCCGCGCACTATCCCGGCAGCGAAGTCACTGCGGTTTCCAACTCGCATTCACAGCGCGCCTTCATCGAGGCGTGCCGCGACGAGCGCGGCCTGGGCAACCTGCGCGTGGTCACCCGTGACATGAACGAGTTTGCCCCGGATCAACCGGGGTTCGACCGCGTCGTGTCCATCGAAATGTTCGAGCACATGCGCAACTGGGAGGAGCTGCTGCGGCGAGCATCGACCTGGCTGCGGCCCGGCGGCAGGCTCTTCGTGCACGTATTCAGCCACCGCGAGCAAGCCTACTTCTTCGAGAGCGAGGGTGCGGGGAACTGGATGGGTCGTTACTTCTTCCGTGACGGCCTGATGCCCTCCGACGACCTGGCACGGCACTTCCAGGCCGATCTGCAGGTGATCCGGCAGTGGCGCGTCAACGGGCGGCACTACGAGCGGACCTGCAACGAGTGGCTGCGCCGGCAGGACGCGGCGCGGGATGCGATCATGCCGCTGTTCGAGCAGACCTACGGCGCCGACGCGGGGCGGTGGTTCCAGCGCTGGCGCATGTTTTACATGGCCTGCGCCGAGCTGTTCGGCTACCGTGACGGCAACGAGTGGTTCGTCTCCCACGTGCTGTTCCAACGCCCCGAAGAGGCCGGACCCGGGTGATCGTTTGGCCAGCGTGCGTACGCGCGGGCGTGCCGGCGGGAAGTTCCTGAAAACGGTGCCCTGAAAACGGAAGGCCTGAAAACGGAAGGATGGATTCGATGACGCTTTTCATCATGGGACTGCTCGCGGCGATTGCGCTGATGAGTCTGGTCTGGATCTTCAGCGTACCGCTCCGTGACGCGAGCCTGGTGGACCGCGTTTGGGGGCTGGGCTTCATCGTCGTCGCATTCGTATGGTGGCTGCTCGCGGGCACACCGGCGACGGCCTGGGTCATGCTCGTGCCGGTGACGCTCTGGGGCCTGCGCCTGTCGGCGCACATCAGCTGGCGCAACTGGGGTCATGGCGAGGACGCCCGGTACTCGGCGATGCGCGAGGACCGCTCCGACTACGCCTTCGCCGTGCGCAGCCTGTTCACGATCTTCTGGTTGCAGGGCGCCCTGGTGGCGGTGATCGGGCTGCCGATGCTGGCCAGCGTGCAGGGTGGCAGCCCGCTCTGGACTCTCGTGTGGCTGGGCTGGGCGGTCTGGCTGTTCGGCTTCGTGTACGAGTCGGTCGCCGACTGGCAGCTTGCCCGTTTCAAGGCCGATCCCGCAAACCGGGGCAAGGTGATGGATCGGGGTCTCTGGCATTTCAGCCGGCACCCGAACTACTTCGGCGAGATCGTCCTCTGGCTCGGCTACGGCCTGATCGCGCTGGCGTTCGGCGGCTGGTGGGCCCTGCCCAGCGTCGCGTTGATGATCTTCCTGATCCTGCGGGTTTCCGGCGTGACGCTGCTGGACCAGCATCTGAGCGGGAGCCGGCCCGGTTATCGCGAATACGCGCAGCGCACCAACGCTTTGATCCCGGGGCCGCCCAGGGCCTGATGCCGTCGCCCGGACGCGTGGGGCTTGCCGTTGGCGGCCCACCCGGGCAGGATCGCACTGTCCGGCCCCTGTCTTCAGGGCCGCGAAACGATACAATGCGCCGATGCCGGATCTGTCGATGCCCCTGAACCCGTTCTTTTTGGTGCCCCATGCCACCTGACGCTGCCAGCGCGAGGGGAACGACCCTGCGCGCCATCGAACTCAAGGGCCGGATGATGCTGGTCTCGATCCTCCGCCTGCACACCGTTGACGCCGCGGAGCTCGACGCCGCACTGGGCGCCCGCATGGCAGAGGCGCCCGAGTTGATGCGCGATATGCCGGTCGTGGCGGACCTGGAGGGGCTCGGTCCGGTGCCGGTTCCTGATCTGCTGGTCGCGCTCGAGCACGTGCGTCGGCATGGCTTCAAGCTGATCGGCATCCATCAGGGCGCCACCGCCACCGAACCCCTGGCCGAGGCCAGCGGCCTGCCGCTGCTGGTGCTGGGCGGCAAGTCCGCGTCGGAGGCCCCCGCGCCGCGTGCGAAGCCGGCCGAAGCCGCCCCGCCCGAGGCGGCGGCGCCGGTTCCCGCGGTGCACACCCCGACCCGGGTGGTGAACCAGCCGGTGCGTTCGGGACAGCAGATCTACGCGCGGGGCGGCGACCTGATCGTGACCGGTGCGGTGTCGGCCGGGGCCGAGGTTCTTGCGGACGGCCACATCCACGTTTATGGCACGCTTCGCGGCAGGGCCCTCGCGGGGGTGCGCGGCCTGGTTTCCGCCCACATCTTTTGCCGGCGCCTGGATGCGGAACTGGTGTCCATCGGCGGACACTACCGGATCGCCGAAGACATTGTCGACGGCGAGCGCGGGGAGAATCGCCTGGTCACCCTGTCCGGTGAAACCATTCACATTACGGAAATCTAGGCGATCGCAAGACGCCGTACTCAAGGAGATGCAGGCTCTATGGCACGCATTGTAGTAATTACCTCGGGCAAGGGCGGGGTTGGCAAGACCACCACGTCAGCCGCGATCGCAACCGGTCTCGCCCTGCAGGGGCGCAAGACGGCGGTCGTGGATTTCGACGTGGGTCTGCGCAACCTCGACCTGATCATGGGCTGCGAGCGCCGGGTGGTGTACGACTTCGTCAACGTGATCAATGGCGATGCCAATCTCCGTCAGGCACTGATCAAGGACAAGCGCACCGACAATCTCTTCATCCTCCCCGCGTCCCAGACGCGCGACAAGGAGGCGCTGACCACCGAAGGTGTCGAACGCGTGCTGGGCGAGCTTGCGAAGGAGTTCGAGTTCGTGATCTGCGACAGCCCGGCCGGGATCGAGCGCGGTGCGCTGATGGCGTCGTACTTTGCGGACGAGGCGATCGTCGTGACCAACCCGGAGGTCTCGAGTGTTCGGGACTCCGACCGCATGCTGGGCATTCTCGCCAGCAAGACGAAGAAGGCGGAGCAGGGTGGAGGGGCCATTCCCGCGACGCTGCTGCTGACCCGGTATTCGCCGGCCAGGGTCGACAAGGGCGAGATGCTGAGCATCGAGGATGTGCAGGACATCCTGTCGATCGACCTGCTTGGAGTGATCCCGGAATCCCAGGCGGTGCTGAATGCCTCGAACTCCGGCGTCCCGGTGGTGCTGGACGAGGATTCGGATGCGGGCCAGGCCTACCTGGACGCCGTGGCACGGTTCCTGGGTGAGGAGCGTCCTTACCGCTTCACCACGCTAGAGAAAAAAGGCTTCTTCGGACGCCTGTTCGGGGGCTGACCGGCATGGGTATCTTCGACTACTTCCGCTCCCCGAAGACCAGGTCGGCGTCGCAGGCCAAGGAAAGGCTGCAGATCATCGTCGCCCGCGAACGCGCGCACCGCTCGGGACCCGACTATCTCCCGGCGCTGCACCGCGAAATCCTGGCAGTGATCCGCAAATACGTGCACGTCGACGACGAGGCCGTGCAGATGAACCTCGAACGCGAGGGCGACTGCGAGGTCCTGGAGTTGAACATCACCCTGCCGGAAAAGGACTGACCCGCCGACCTTCCGGGGCGCCGACAGCGCCTTCTGTCGTCTACCGGCGCAGGAAACGCAGCCACGCCCAGATGTTGAGCAGGCTCATCAGCGACTGCGCGACGTAGGTGTAGGCGGCCGCCTTCAGGATGCGGTGCGCGTGCCGGTAATCGGTGTCGTGCAGGTAGCCGCCGTCGCGCAGGATGGGCATGGCCCTGCCGAAACTGGCGTCCAGTTCGGTGGGCAGCGTCACCAGGTGGACGATCGCGGCCAGTCCCATCGACAGCAACCCGGCCAGCAGGAACAGAAGCCCGGGTGCCGGATGACGGGTGATGATCGTGATCACCGGGATGGCCAGCATCATGAAGGCACCGAGACGTTGTCCGCCCGAAGCCCAGCGCACCAGTTCGCCGCGCAGCTTGAGCGGCGTATAACCCTCCGCATGCTGGATCGCGTGTCCGACTTCGTGCGCGGCCACGGTCACCGCGGTCAGCGAACGGCTGTGGTAATTGCCCTCGGACAGGCGCACCGCCCGGGCCTCCGGGTCGTAGTGATCGCCCTGTTCGGTGACCTCCACCGCCACGTCGTGCATGCCGCGCTCGTTCAGCAGGTGCCGCGCCAGCTCGCCGCCGGTGCCCTGGTAGCGGTCGGCCGGTTGGCTGTACTTTTCCATGGTCCTGCGCACCCACCATCCCGGCCCGTAGGTGGCCAGTATGAGGAGCGGAATCAGGATGATCAGCAGCCGTGCCATGGCCGTTAATCTAATCCATCCGCGTCAGAGTTTCCGTTTCCCGTCCCGTTGCCGCGTGATGGAACCGGTTCAGGAATCGTCGCCCTCGTCGAAGTCGCCCTTGTGTTTCGGATTGGCGCGCGCACGGGGATCCCGCGCGAAGGATTCCGGCTTCTCCGCTGCCTCCTCCCGACCCTCGGCCGGCCGGTGCACCACCTGCAGATGCGCCGCGGGTGCCGAGCCCTTCTTGTCCTCGCCGAAATAGAGGGTCATGTGCGGGAACGGGATCTCGATGCCGGCGGCGTCGAAATGGCGCTTCACCAGGCGGTTGTACTCGCGGCCGATGCCCCACTGCTCGCCCGGCAACGTCTTGATCCGGACGCGGACGTTGACCGAGCTGTCGGCCAGGGCGGTGACGCCGTGGACCTCGAGTTCGCCGACGATCTTCAGGCCATGTTCCGGGTGGGCACGCAGTTCCTCGAAGGCCTGGCGCAGGCGCACGATCACCTCGTCGGTGTCCTCCCGGTAAGCGACGCCGTATTCGCCGAGGTGATAGCCGAAGTCGCGGGTGAAATTCGACACCGTGCCCACGGACGAGAAGGGAATCACGTGAAAGGTTCCGGACAGGTCGCGCAGGCCGAGCGAGCGGATGGTCATTTTCTCCACCGTGCCGGTGGTGCCGGCCACCTGTACGACGTCGCCGGTATTGATCGCGTTCTCCAGCTGGATGAAGACGCCGGTGATGATGTCCTGGACCAGGGTCTGCGCACCGAAGCCGATCGCCAATCCGAGGACACCGGCACCGGCGAGAAGCGGGCCGATGTTGATGCCGATCTCGGCCAGCACGACCATCGTCACCAGCACCACCAGCGCGATCGCGATTGCGTTGCGGAAGATGGTCAGCAGGGTCTTCTGTCGTGCGCTGGGCATCCCGCGGCCGGTATCCGGGCTCAGCTTGTGCTCGATCCAACTCGCCACGACCAGCCAGAACAGCGCCGCGATCCCGAGGATGATCGCCACCGAGAGCACCTTCCCGAGCAGTCCGGCACCGACGTCGGATGCCAGCCACGCGCCGAGGTTGAACACGGCCCACGCGTCGGCGATCACCGCCAGCACGACCAGCAGGATCGCGATGCGCATGACCTTCAGCGAGGTCGGGATGTAGGCGTTCAGGCGCTCCTCGAGCATCGGGAAGTTCCGCCGGGTCTCGTCCGGAAGGTGAATCCGGCGGCTGATGACCTGCGTCAGCAGCGCGCCCACGAAGAAACCCGCGATGATCGCGAGCAGGGTCTGGCCGGTGGCCATTGCCATGAACGGCAGCGCATCCTCCGGGCGAGTGATGCTGACGGCGGCCAGTGCAGCGAAGTAGAGCAGCGCCACCCAGTGCCAGATGCGCCCGAGCGTGGTCAATGCGAAGCGGGAGAACATCAGCCCGCTGCGCTCGCCCGCCTCCAGCAGCTTCTGCCGGACCCGGACCCGGTTCTGCAGGATGATGGCGACGGCGTAGCTGAAGGCGACGAGCATCACCAACAGGCCCACCGAGCGGCCGGCCGCGGTCGATACGTTGTAGTTCACGATCGGAACGATCAGCAGCAGACCGTAACCGATGAAGCCGACCATCCGGCTGAGCCAGGCGTTCCAGTAGGCAGCCTCTTCGCCGGCCATCGGAAGGACGCGCAGACCCTGGTAGCGGCTCGCGAAGAGCAGCCGTAGCGCGGCCTTGGCGACCTCGATCAGCAGAAAGGCGTTCAGGAAGAGGGAATGCCGGATCTCCATCAAGCCTGCGTCGCCCAGCACGAGCAGGGCCAGCCCGTAACCGGTGACCCAGGCCAGGACCACCACCAGCAGGTCGATGGCGGCCGCGAGCAGGACCGCAGGAACGGTGCGCAGCAGCAGCATCGTTTGGTTGGACGCGAGAACCCAGCGGTCCATCGCAGCGAACAGCGGCCGGGCGAGCCGGCGCAGGACCAGGAAAACGCCGACAGTCACGGCGATCAGGATGGCGAGGTCGAGCACGGCCAGTCCGAATGCCACCCAGTCTGCGTCCCTGAGGGTGTCGAACACCTCGCGCGCCATCTCGACCTGGCGGCGGATCTCGGCGACGCCGCCTTCCGCCGCCTGCTGCGTCAGCTGCGCGATCTGGCGCGGCAATGAGACGGCCTCCGGTTCCGTTTCCGGCGCTGCCACGGGATCGTCGGGCCCGGCCGCGGGCAGGCCCCGCAGCCGCTCCAGCAAGCGTTCCCGCGCGTCGGGGTCTTCCAGGACCGAGATCAGGGCGTCGACGGTGTCGGCCTCGCTGGCACTGGCGGCGCCCACCGCGACCGGGATGATCGCAAGGAGCAGCAGCCATGCGAGGAGTGGGCGAAGGACGTTGTTCAGTCCCCGGCGGGATCGTCTCGACACGGCGCTGCTCCAGGTTTGCGGTCTGTCTTGGCTTCCGGGCTTGGTGTCGGGAAGTCTACCGGCTCGCTGCCGGAGGTGGCCAGCCAGAGCCAGGGTGTCCTTCCCGGGCGAGGTCCAGAGGCTCCAGCCAGCCGGGTCCCAGCTGGGACATCTGCCGCTCGATCCAGCGCGCCCGGTTGCGCACGGTCTCGCTGGGACGGGTGGGGGAATAGACCTTCGGGTTCGGCAGCACCGCGGCCAGCAGGGCCGCCTGCTCGCGGCTCAGTTCCCGGGCCGTGATGCCGAAGTGGTAGCGTGCCGCGGAATCGATGCCGAAGACGCCCGGACCCCATTCGGCGAGATTCAGGTAGACCTCCAGAATCCTGGCTTTCGGCCACAGCGCCTCGATGGCTACGGTGAAGCCGGCCTCCAGGCTCTTGCGTGCAAGACTCCGGCCGTGCCATAGGAACAGATTCTTCGCCGTCTGCTGGCTGATGGTGCTGGCGCCACGGAGGCGTCGGCCCTGCCGGTACTCGTTCACGGCCTCCTGCATGGATTGCCAGTCGAATCCGCCGTGCAGGGGAAAGCGCTGGTCCTCGGCCGCGATCACCGCCAGCGGCACATGCACCGGGAGTTCGTGCACCGGCTGCCAGTGCCGGCGCAGGGATGGCGCGATCGGGCCGGCGGCCTCGCTGAACATGTACATCGAGTACGGCGGGTTCACCCAGCGCAGCAGCAGGACCAGCAGCAGAGCTAGTCCCAGCAGCAACGCCAAGGTGAGGGCTGCGGCGCGCAAAATCCGGCGGAGCAGCGTCCTGCGCGGGGCGCGTGGCCGGCGGGTGCGTGCTGGGGAGGGGGATCGCGTCATCCGCCTATTCTGCCAGACCATGCCCGGTTGCTTCGCTGCATTCCGCAGGCATCCGGCGTTCTGATGATCACGGAGGCTTCGCATGAGCCTTACCCCGTAGGAGGCGAGCCCTCTCGCCGATCTGGCGCCGAAAAACCCATCGGCCAGAGGCTGGCCTCCTACATCCACGCCCCTTGAAGCAGCACGAATCTGAACACGGGCGGAGCTTTCGTGACAATCAGGCCTGGTGCTGCCTGGCTGCCCCTCGG
This sequence comes from Thioalkalivibrio sp., assembly GCF_007692535.1. GTDB lineage: Bacteria > Pseudomonadota > Gammaproteobacteria > Ectothiorhodospirales > Ectothiorhodospiraceae > Thioalkalivibrio. Next base: position 26,955 of record NZ_REBW01000111.1, on the reverse strand, counting down.
TAAAAGAGCCGCCCGGGTATCGTCCCGACCATCAAATCCAACCCCGGCTGAACTAACTGCCGCGAAATCGGCCGAAATCGGGGTATGCATCAAGGCCTTCGCCCGGGAGCCGGACATGTCGGAAACGGAGTCCATACAGGCCGCCAGCGTCGATCCCGAGGAGGTGGCGCGGTATCAACGGCTGGCCGAGACCTGGTGGGACGAGGAGGGGCCGTTCTGGCCCCTGCACGTGCTGAACCGGCTGCGCAGCAGCTGGGTCGTCGAGCACCTGACCCGCGAACTGGGCCGGGACCCCGAAGTCCAGCGCCCGCTGGCGGGGCTCCGGATGCTCGACGTCGGCTGCGGCGGCGGCATCCTCTCGGAGAGCATGGCGCGTCACGGGGCCGAGGTCCTCGGAATCGACGTGACGCCGCGCAACATCATCGTCGCGGGCAGCCATGCCGAGGGCAGCGGCCTTGCGGTGGAGTACCGTCACGTGGCTCTGGAGGACCTCGCCGAGGACGGGTTCGACGTGGTCCTGAACATGGAGGTGATCGAGCACGTGGTCGACCCGCAGGCGTTTCTCCAGCACTGCCTGGCGAAGGTACGGCCCGGAGGTTTCCTCGTCCTGGCGACCCTGAACCGAACCGTGGCGTCCTACATCGCGGGCATCATCGGTGCCGAGTACATCTTTCGGGTGCTGCCGCGGGGCACTCATCAGTGGCGCCGGTTCGTCCGGCCCCGCGAACTGACCCGGCCGCTGGAAGCGGCCGGTTGTCGCATCGTTGCCCGCTCCGGGGTTGCCGTGAACCCCGTCAGCAGGCGGATGCGCCTGACGCGCTACGAAGGCGTCAACTACATGCTGATGGCGAACGTTCCAGCCGCCATCGGAACCTGACCAAGATTCCCCGACCCTGGAGAAGACCATGGACTATCTGCCATATCGTTTCACCACGCCGACCGGGGATGCCATCTCCTTTGAATTCAGACTGCACCCCGAGACCGGCTCCGCAACCCGAGTACACCAGCTGCTGGATCGCATTCTGGAGGTCGTGAACCACGAGATCGCACTGCTGGGCGAGACCCGCAACGGCGACCTGCTGCAGGCCCTCGCCATGGCCATTGCGGTGCGCACGGAAATGATTCCCGCTGATCCCGAGCTGACCCGGGGTCTGGCCCGCGACGTGCTGGAACAGGCGCTGCGTTCGCTGCAGACGGCGACGCACGACGCACCGACTGCGGGTCACGCCTGACGACGAGCCGCCCCATGTGGGTCAGATGGCCGCCGCGCCGATCCCTGCGAGCAGGGCGGCGCCGCGCGCTGCCTCCTCGTGTTCGGCACGCAGCACCGGTACCCCGGTGATGCGCTCCCGCAGCGCGGTCCATTGCGCGTTCGCGGCGCCGCCACCGACGGTCACGATCGCGGTCACGGGGGCCGCACCCAATGCCTGCAGCCGCTGGTAGCCGGCCGCCTCGATGCGCGCGATGCCCTCGAGCAGGCCCTGCAGGAAGCGTGCGTCGCTCGCGGGGCGCGGTGTCAGGCGCGGTCGCCGCGCGGGATCGCTGACCGGGAACCGCTCGCCGGGGCGCAGCAGCGGGTAGTAATCCAGCCCCGTATCCCGGGCCGGGTCGATTTCCCGCGCCAGCGCCTCGATCTCGGCAGGCGAGAAATGGGCCGCCAGGACCGCGCCGCCGCTGTTCGAGGCCCCGCCGGCCAGCCAGCGGCCCAGCACGCGGTGGCTGTAGACGCCCGCGGCCGGATCGAACAGCGGCTGCTCCGACAGCTGCTTCAGCACCAGCGTGCTGCCCAGGCTGGTCACGCCGGTCCCGGGCTGATCGACGCCGGTGGCAAGAAAGCCCGCAATCCCGTCGGTGGTGCCGGCGACGACCCGGCTGTCCCTGTGCAGGCCAGTCTCGCGCGCCACCGCTGCGGTGATCCGGCCCAGGGGCGTTCCGGCCGGCACGATCTCCGGAAGCAGATCGGCGATCGGCCCCAGTTCCCGTAGCCACCAGTCGGGCCAGCGGCCCTGCATCGGGTCGTAACCGAGCTTCAGGGCGTTGTTCTCGTCGCCGCGATCGTGGCGGCCCTGCAGGCGGCCGCTGATCCATTCCGCCTGGTGCAGCACCCGGGCGGCGCCCTTCAGCCAGCCCTGGCGGCGCAGCCACAGCAGCTTGGCCGCCGACGACGACGCCCCATGAGCCGCACTGGACGGCGGCGCAATCCCGCGCAGGTGCTCGCCTTCGTCCACCGCCCGGGCGTCGTTGTACAGCAGCGCGGGCCCGATCGGGTCGCCGGCGCCATCCACCGCGAGCAGCGTCGCCGAGGTGCCGTCGACGGCGATGGCCACGGGCGCGTCGGGCAGGCGCCGTGCGGCCTGCCGGAGCAGGTCGGCCACGGCCGCCCACCAGACCTCGGGATCATCCGGCCCGCCGGGTTCTTCGTTCCGGAAGCCCACCGGCCACGCGCGGCGAAGGGCGCCCTGGGAGGCCCCGGCGGCGTCCAGGATCTCGGCGCGGACGCCCGAGGTTCCGAGGTCGATCCCGATGCAATGCCGGATCAAGTGGGATCCGCTCGCCCAGTCGGGCGGCGCGCCTCAGGAACGCGTCGGCGGGGGCAGGCTGACCGGTGCGCTCGGGCTCCATCCCTCGGCCCGGTGCTCCGCCACCACCTGCGTGTACACGCCCCCACGCACGTTGAAATCGGCGGTCAGGCGCATGAAGCGCGGCTGCAGGGCCGCCACCAGATCGTCCAGGATGCGGTTGGTCACCGCCTCGTGATAGGCGCCCTGGTCGCGGTAGGACCAGATATAGTTCTTCAGCGACTTCAGTTCCACGCAGGCCGCCGCGGGCACGTACTGCAGGTGCAGCTCCGCGAAGTCGGGCTGACCGGTGGCCGGGCAGAGGCAGGTGAACTCCGGGATGCGGATATAAATGGTGAAGTCCCGCTCCGGCTGGGGATTAGGAAAGCTGTCCAGGGTGTTGCTGGGTTCGCTGGGCATCGGGGATCCTTGTTGTCAGCAGTTTTCTGGCGCCTGGCAACAAGCCGGGCCGAACCATGTAAGATTCTACCCGTTGTCCCCACTGGACCCCCTACACCCGTGCGACTTGCCCGTATAAAACTGGCCGGCTTCAAGTCCTTCGTCGACCCGACCCTGCTCGTGCTGCCCGGCAACCGGGTCGGTATCGTCGGGCCGAACGGCTGTGGCAAGTCCAACACCATCGACGCGGTGCGCTGGGTGATGGGCGAGTCCTCGGCCAAGCACCTGCGTGGCGATTCGGGCGAGGACGTGATCTTCAACGGCTCGGCCTCACGCAAACCGGTGGGTCAGGCGAGCATCGAACTCTTCTTCGACAACAGCGAGGGACGCCTGGGCGGCGAGTACAGCAGCTATGCCGAGATCTCGGTGCGCCGCGCCCTGACCCGGGACGGCCAGTCGAAGTACTACCTGAACGGCCTGCGCGCGCGCAAGCGCGACGTCACCGACATCTTCCTCGGCACCGGCCTGGGACCTCGCAGCTACGCGATCATCGAGCAGGGCATGATCTCGCGCCTGATCGAGGCGCGGCCGGAGGAACTGCGCGTCTACCTGGAGGAGGCGGCGGGCATCTCCAAGTACAAGGAGCGCCGGCGCGAGACCGAGAACCGCATCCGCCACACGCGCGAGAACCTGGAGCGGCTGGACGACGTCCGCGAGGAAGTGGACCGGCAGGCGGCCAAGCTCACCCGCCAGGCCGAGGTCGCCGAGCGCTACCAGGACCTGGCCGCGACCCGGCGCCAGCGCCGCGCGGAACTGCTTTTGCTGCGCCTGCGCGGCCAGGAGGAACGGCTGGCCCGCGAGAATCAGGAACTCGTGGCGGCGGAGACCGCGCTGGCCGGCCTGCAGACCCAAGGCCGGAGGAGGGAGACCGAGGCGGAGCAGCAGCGGGTGCTGCGGGCCGATCTCGAACGGGATCTGCAGACCGCGCAGGCGCAGTTCTACGACGTCTCGGCCGCCGTGTCGCGGCTGGAACAGTCCATCCGCCACGCCGAGGACGAACTCCAGCGCGAGGCGCGGGAACAGACCCAGCTGGATGCCCGGATCCGGGATTCCGAGCAGGCCCTGGCCACCGCTCTGCACCGGGTCGACTCCGCGGAGACGGCGATCTCGACCCACGAACTGGACTACGAGGCGGCTGCGGAGGCGCTCGAACAGGCGGAGCGCGCTGCAGAGACCGCGGAACAGGAGCTGCACGCGGCTCGCGAGGCCCGTTCGTCCTGGCACCAGGCGATGGCCGAGCCCCAGCAGGCCGCCCAGCTCGCGCGTACCCGGATGGACCACGCGGATCAGCTGCTGCAGCGGGCGCGGCAGCGGCGCGAGCGCTTGCTGGAGGAACAGGGCCGGTTGCCGCAGGAAGATGGCGGGGAAGCCCTGCGGCTTGCCGAGGAGGAATTCGCCGCGGCCGGCCAAAGCCACGATGCCCTGCAGCAGCGCCGCGAAATCTTGCGCGACGATCTGGCCGCGCAGCGCCGGGACCTGCAGGCCGAGCAGGACGCCGCCCATGCCCTCGAGCGCAAGGCCCGCGAGATCGCCGGACAGCTGTCGTCGCTGAAGATCCTTCCCGGCATGGACCAGGACGAGGACCGCGGCCGTTTCGAGCAATGGGCCAGGGAGCAGGGGATCGACCCCAGCCAGCGCGTCGCCGCACAGATCGATGTCGATCCGGGCTGGGAGGCAGCGGTCGAGGTGGTGCTGGGGCAGTGGTTCGAGGCGGTCCTGATGTCCCTGTCCGAGATGCCGGCGAGCCTGCCCGGGGCGGCATTCCGCGCGCTGGACCCGGTCCCCGATGGCAGCGTCTTTGCCGGGGACTCGCTGGCCGCGCGGGTCCGGGGCCCGGATGCGCTGCGGGCGCATCTCGCCACGGTGCACTGCGTGGACACGGCGGCCCAGGCGCACGAGCGTCTGCGCTCCTGTGCACCTGGCGAGAGCGTGGTCACCCGCGACGGGACCTGGGTGGGGCCGGGCTGGCTGTGCCATCGCACGCTGGACCGACAGGTCCAGGGCGTGATCGAGCGCCTGCGCCTGGAACGGGCGCTGGAGCAGGAGGCCGTCGAGCTAGGGACCCGCGGCCAGGAGTCTGCGTCCGGGCTGGATGCGCGCCGCGAGGCCATCCACCGGGTCGAGGGCGAGCTCGAGCAGGTCGAGGCGGGGCTGCGCGAGAGCCAGCGCGAGGTGGCCGGTCGCGAGGCGCAACTCCAGCGGCTGCGCGATCGTGCCCAGCAGGCGGATGAGCGGCGCCGGCTCCTGTCCCGGGAGATCGGGGAGCTGGAAGAGGAGATCGCACGCGCCTCCGAGCAAAGGGATGCCGCGCTGGCGGAGCGGAACGAGGCCCTGGCGCACCTGGAGGGGCTGGACCGCGACAAGGCCGATCTGGACCAGGGCAACCAGCTGGCGCAGGAGCGTCAGCAGGCCGCACGCGCAGTGGTACAGCAGGCGCGCGAAAGGGCCTCGGCCGCCCGTCTCGCGCTGCAGGAGGCCCGGCACCGGGTGGCCCTGGAGCAGGGACACCGCGAACGACTCGAGCAGCAGACGGCGCAGGATCGGGAGCGTCTGTCACGGCTCGAGGAGGCGCGCACCGGACGCCTCGCGCCGCTGGACGGCTGGCGCCAGGAGTTGCAGGAGAAACTCGAACAGCGGCAGGCGTCCGAGATCGGGTTGACGGCGGCACGGTCGGCACTGGAGGATTGCGACACGCTGCTCCGGGAACTGGCCGGGCAGCTGCGCACGCTGGGCGAACAGATCGAGGCGGGCCGCGGCGCCTGCGAGGAACGCCGCCTGGGTCTGCGCGAACTCCGGGTCCAGGAAGAACAGATTGCCGCGCAGCTGCACGAGAGTGGCCTGGACCCGGAGGCCCTCGCGGCGGAACTGCCGGAAACGGCTGATCTTCCGTCCTGGGAAGAGGCGATCGCGACGCTGGATCGGAAGATCGAGCGTCTGGGCCCGATCAACCTGGCCGCGATCGAAGAGGCGCGCAGCCTGGTCGAGCGCAGCCAGTACCTGCGGGAACAGCACGATGACCTGATCACGGCGCTGGAGACGCTGGAACAGGCCATGCACAAGATCGATCGGGAGACCCGCGCCATGTTCCGGGCGACCTACGATAAGGTCAACGAGGGCCTCGGACAGAAGTTCCGGCGCCTGTTCGGCGGCGGCGAGGCGCGCCTGGAACTGACCGGCGACGATCTGCTGGACACCGGCGTTGCCATCATGGCACGCCCCCCCGGGAAACGCCTCTCGACCATCCACCTGATGTCCGGTGGCGAAAAGGCGCTGACGGCGGCGGCGCTGGTGTTCGCGATCTTCGAACTGAATCCCGCGCCCTTCTGTATGCTCGACGAGGTCGATGCGCCGCTGGACGAGGCCAACGTCGGCCGCTTCTGTGCGCTGTTGCAGGAAATGTCGGAACGCATCCAGTTCATCTTCATCACACACAACAAGACGACCATGGCCATGGCGGAGCAGTTGATCGGCGTTACCATGCACGAACCCGGCGTGTCGCGCCTGGTCAGCGTGGACATCGATGCCGCGGTGGAACTGGCGGACGCCTGACGGAACGCGAGAGGTTTTTTTCTGTGGATTGGTTGCGTATCAGCCTATTGATTCTGGGAGTGATCCTGGTGGCGGGCATCTGGGTCGCGCACCGCGTGCGCGAACGCGGACGGCGCGAAGCCAGGATGCGCGAGATGGACGACTGGGCCGAAGATGGGGGTGTGCACATCCGCGCACATCGGGACGATCACGAAATCGAGCCGACGCTCGGCGGGATCACCACGGAACTCGATCAGTTGCTCGAGGCCGAGGATCGTGGCGTCTCCCGGCCCCCTCGGAAGGCCGGCCGAGAGCCGGAGAATCGCGCCTCCGTCCCGCGCGGCACGGCTGAACCGGAATTACCGGAAATCAAGACCAAGCCCGGACGGGAAGCGAAGCGCGAAGCCGGCCCCGAATCCAGGCCCGAATCCAGGCCCGCATCGAGGCCGGAACGCGAACCGGAACCCCGGGCTGAATCGAAGCCTGCGCCGACACCAGAGACGGAGACGGATGCCTGGCAGCAGGTGCTCAGGAAGCCCGCGTCGGTGCTGTCCGGGCTGAAGGAACGCATCGGTCGTCTCAGGGAGACGGAGCCCGCCAGGCCCGCTGGCGGCGACGGCGCGGCGGAGCAGCGGCAGCCGGCCCCGGCCAAGACTGTCGCGGCCGAGCGCTTCGAGGATGTGTCGGAGCCACGCGTGGTCGGGCGCAATCCGCTGGCCCGCGGCCCGGGCAAGGACAAGATCCTGGTGCTGCACGTGGTGGCGCCGAGGAACCGGCCGTTTACCGGGGTGGCGCTCGGTGCGGCGCTGCGGCGGGCGGGCCTGAAGCCTGGCGAGATGTCGATCTATCACTACCACGAGGAGGGCGCCGCCGACCGGGAGCCCCTGTTCAGCGTGGCGAACATGGTCGCACCGGGTACGCTGACCGACGAGAACCTGTCCGACATGATGACCCCGGGCATCACCCTGTTCCTGCAGGTGCACCTCTGTGACCGCCCGCAGCGGGCCTTCGAGGTCCTGCTGGAGACCAGCCACGTGCTGGCCCGCGATCTGGGCGGGCGGATCATGGACGCGCAGCAGTCCACCGCGACCAACCAGACCCTGGCCCACATGCGCGAGGACATGAACCAGTGGCTGCTGCGCCACCGCCCGGAGCTGTTGCGCAGAAAGGCCAGCCGGTGAATGCAGGGGACCGCGCGGCGGACCCCGCCCGCAGGGCCGCCGAGCTTCGTGAACGGATCGCTTACCACGACCGGCGCTATTACGTGCTGGACGACCCGGAAATCAGCGACGCCGAATACGACGAACTGCTGGCGGAGCTGCAGCGGATCGAGGCGGAACACCCGGAACTCGTGGTGCCGGAGTCGCCCACCCAGCGGGTGGGCGGCGCCCCTGCAGCCAGCTTCGCACCGGTGCAGCACCGGCTGCCGATGCTGTCGCTCAACAACGGCTTGGCCGAGGAAGACCTGCGAGCCTTCGACCGCCGCGCCCGCGAGCGTCTGGGACGGGAGGCCGCCGCGATCACCTACATGGCCGAGCCCAAGCTCGACGGCCTCGCGATCAGCCTGTTCTATCGGGACGGCAGGCTGGCCCAGGCGGCGACCCGCGGCGACGGCGAGACCGGCGAGGACGTGACCGGCAACGTGCGCACGGTACGTGCGATTCCGCTGGCACTGAAGGGCGCGGGCTGGCCCGATGCGTTCGAGGTGCGCGGCGAGGTCTTCATGCGCCGCGCCGATTTCGAACGCCTGAACGAGGGGCTGCACGAGGCCGGCCAGCGCGGCTTCATGAACCCGCGCAACGCGGCCGCCGGCAGTCTCCGCCAGCTCGACCCCGCGGTGACCGCAGGCCGTCCGCTCAGCTTCTTCGCCTATGGACCCGGCTGGGTTCCCGAGGACTTCTCCCTGCCGGCAAGGCAGTCGGCGATACTCGACTGGTTCGCGGACATGGGCATCCCGGTGTGTCCGGAGCGCAGCTGCGTCAGCGGGACCGAGGGCGCGCTGGCGTATTACCGCGAGATGGCCGGGCGGCGCAGCAAGCTCCCCTATGACATCGACGGCGTGGTGTTCAAGGTCGATGACCGCGCCGACCAGCGGCGCATGGGTTTCGTCGCCCGCGCGCCGCGCTGGGCCATCGCCTACAAGTTTCCTGCCGAGGAGCGCACGACCCGGCTCCTGTCCGTCGACTTCCAGGTCGGCCGCACCGGCGCGCTGACCCCGGTGGCGCGCCTGGAGCCGGTCCTGGTGGGCGGGGTGATGGTCAGCAACGCCACCCTGCACAACATGGACGAGGTCGCGCGCAAGGACATCCGGATCGGGGATCGGGTGGTCGTTCGCCGTGCCGGCGACGTGATCCCCGAGGTCGTCGGCCGGGCCGGGGGCGAGCGTGAGCCCGACACGAAGGAGATCGTGCTACCCGACGCCTGCCCCGAGTGTGAATCCGCGATCGAGCAGGAGGAGGGCAAGGCCGCGGTCCGGTGCACCGGCGGCCTGGTCTGTCCGGCACAACGGCGCGAGGCGCTGCGGCACTTCGTTTCGCGCAAGGCGCTGGACATCGAGGGCTTCGGGGACAAGCTGATCGAACAGCTGGTGCGCTCGGGTGCCGTGAGCAATCCGGCCGAACTCTTTGCGCTGGACGCCCAGCGCCTGCAGGACTTCGAGCGCATTGGCCCGAAGTCGGCGCAGAACCTGGAGGAGGCGCTGAACCAGGCCCGCGAGACCACGCTGGCGCGGTTCGTCTACGCGCTCGGTATCCGCGAGGTCGGGGAGGTCACGGCGCGCGCGCTGGCCGGACACTTCGGTACCCTGGAGGCGTTGATGCAGGCGTCGGTGGAGGAGCTGGAGGCCATCCGGGACGTGGGTCCGGTCGTAGCGAGACACATCGCGAACTTCTTCGCCGAGCCGCATAACCGGGAGGTGATCGATGCCCTTCGGAACGCCGGCGTGCACTGGCCCGAGGTGGAATCCGCCTCCGAGCGGCCGCAGCCTCTGGCCGGCAAGACCTACGTGCTCACGGGAAGCCTCGAGGGCATGACCCGCGAGGAGGCCACCGCCCGGCTGGAGGCTCTGGGTGCGAAGGTCACCGGCAGCGTCTCCGGAAAAACGACCGCCGTGATCGCGGGCGACAGCCCCGGGTCCAAGGTCACCAGGGCCGAAAAACTCGGCGTCCCCGTTCTGGACGAGGCCGCGCTGCAGGATCTGCTCTCCAGTACTGACCAGACCCCGTAGGAGGCCAGCCTCTGGCCGACCGTCCCTGCACCGGTCGGTGTCTCCCCCCACCCACACCGGCGAGGGGCTCGCGTCGTGCCGCCTGGCGCTGTTCAGGCGAACAGCTTGCGCCGGAAGAACTCGGGTGTCGCCGCTGCCGCACGCTGGATTGCCGCGTTGTAATAGTCGGTATCGAAGGGAAGCTCCTCTGCGGCTTCTTCGCGATGGAAATTCACTGTCGCGTCCTTGGCGGCAATGCTGGCGGTCCACCACCCGGACGGGTAACTCGCCTGCGGAAAGTGCAGGGTCAGCACATCGAGGAAGCCCGCCTGGCGCAGGCTGTCATGCATCGGCCGGATGATGCTGTCGGTGTGCAGCAGCGGCGACTCGCTCTGCTGCACGAGCAGGCCGTCGCTGCCCAGCGCGCGCAGGCAGTCGCGGTAGAAGGCGGTGGAGAAAAGGCCCTCGGCCGGACCCACCGGGTCCGTCGAGTCGATGATGATCACGTCGATCGAACCGGCTTCCGCGTTCTTCACATGGGCAATGCCGTCGTCGAACAGCAGACGCGCGCGCGGGTCGCCGTTCGATTCGCACAACCGCGGGAAATATTGCTCGGACAGCCGGGTCACCCGCTCGTCGATGTCCACCTGAGTGGCGTGCTGCACGCAGTCGTGCTTCAGCACCTCGCGCAACGTGCCGCAGTCGCCGCCGCCGATGATCAGCACGTTGCGCGGGTTCGGGTGTGCGAACAGCACCGGGTGCGACATCATCTCGTGGTAGATGAAGTTGTCGCGATCGGTGAGCATCACGCAGCCGTCGATCACCATCAGCTTGCCGAAACCCACGGTGTCGTAGATCTCGATCTTCTGGAACGGCGTCTGCTCCTCGTGCAGCTTACCCTTGATGCGCAGGGAAAAGGCCATGTCCATGTGGGGTTCGCTGAACCAGTTCTCGTCGAGCGTCATGATCATTGGGCTCCAAGCCGTGGGCGGTGGGCGGTATGATAGCGATCATCAGGTGCAGCCGCACCGATCACAGGCAAACCCCCGGTTTGCCGTCCGGACCGAGAGCGGTGATGGGATGAGCACAGTCGAATGGAGTCTGGAGGACGCGCGCCGAGCCTACAGCGTCGAGCACTGGAACGGCGGCTTCTTCCACATCAGCGAAGCGGGGCACGTGGTGATGCGCCGGCCGGACTGGCCCGAGCATCCCGGGGTGGACCTGTTCGAACTCGCGCAGCGGCTCCGTCAGGAGCACATCGGGCCACCGGTGCTGGTGCGTTTCCAGGACGTCCTCGGCTCGCGCGTGCAGCGCCTGACCCGGGCCTTTGCCGACGCGGCGGCGGAACTCGACTACACGGGCAGCTACACCGCGATCTACCCGATCAAGGTCAACCAGCAGCGCTCGGTGATCCAGCGCATCCTCGGCGAGCCCGGCGCGCGCGTCGGCCTCGAAGCGGGTTCCAAGCCCGAACTGATGGCGGTGCTGGCGCTGGCGCCGGCGGGCTCGGTGATCATCTGCAACGGCTACAAGGACCGCGAGTACGTGCGTCTCGCGCTGATCGGACGGCGTCTCGGGCACCGGGTCTACATCGTGGTGGAAAAGCCCTCCGAACTGGAGGAGGTGATCCGCCAGTCGCGCGACATGGACGTGCTCCCGCTGCTCGGGCTGCGCGTGCGGCTGGCGTCGATCGGCAAGGGCAAGTGGCAGAACACCGGTGGCGAAAAGGCCAAGTTCGGCCTCTCGGCAGCCGACGTGCTGCACCTGCTGGAACGGCTGCGCAGCGTCGACTGGCTCGAGCACCTGCAGCTGCTGCACTTCCACATGGGCTCGCAGATCGCCAACATCCGCGACATCCAGACCGGCATGGGCGAGGCCGCGCAGTACTTCGCGGCGCTGAACGACGCCGGCGCGAACCTGCAGGTGGTCGATGTCGGCGGCGGACTCGGCGTGGACTACGAGGGCTCGCGCTCGCGCAACGACTGTTCGATGAATTACTCCGTCGAGGAGTACGCGCTGAACATCCTGCGCCCGCTGGCACAGATCTGCCGCGACCAGCACCGCCTGATGCCGGAAATCTTCACCGAATCCGGCCGGGCGATGACGGCGCACCACGCGGTGCTGATCACCAACGTGATCGACAGCGAGGCGGCGCCCGGCACTGCGGAACCCCCGCCGGCAGAACCCGGCGAACCGACCGTGCTCGCGGGCATGCGCGCGCTGCTCGACGGCGACCAGCGCCCGGCCTCGGAGATCTACCACGACGCGCTCTACGGCTTCACCGAATCCCAGGCGCGATTCGCCCGCGGGCTGCTGTCGCTGGCTGACCGGGCCCGCGCCGAGGAACTCTACTTCGTGATCTGCCAGCGTCTGCTTGCGCGATCCGGCAGCACTCTGCCGATGGAGATCCGCGCGGAACTGGTGGAGAAGCTCGCGGACAAGTACTTCTGCAATTTCTCGGTATTCCAGTCGATCCCGGACGCCTGGGCCATCGACCAGATCTTTCCGGTCCTGCCGCTGCACCGGCTGGATGAACCGCCTGCCCGACGCGCCGTGCTGCAGGACCTGACCTGTGACTCCGACGGTCGTGTCGACCGCTACGTCGAGGACGAGAGCACCAGCAGCACCCTGGCGCTGCACCCACGGCGCCAAGGCGAGGACTACTTCCTGGGCATCTTCCTGGTCGGCGCCTACCAGGAGATCCTCGGTGACCTGCACAACCTGTTCGGCGACACCGATTCCATCAACGTGGAACTGACCGAGGACGGCGGCTACCGGCTGGTCGAACCCGAGCGCGGCGACACCGTCGACGAACTGCTGCGCTACGTGCACTTCGAGCCGGACACGCTACGCCGCGCCTACCGCGACAAGATCTACGCCATCGGCCTGCGCGGTGCCGACGCGGGTGCGCTCCTGGCCGAGTTGGAACACGGACTCACCGGCTACACCTATCTCGAGGATTGAGACGCACGCCTGCGTCGTGGCGTCGGGCGGCAGGAGGCCGCAGGCCGCAGGCCCTCAGGCGCTATCGGTTGCCAGGGCGTCCGCTGCACCGCCCTATAGCGGCGGAATAGCGGCGGACTGCCAGCCGTAAAGAGGAGCCCACCAGCAGGGCATACTGCAAAAGGGTATAATCCGCGACCCTTTCTCCGCCGAGCCCGTCCCGAATGACCGCGAAACTGCGCAACATCGCCATCATCGCCCACGTCGATCATGGCAAAACCACTCTTGTCGACCAGCTCCTGCGCCAATCCGGCACGCTGGACGCCCGCACCGAGCAGGGCGAGCGCCTGATGGACTCCAACGCCATCGAAAAGGAACGCGGCATCACGATCCTGGCCAAGAACACGGCCATCCGCTGGCACGACTACCGCATCAACATCGTGGATACCCCGGGACACGCCGACTTCGGCGGCGAGGTCGAACGCGTGCTGTCCATGGTCGACTCGGTGCTGCTGCTGGTCGACGCCGTCGACGGCCCCATGCCGCAGACCCGCTTCGTGACTTCCAAGGCCTTCGCGATGGGCTTCAAGCCGATCGTCGTGGTCAACAAGATCGACCGCCCCGGTGCGCGCGCGAACTGGGTCGTCGACCAGGTCTTCGACCTGTTCGACCGCCTCGGCGCCACCGACGAGCAGCTCGACTTCCCGATCGTCTACGCCTCGGCGCTGCAGGGCTACGCGGGCCTGGAGCCGGACGTGCGCGAGGGTGACATGACCTGCCTGTTCCAGACCATCCTCGATCGCGTCTCGGCGCCCGAGGTGGACGAGAACGGCCCGTTCCAGATGCAGGTGTCGTCGCTGGACTACAACAGCTTCCAGGGCCTGATCGGCATCGGCCGCATTTCGCGCGGAAAAATCCGGAGCAACAGCCCGGTCAAGGTGATCGACCGCGTGGGTCACGTGCGCAACGGGCGCGTGCTGCAGATCATGGGTTTCCACGGCCTGCACCGGATCGAGGTTCCCGAGGCCGCCGCCGGCGACATCATCACTTTCACGGGGATGGACGAACTGTACATTTCCGACACCCTCTGCGATCCGGCGAAGGTCGAGGCGCTGCCGCCGCTGAACGTCGACGAGCCGACGGTCAGCATGACCTTCCAGGTCAACACCTCGCCGTTCGCCGGCCGGGAAGGCAAGTACGTGACCTCCCGCGTGCTGCGTGAACGCCTGTTCGAGGAACTCAAGCACAACGTCGCGCTGCGCGTGGAAGAGACCGCCGACGCCGACAAGTTCAAGGTCTCCGGGCGCGGCGAACTGCACCTGGGCATCCTGATCGAGAACATGCGCCGCGAGGGCTACGAGCTCGGGGTTTCGCGCCCGGAGGTCGTGCTGCGTGAACTCGAGGGGCAGGCCTGCGAACCCTTCGAGCGCGTGGCGGTGGACATCGAGGAAGCGCACCAGGGCACGGTGATGGAAGCCCTCGGCATGCGCCGCGGCGAGTTGCAGGACATGGTCCCGGATGGCAAGGGCCGGGTGCGGCTGGACTACATCATGCCCTCGCGCGGCCTGATCGGCTTTCAGACCGAGTTCCTGACCTCGACTTCGGGCACCGGCATCATCCACCACGTCTTCGAGCACTATGCCCCGTTCAGGACCGGTGCCATCGGCGCGCGCCCCAACGGCGTGCTGATCGCCAACGGTATGGGCAAGGCGCTGGGGTATGCCCTGTTCAACCTGCAGGAGCGCGGCAAGCTGTTCATTGGCCCGGGCGAAGAGGTCTACGAGGGCATGGTTATCGGCATCCACTCGCGCGACAACGACCTGGTGGTGAACCCGCTCAAGGCGAAGCAGCTCACCAACGTCCGCGCCTCCGGCTCGGACGAGAACATCATCCTGACCCCGCCCATCCGCATGACGCTGGAGCAGGCCATCGAGTTCATCGACCAGGACGAACTCGTCGAGGTCACGCCGAAGAACATCCGCATCCGCAAGAAGTTCCTGCTCGAGCACGAGCGCAAGAAGGCCGCCCGCGCCAGCGCCTGAGCCCGCGCGCCGGTCGCGGACCGGCCGGGCGTGTCCATAGATCCTGCTGGCAGGTGATATAGATCGACCGCTCGGGTGCAATCGGGCGGGATCACGCGTTATTCTTTGACTCGACCACAGCAAGCCTCAGGGAAGGAGGCCAGCGATGCGCAGGGAAGCGGGGCTCACCCTGGTTGAACTCCTCGTCACGATTGCCGTGCTCGGCGTGCTGCTGGGTATCGGGGTGCCGGCATTTGGCAGCCTGGCCCAGGACAGCCGGCTCACGACGGCGACCAACCGCCTGGTCGCCGCGCTCCACCTCACCCGCTCCGAGGCCGTCCGGCGCAACGGCCGCGTAACCCTTTGCAACAGCGCAGACGGTCTCTTCTGCGCCGCCGCGGGCGGTTGGGAGCAGGGCTGGATCGTCTTCGTGGACACCGGGGGAACCGGTCAGCGGGCCGAGGACGACCCCCTGCTGGCGGTGGGCGAGGCAACCGCGGACGGCATGATCATCTCCGGCAACACCCCGGTGCAGCGCTATGTCTCCTACGTGGGGCTGGGTTCCACGAGGCGTGCCAACGGCAGCCTGCAGATGGGCACCATCACCCTCTGCGCGGGCGATGCCGGACGCCAGGTCGTGATCAGCCGAACCGGGCGCGTCCGGGTGCAACAGGGAGGTTGCGAGGCATGAGTCTGCGTCATTCCGTGACAGCTGCGCGCGTCCAAGGCGCCACTCGAGCCGATCGTCCCCGGGCTCCGGCGATCGGCTCGACGCGCGCTGCCGTGCAGCCTGCGGGCGCCAGCGGCTTCACCCTGCTGGAAGTCCTGATCGCCTTGCTCGTGCTCTCCGTCGGTACCCTCGGCTGCGTCGCCTTGCAGCTGAACGCCCTGCAGGCGACCCATTCGGCCTACCAGCGCAGCCTTGCCAGCCTGATCGCCGCCGACGCAGGCGAGCGGCTCTGGCAGGGACTGGGAGACGGGCAGATCGATACCGCCTGGCTGTCCGACTGGCGGCAGCGGCGCAGCTGCGAAACGGGTGAAGGCCACGTTTGCCTGCCGGAACTCGACGTAACGATCGAAGGGTCCGCGCTCAGCCGGGTGATCACGGTCTCCTGGGCGGAAACGCGTTTCGAGGACGCAGTCGATGGCCGCTCCCAGTTGGGGTACGTCATCGAACTGCTGCCCGAGCGTCTGCCATGAGGCGGACGCGTATGCGGGCCGCCCCGGCCCATCGGCAGCGGCACCGGCGGGGCTTTTCCCTGGTGGAACTGATGGTGGCGATGACCCTCGGGCTGTTGCTGACGGGAGCTGCGGTCAGCCTGTTCCTCAGCGTGCGCCAACTTCACCTCGAGCAGGAGCGCGTCGCACTGATGAAGGAAAATCTGCGTTTCGCAGCGGATTTCATGACCCGGGACATTCGCAGTGCGGGCCTGCGGGAGAATGGCGAACTGGGGCTTCCGGAGGGACTGGAGCCCGGCGACCTTGGCTCCCTCGAACAGCATCGCTTCACCGTGCGCAAGGCCGGGATGAACTGCCTGGGCGAGACCGGGCCCTGGGTGGCCAGCGTCTACAGCGTGCAGGACAACCAGCTGCGCTGCGGCAACGATGACGTTCCCATGCAGAACCAACCCCTGGTGAGCGACGTGCGTTCCATGACCGCGGTCGCGATGAATGCCTCGGGACAGCCGGATTGGGAACGGCCGGTGGCACTGCGCATCGAGCTGGTGCTGGAGAGCCGTGCCGGGGCGCAGGTCCTCACCCATGCCGTCGAGTTCGTCGTGAGTCTGCGCAATGCGGTGCTGACGCAGTATCAGTCTCTCTGATGGCGGGAAGCGAGGTGCAGGGAATGCATGGGATTCGGGGGAAGGTTATTCGACGACGCGGGGTGGCGCTGATCGTGGTGCTCGTCCTGCTGCTGGTGGCGAGCATCCTGGCCGTCGCCGGCATGGCCCAGGCCATCGTCGATGAGCGCATCGCCGGAAACCAGCGCCAGGTGACCGAGGCGTTCACGGCGGCGGAGGCAGGGCTGCTGCGTGCAGCGGCCTGGTGGGACGACTCCAGTGGTGGAGAACGCCATGATCAACTCCACTGGAACGATCCCGAGGGCGCCATCGCCGCCCTGCATGCGCAGGACCGTGTCCTGCGGCCGGGCGTCACCTGGTCGATTCAGGAATTGCACTTCGAGGGCGACGAGGTCCTGATCGTGAGCCGCGGGCAGGTCGAGGGCAGCGGCACGGTGCGCGAGGTCAGCGCCCGCTATCGGCGAGCAATGCCGCTGGCGCCGGATGGGCTGGCGCCGATCGTCCTGGGCGGGCCCGTGGCCGATTTCGTTCTCCGGGAGGACGCCGTGCTGCGGGTTCCCGCAGGTGACGGCGACGCACCGGGGCCTGCCATCCTGACCGCCAGCGAAGCCGATGCCGAGCAGGTTCGGGCGGCACTGTCACGCGACGAACTGAGTCTGCTGGCCGGCGGTGTCGAGCCCGTGGGCGCAGAGGGTGATTTCCCGACTCCGGTCTTGCTGCAGGCGCTGGTCGAGGCGATCGCCGAATCGGTCGACACGCAGGACGGCCCCGTGCCCTGGGATCTCGGCACGGTCGAGGCGCCCACGGTCAATATCATTCGCGGCTCGGACGGCGGGCGGGCCGATTTGCATGTCTCGGGACCCGTGAGCGGCGCCGGAATCCTGATCGTCACCGGCAGTCTTCACTTCGAGCAGGCCCCGGACTTCACCGGGATGATCCTGGTCCTGGGGGGTGCACTGGAGGTCGGCGCGGGTTCGGGCAGCGTCAGGGGTGCGGTGATGCTGCACGCGATCGAGGCTGCGGGAAGCGGGACCTGGGTGGCATCCCCGGATGGCACCGGACTCGCGCTGGGCGGCGAATTGGCCCTCGAACGCAGCGCGGAGGCGATGGCGTTGGTCTGGAGCCTGCTGTCACCCGAAGCGCGGGCCGTGTGGGAAGGTATCGCCGGAGCTCCCCGCACCACGGCTTCGGGACGGCTCTTCGGCTGGTCCGAACGGCTCGGCCTTTGACAGCGGTCGCTGCCCCGCGCCAACGGGTGAACCGGGTCGGCCACCCTGCTTCCTGATGATCACGAAAGGTCCGCCGGTGGTCAGATTGGTGTTGTTGCAAGGGTCCCGGATGTAGGAGGCCAGCCCCTGGCCGATGGGTTGACCGGCGCCAGATCGGCGAGAGGGCTCGCCTCCTACGGGGAAGGCTCATGCGGAGAGTGCGTTGTCCACGACAGGACAGCCTGCGGAGCTTGCGTGATAATCAGGCCCTGCTTTGTCCGGCTGGAGGCAGGTACCCGGCGGAATTTGTGCCGTGGGTGCAGTGGACTTCCGGATGCGGAGGAATCCTCTGCCGGCAGGGGAAATCGTATGGAAGGGGCGCCGCTGCGGTGCCTTCGTCCCAATCAGGCTAGACTTCGACCATCGCGCCGATTCCGGGCCTTCGTTGGCCACCATCCGATTCGCCCGGTATCCTGCGCGGAAGCCAGGTGTCGATCCGGGCCTGTTCCGGCCCGGTCGGCAGAATCAACGACGCAATCGATCCGCGAGGTAGGGGATGATCGAACTGGGGGAGGCTCGCAACCATGGCTGAGGCGGTTCCTGATCTCAAGGTCCTTGACGAGCTTCATCCGGTGAAGGAACTGGACCGGGAAAAGCGCGCGGGGCTCGCGCAGCGATCCCAGTTCGTGGACCTGCGTCGGGGGCAGCGGCTGGACGCCTCGCAGGAACATCGCTGGCTGATCTACCTGCTGGAAGGGAGCATCAGTTTGGTGGGCGAGGGCGAGGGCGAGACGCGGACCGTTGCCGCCGGCAGCACCCGCGCGCGTCAGCCGCTGTTCTCCGAGGGCCGTTTCAAGGAACAGGCCGAGGCCCTGACCGGGGTTCGTCTTCTTCGGGTGGATCGCCGAGTTTTCGAAATCCTGCAGCAGCAGCAGAGCCAGTCGGGCTACGAGGTCGAGGACGTCGAGCTGGACGATACCGAGGGCGCGCTTTTCGCCGAGGTGTACGAGGCCTGCGCGAGCGGCAAGGTCGACCTGCCCGCGCTGCCCGAGATCGCCATCAAGATCCAGGCGGCGATGAAGGATCCGGACGTCGACATCGCGCGCCTTGCGCGCATCGTTGGAATGGACCTGGCCGTGACCGGCGGGTTGATCCGGGCCGCCAGCAGTGCGGCGTACGGCAGTGGCAATCCGGTCAAGAGCGTGCGCGATGCCATCGTTCGCCTCGGTCTAACCGCCGCGCGCCGGCTCGCGATCACGATCGCCATGCAACAGGTGTTTCAGTCGAAGTCACCCGCATTGCGCCGGCGGATGCAGGAACTGGGGGACCGCAGCGCGCAGGTTTCGGTGCTCAGTTTCGTGATGGCCCGGCACTGCACGGGCTTCGATCCCGAGCACGCGCTGCTCGCGGGCCTCCTGCACGATGTCGGTTCGGTCCCCGTGCTCGACTACCTGGGTCGGAATCACCCGGAGATCAGCGACGGCGAAATCGACGCCATCCTCGAGAAACTGCGCGGGGTCGTCGGCGAACTGGTGGTCGGCTCCTGGAACCTGGGTCCGGACATCAGCATGGTGGTCCGAGAGTCCGGCGACTGGCACCGGGATCAGCATCGGAAGACCGATTACTGCGACATCGTGCTCGTGGCCCGGCTCTATCATCTGAACCAGACCGGGTCCGCTGCCGAGGTTCCCGCATATCACGAGGTGCCGGCCTTCGCCAAGCTGGGCCTGGTCCCCCCGAACGAATACGGGAAGCTCGCTATCATCGAAGACGCCCAGGACGAGATGCGCGAGATGATGGCCGTCATCAGAGGCGGCGTATAGCATCCGCCTCCGCGTTGCACGGGGGGAGCCAACGAGGCGGGTGTCCTGAAGGTCTGAGCAAAGCGCAAGCAAAGTGGATGTGCCGAAATTCAAGGCCCGCCGCCGTATTGGTCGGCTGGCATGGGGCCCGGTCTTTAGGGATAGAAAAAACAGACAATACGATCTATACTATTCGGAGAGTGAAGGGCTAAATGAGGGGGCGTTATGGGCGAAACCCCGAAACCGTCAGGCTTCGATGATCCGGGAGGGTCCCAAACGGTTGCCGATGCCTCCCGCTATCGAACTCCTCAGGCCCTCGAGGCATGGCTGGAGGCCCGCTGGCAGGAGGGCCTGGTAGCCCAGTTCGAGGTCTCGCTAGAGATGGTGCGGGCCCTGAACGAACTGCGGGTCGATGAGATCGATCTGCCCGGGTTGAGCCTTGTCTGTAACCGTCGCGTTTTCCCGATGCTGTCGGTTTTTTCTTCACAGATCGAACGGTTGCAGGGACCGGTGGCACGACCGCACCAGGTGCTGGTCACGAACTTCGCGACGCTGCTCAAGGATCTGTCCGCCGTGCACCTGCGACTGGTGCAGGTGCAGCGGGAACAGTTGCCGGCCCACGCCGGTTGGCACCTGCGCAGAGCCACGTACCTGAGCCAGATGCTCTCCCTGCACCTCTGGCGCCTCTATCAGACTGAGCCCCGTGGATTCTGGCTTCAGCTCCATCGTGCCCTTGCCCTCGCGGAGGATCTTGGTGTGGCCGCCGAGTCACCCACCGACCGGGAACGAAGTTCCGGGTACGAGCCTGCGAGTGTCGAGGCGACCGTCGCGCGCATCGCCGTGCTCGCATCGAGTGACGTCTGCGCCTTGTACCGTGGGGAAGCGAGCGTACTTGCGCAGTGGCTCAAGGCGATACCCCTGCGCTGCGTGGACAGGGCGGTGAGTCCCGGCGATCAGGACCGGCCGATGCTCCGCATGATGCTGAGCGTTGATCGGCCTCCTTCGTTGTTGATGGGGCAGGGTGCCACGGCACCGAGCGTCCGGTACGTCGATCTGGGCCCGGTCATTGCGGCACTGCGTTTCACCCCGCCAGCACCGGTTGACGCGGCAGCCACGCAGAAGGCCGTTGACAGTCTCCACCAGCGCTTGCGCCGCCGCTGGGTGGTACCTCCGATGCGCCAGTTCAAGCGTGAGCCAGCGGATCGTGGTCCCCTGGTCACCGCGACCGGACTAAGGGAAATCCATACCATCATTCGTGCCGACTACCGCGCCCCGCGCCTGGTGACAGATGTCGGCTCCGACCTGATGCCGGGCGCGTTTTTCGCCGAGCAGAGTGATGATCCGTCGGGTATTCCCGCCATCTTCAGCCTTGGCATGCCGGGCGACGGCCATGAAGCTCGCCCGGATTTCAAAGCAGGTTACCTGGAGCCGCGCGAGATCCGGCGCCTTTCGCCGAGGAAGCTTGAGCGCGTGCAAGCCGTGTGGAATTCGGCCGTGCGCGGGATCGACGATCGTGTGCCGGAGTACGCCGAGGACGGGAGCGAGGTTCTGCCGAGCGCCACGGTGGCCTGGATGAAGAACGTGGGCGCGGGCGGCTGCTGTCTGCTGCTCCAGTCGCCCGTCGACACAATCTACAGCGGCAACCTGATCGCCATGCGGATTGCCGAGGAAGAGCGCATCAACTGGCAGCTCGGGGTCATCCGCTGGCTGCGCTACGACGATCCCGACACTGCCACGGTCGGGGTCCAGTACCTCACCCAGGCCTGCGTGCCCGTCGACATCCGCAGTTTCGCACCCGTCGACGGGGTTGCTGAGGGAGTCCACCCGGGGTTGTTCTTTCACAAACGCGGTGAGGCTGGCACCGGCTGCCTGCTGTTCGCCGCAGGCGCCCTACCCTCTGGCGTGCGTGTGAGCTTTAACGCAGGGCGCGCGCGGTACAACGTGATGTTCAAGGAGGTGCATCCAAAGAGCCCTGTCTTCAGCCAGGCGGAATTCAGCTTGCACGACGGCGCGTCCATGTCGGAGCAGCCCGCGGCTATGTAAAGTTCCAGGTTGCGAGAGCGGCTTCTTGCGCGGGCCGCGTATCCGACGCGCCGTGCGGTTCTCGCATGGCCTCGTTCACGCGCCCATTCGGCACCGGCAGCGCGTCCGTCGCTGCTTGCTGATCCGAACACGGTGGTGGCCGACCGGATCTGCCGCCCGGCCGCTTAGTTGCTCCAGCAGCCGTCCGGACCGGTGGTGACCTCGCCGCGCTCGTATGTCAGCGTGAGGGACGGGCACTTTGCGTCCGCGAGACCTCCGTCGGACCGTTTCGTGGCGGTCAACTCGAAACTGGTTGCATCCGCGGAATCCGCGACAATCTCAAGGTCGTAGCGACCCTCGGGGCTTTCTGCGCCGACGCCGACCAGGTCCACGATGTTATTCGTGTAGCTCGTGTTGTTCGCCCGCCAGCGCTCCTGGGCCATGCGAAGGTCCATCAACGCCGTTGTGCCATCGGATCGCTGGGCCTTGATCACGTGGTTCTGGTACGCGGGGATCGCGATCGAGGCCAGGATGCCGATGATGACCACAACGATCATCAGTTCGATCAGCGTGAACCCGCCATGCCGGTGGAGGGGCTGTCTCATGGTTTCTGCTCCCGTTTGGTCCGCCTACGTAGGAATATAACAAAGGCCCTATTCTTTATCTGACCTATGGGTGTATTTTTTTGGCTTAATTTGGTTAAACGGTCATCTTTCGCCGGCGAACGGTCACGGTTGGGCGGCCAGCGGGGAAAAGAGAGGCTATAATTCATATAACCAGATATATCCAAAAATATACTTTACGATCTATCATGGCCGCAGGCCCAGGGAGTTGCCTTCATGCGTCGACAGTCCTCCGGCTTCACCCTCGTCGAGCTGATCATCACGATCGTGGTGATGGCGATTCTGGCCGGAATCGCTGCGCCTTCCTTCCTGCAGTCCATCGACAACCGCCGCCTCTCCGGGGCCGCAGAGGCGGTGAAGAACGGGATGCATGTGGGTAGGAGCCAGGCCTTCCAGCGCAGTGTCGAGACCTGCCTCAGGATCGACGGAGAGGCGGACAGCCAGTGGGTCGTGGTTGAAGCCTGTGACTCCAACGCCTGCGTAGACGGCACGGACAAATGCCTGATGCAGGTCCGATCCTCGAGGTTTCCGGGGGTCACGACAGCGACCAACTTCGGCGAAGCGGTCTTCGACCCGGTCCGGGGCACGGTGCAGAACTTTCTCGATGGCAACGCGGCACTGGGCACTGTCCAGCTGACGTCGTCGCGCGGGAGCCGGCTCGACGTTGAACTCAACCTGATGGGCCGGGCGCGCATCTGCGCCCCGAGCGGCGAGCAGGGTGCCGGCAGCCTCGGGTACGGGGCCTGTTGATGGGGGTCGAGCCATGCAGACACAAGTGATGTTTCAGCGACAAGGGGAGGCAGGCATGGGATCACGCAGACTAGCCAGTGGCCTGACGCTCGTTGAGCTGATGATCGGAATCCTGATCGGAATGATCCTCATGACAGCGGTGACCAGCGTCTACATTGCGTCGATACGCTCGAACACCGCCGTGCTGACCATGGCGCAGCTGAACCACGAGGTGCGCTCCGTTGCCGAGGTCGTTGCGAACGACATTCGCCGCGCCGGGTTCGATAACGTCACCAGCACCCGGACACTGGCGGACCTCCAGAATGACTACGATCGGATCGAGATCTCCAGCACGGGCGACTGCGTGCGCTTCGGTTACAACCGGTCGGTCGCGGCACTGAAGAGCTTCGGCTTCCGATGGGTGGAAGGCACAAACGGCATCGGTGTGGTCGAGATGAAGGTGGCCGCCGACGACACCACCTGCGACAACTGGGGCTCCAGCAATTCCGCCGCGCTTACCGACGAACGCCGGGTGAATATTACTGACTTCCGGTTGTCGACCTCGGACCCCAGCGTCGATTCAGAAGCGCAGGAAGGGTCGAGGTGCTTCAACCTCGCGTTGCGCCAATATGGTGACCAGGAGCAGGCCCTGGACGAGTGGTCCTGGTTGTCGGACGACGCTACGACGCTCCCCTGTGACCGCGCTGACCTTGCCGTCCTTCCGGAGGCCAGTGTGGAAAAGACCCTGGGCGGCGACCTGCTGGTCGAACACCGGCAATTGTTCCTGACGGTCACGGGCCAGGCGAACACTCCTGCCGGCCAGGCCGGTAGGGATCAGCCGCTGGAGACCACGATCACGACGGAGATCCGCATTCCCAACAATCGTCGCCTGCTCGCGACCATCTCACCTGATTGAACGCGAGCGCTTTGGAGTTGCAGATATGAACGTTCCAATCCATCGCTCTTACGGGGCACCCTGCCGCCAGAGAGGCGCCGCAACGCTGATCGTCGCCGTGGTCCTGCTGTTTCTGATCACGATCTTGAGCGTCATCACCGCCCAGACCGTGGTGGTCGAAAACCAGGTGACCGGAAACCAGCAGCGCGAGATGCAGGCATTCAATGCGGCCCAAGCAGGTCTCGACTATTTCATGCTTCTACTGGGTCTCGAGGAGATCGACCCCGAAACGGGCCAGTGGTCCAGCGACTCCAATGATCCCTTCCGGTTCATTGAATATTCGAAGGTGGTCCACGTGAACGGGGCCTGCCAGGAGGGCGATGTGGCCCAGTTCGCGCTGGATTCGGTCAGAGTGCCTGACATGCCTGGCTTCTATGACATCACCGCCTCGGGTTTCAGTGCCGACTGCCTGGCCCGTCGCGTCATCAGTCAACGCGTGGTGCGCGGTGTAAGTGAAGAGCACGAGATGGAACGGGTGCCCGTGGTCGCTGGCGGGAGTGTCATCGGCGGCGGCTCGGCACACAACGTGGCGAACCCGGAGAACAACTTCACCATCTGGAGCGGCGCACCGCACGATCCGGCCAACAGCCACACGCTGATCTCGGATCCGGCCAATCCATGCGACTACAACAATCAGGCGATCCGCCTCCAGGAATGCAGACCCACCGGAAACCGGCAGGGCCTGATCCGGGATAACAGCCTGAGCGTGATTGCGAGTGACATGAACCTGCAGGAGTTGAGAAAGACCCCCGATGAGTTTTTCAGGAATTTCATGGGACGGCCGCCGGTGGATTTCAGCAGTCACGGCCTTGCCCAGAGGGTTTCGCCCGCAGAGGCGGAAAAGGCCATCACCGACGTGATGGAAGGCGGGCGCTACTGGGTGGACGGGCCCCTGAACATCCAGGGCGGGACCATTGGCTGTTCGGAGGCAGTTGGCTCGAACCAGGAATGTGGCCGTGGTACCCACCCTGGTCAGGAGAAGCCCTCCCTGGTGATCGTCAACGGTGATTTCAGCGTCCAGGGCAATTTCGTGGCCTATGGCGTGATCTATGTCCGGGGGAACCTCAAGGTCAACGGAACCATGCGGGTCTACGGCTCGATCATCATGGAAGACGACGTCGGGGGGAATGGCAACGTAGACGTGTTTTTCAGCTCCAGCACGCTGGCCGAGATCGAACCGGTGAGGGTCGATCTGCCGACGGTCGTTCCCGGCACCTGGCGTGACTGGACCTGGCGTGACTGGGATGCGTGAACCGGGATCGCCAGCCCGTGCCGCGCGGACGCGCACTGGCGTTGCGCGAAGAACCCTGCGGGAGAGAAATCATGTGGTTCAATAGACAGAACGCTTCCAGGCATCAGCGCAGAAACCGTGGCGCTGGTTTCACGCTCATCGAAGCGCTCGTCGCGCTTCTGGTGCTGGCTACGGGCCTCATCGTAATGGCGAACTTCCAGGCCACAATGACCTCTAGCAGCATCGACGCCAAGGCAAGAGCCGAGGCCATGCAGCTAGCGCAGCAGCGTATGGAGTGGTTGCGCGCGCGGGACCTCGTCGAGTTGGCCAACGGCTCAGGTGCATTCGAAATCAAAATCGAGGGGATCGACGGGAGAGTGGCCGAGTACACGCTCTCTTTGAAACTAGAACCGAAGAATCAGGCTCTAGCAGAGGAGAGTCAAGCTCTAGCAGCAGAGGATCAAGATGCGCCGTTGATGCGGGCCGCCACCGTACTTGTGGAATGGGAAAGCAGTCGCGGTGAAGAGCAGTGGGTGGAACTGGTGAGTTACGTCGCAGCGAACGCCTACGCGGGGAGTGTGAATCCCGGCTCCGGGGTCGAGTTTTCCGGGGGCTCCGTCGCCGGGCCTGGGGGTGGGGCCAGGATGAAGCAATATGATCCGGACGACCTCCCGTCTGGAGGAGATAACGTGTTCGGAAACATAGACAAGCTGCAACACCCCACTACCGATGGTAAACCCGGGAATATCGAATTCATCAATATGGATACCGGTGAGGCCATTGAGATCCTGTCTCCGCATCGGGCTGCATTCATTGCCGGGACGGTCTATGTGCGGACAGCCCCGCAGGGGGGGGTGAACCTCGAATCCGACGATCTCACCCAAGACGTCTTTGTACGGGCGACCCCGATCTCGCTTTGCGGTTATGACAAAGCGAAATCTGAAGGCGACTTTGAGTACTACCCATACCGCTGTTATCTCGCCGCTTCGGACAAGGACAAGGACCGTGACACGTTTGGGTGGTACGGGAACATCGGGATCCTGCATCCCGCCGCCAGCAATCAGGACGGTGTGTGTGTGGGGTCCCTGACGCCCGAAACCGCCATTCCGGCTTCGGTCCGCCAGTACCGGGGATACGAGACCCGTGACGCGGTGTGTGAAGACGACGTGCAAAATTGCGGCACGGCCGTGGACGACGAAGGCAGGCCGCTGCTGTTTCCGGTGGGTATCACTGGTGAAGGTGATATCCGACAGATCGAGGATCACAACTTCCTTGTCGCGCGTATCGGGCCCAATCCCTCGGCGGCAGACTGCGCGAAGTACATGGCGGGAGCGCCACGCGCCGGTTCCAACTCCGACCCCTTCAACGACAACCCGCCCGAGTTCTTCTGCTTCAGTGACGACGCGGGACTGTGCCCGGATCGGGAGTTCGGTGTCGCCGGGCCGGACGGTTGCAGTATGGTCGGCGCGGTGTGCGATGCCACCGGGGAGGGTTACCATGGCATGGTCTACGCTGGTGCCGCGGGGGACTTCTACTACTTCACGAGCCGGGAAGATGAGCCGAGGCAGACTTGGAGTTCCTCTGCGACTAGGTGTGAGGGTCAGGGCTGGTTCCTTGGCGGTGCTCGTGAGGTGCAAAACTATCTGCATTTGAATCTCGAGGCCTTCCGTGATCGGCCGGACGAGGTTCATCAAGAGGACTGGGCTCTGCCTCTGGAGACAGACCGATTCTGGACGAGCGATGCGCACAAGGACGGCGGGCTATTTGTCGAAATCGTCGGTGGGACGTCCGGCACAGCCAACAAGAGCGACGAGTATGTGTCCCGCTGCCTGTTTACGGCCCCTCGTGAGGCAAGCGCCAACTAAGGCC
>NZ_REBW01000022.1 GCF_007692535.1 Thioalkalivibrio sp. | reverse complement strand
TGCGCGCATGCAGCCGCACAAGCACCGAGGCCTTCCAGCGGTCCGGGTCCCGATGCTCCGGAGGGGCCGAGATCTGGGTTTCGAGATCGTACTCGCCAGCAGGAAGCACCTCGGCAAAACCGGGCAGGCTGAACGGTCGTTCGAAGATCGCGGTCGTCCTGCTGATGGGGCCAGCCATGGGTTTCCTGTCCTTCGGTTGCGGATTGGCGCCTTGGAGGAACGACCGATCATGCCGTCTGCGCAGACGCGACAGCCGCCGCTCCCTGTGGCGCAGCGTCGTCGCGGGATGTCACGCGCGCTGCTGCTGCGCCCGGTCGGCGGCGGCCTCGGCCTGCGCACGCGTGCGATAGTCGCCGCGCCACACCCCGCCGACGGTGAGGACCCAGATGCCGTTGCGCTCGGTGATCCCGGTGCGCACGCTGCCGTCTGTCCGGTCGCCCGGTCCACGATCCGGCGCGGCTGTTCCGCCCGGATCCATGGGGTGGACGAAGGTCGCCCGCAGATGGTCCAGCAGGCGCGGATGGCTTGCGGATCTGCGAGGGATCAGCACCTCCAGCGCGCGGCCTTGCGCGCGCAGCCGCCGCTCCAGGGCTGCCGTCCGCGAAGCCGGCGGATGCGGGAAAGGCGAGGCCATCGCATCACCCCGCCCGGCCCGAGGGTGGCAACAGTGCGCTGCTGCGCTGTTCGAGGGCTGCCACGCAGGCCGTGGCCAGCGTGCGGCTGGCGGCCGCGTTGCCCTCGATCGTCGCCCAGCCCGCGGCGAGCAGGGCATCACGCTGGCGCGTGGCTGTCGCTGGCTGCCGGATGGTTGCAAGTTTTGCGGTGCGCTCGGGGTCGGCCTCTGCCCGTTCGAGGCAGACGGGCACGAAGGCCGCGATGATCTGTCGGTCCGCCATCGCCTGGCCGGAAGCCTCGGCACCGGCCGCCGTCATCCATCCCGCCCCGACAAATCCGGCAGCAACGGCAGCGACACCGCCAACAACGGCTCCGATCAGCCCGGGTTTCAGCCATTCGGGGGTGTTCATGGGTTTTCCTTCCTTGCTACGGCGCGATTGCACGCATCGCTCTGGCGCAGCGCCGGATTGGGTTGACCCTACCCCGGCAGCGGTGGCCCGGAACTGATTGATGTTAGCCTCGGCCCGGATCGCAGACCCGGCGGGCGGTCTGCACCGCAGCACTGATCTGCATCAGCGCAGGCGAAGGGATTCGGGACTAAGTTGGAATTCATGCGCCCTCGGCATCTTGGCCACCGGCGCGAGCGCAGGGCGTCGGAGCTCAGGCTTCCGGTCCACCTTGCCGTAAAAGGACCACACCATGCCCACATTGGATGACATGCGTCTGGGCGGAACCCCGTTTGATCCATTCCTTTACGCCGCGGTTGGCGAGGATCGGAACGGCAACACGGTCACCGTGCTCTCCACTCTGGCCCGTCTCGGGCTGGAACCCTGGGAGGCCGCCGCCGAACTGGCCGGACTGACCCAAGCGGAGGCGCGCAGTCGCCTCGACGGGCTGTTGGCGCGGTTCCGGGATGTGCCGACGCTGGTGCAGGATCACGCCGCGATCTCGCAGCGGTTGATCGACCTGCTGCCAAAGACTGCTGGCCTCCGGACCGGTCGGGCAACGGAGCGCCTGATGCCCGCCGGGCGCATTGGCATCGGCCCGGCCCTCGCCATAGGCGTGCTGATATTCTACCTTGTCCAGACCCTGTTTCTCGGCGCGGACGGCGCCGGGAACTGAGGTGGGAGGGCAGGAGACGGCCATGCGCCCGGGCGATGACCTCTGGCAGCTTGAAACGGCGTTCTGGACCAGCGGCCGCGACAGCGCCCGCGCCACCACGGCGGCGGGCGCGATCGTGATCTATCCGTATCCGCTGGGGATCCTGCAGGGCGACGCCGCCCTGGCGCATCTGCCGGCCGACACCGGCTGGCGGCTGATCGAAATGGACGAGCGCAGCCTCAGCCGCCAGGGGGCAGTCGCGGTCCTCGCCTATCGCGTCCGGGCGCAGAAGGACGACACTCCCCTTCTTGATGCCCTCTGCGCCTCGACCTGGCTGAACGACGCCGGGCGCTGGCTGCGGCTGTCGCACCAGCAGACCCCGGTGACCTGACCGGCCAGGCGGGGCGGCGATGCCCGGTCCCGACGGCCGCAGGGCAACCCCGGTACCGATGTGGGTCCATCAACCCCGGCCATACCCCCGCAAGAGCAGCCCTGCGCCGGCGACGACACCGACCACCCCGCCCAGCAGATACCACATCGTGTTGCCGGTGAACCGGCCGGTCAGCGCCTCGGACATCTGCTCCATCGGCGCCTGCGAGGCCCGCCAGGCAAAGAACAGCAGCACCGCGCCCACGACCAGCGCGACGAGGCCGATGATGTTTGTCTGTGTCATGGAAAGACCTTTCCTGCTGAGGGAATCCGGGACGCAACGCCGGCCGGAACGCTGTGGTTCCCACGGCCAGGCACTGCTCGCGTGAAGCAACTCCACATTGGGCGGCGCGCGGGCGCACCGCACTTACCTCGATCAGTCCCGCGCGTGCGGGGCCCTGCGGCTTTCGGGCACAGGACCGCGATGGCGTCTGCGCGCGAGCATGACACGGTACCGGCCTGCTTCGGTCCCCGGTCGGCTGCGGACTGATCCATGTTGGGGCGCGGCCGGCGCCGAAGGTGCAGCGTAGGACCGGCCGATGCTCCCGCCCGGCCAAAGAACGACGGAGGAGGTCCTGATGAATCAGATCGTATGGATCGTGGGACTGGTGGTGATCGTCCTGTTCGTCCTTGGGCTTCTGGGGCTGCGCTGAACGCAGGCCCGCGCATGCCGGGGCCGGGCGATCGCCGGGCCA
Organism: Thioalkalivibrio sp.; assembly: GCF_007692535.1. GTDB lineage: Bacteria > Pseudomonadota > Gammaproteobacteria > Ectothiorhodospirales > Ectothiorhodospiraceae > Thioalkalivibrio. Next base: position 652 of record NZ_REBW01000022.1, on the reverse strand, counting down.
GGTGTGTGGCAGCCTGCGGGTGCGGGTTGGCGGGCAGGATATCCGGTCGTTCCGGCCTCGGAGGGTGTGCAGCGATGCCGCCAGACCCCCCGGCACCGAAGCCTTGGGCGGCCGGCGTTTGCGGACCACGCCGAAGATATCTCCGGCGGTGGGCACCTCGGCTGATGCAGGTTAGGGCCGCACGCGCCGCCAGCGGCGATGATGATTTCCACGGTGCCGCCCGGCCGCCCGAGGCTGCGGCCGGCGCGCGGCACCTCCCCCCGGAAGAAGGGCCCCGGACCATGGACAAGGACCGCATCAAGGGCACCGCGAAGCAGGCCGAAGGCGCCGTCAAGGAGCAGGCCGGCAAGCTTGCGGGCAACACCTCGCTCGAAGCCGAAGGGAAACTCAGGAAGGCCGAAGGCACGGTTCAGAAAGCCTATGGCGGGGCCAGGGACGCCCTGCGCGACGTCTGAGGCCGAGGAGACGAAAACGCAGCGAAAGGTCGCGTCGATGGAAAAGAACAGGAAGAAGAAGGCCGGAACGGGCGCCCCCAAGGGCGCAAAGGTGCCGAGCGAATACAAGTCCCGCGAAGCCGCCGGCAAGACCAGCCAGACCGACGCGGCTTTCCACAAGGCACCCGGCAAGGCGAAGGATTCTTCCCGAAAGGGCT
>NZ_REBW01000023.1 GCF_007692535.1 Thioalkalivibrio sp. | reverse complement strand
CGCTGCTGGTCGCGCAGGTCCTTGCGCACGCCGGCCAGGTCGGACTCCTCGATGGAACGGGCGCGGGCATCCTTTTCGACGCCATCCCGGGTGAAGACACGCACATCGATCACCGTGCCCTCGATGCCGGACGGAACCCGCAGCGAGGTGTCCTTCACGTCCGACGCCTTCTCGCCAAAGATCGCACGCAGCAGCTTCTCTTCCGGGGTCAACTGGGTCTCACCCTTGGGCGTGACCTTGCCCACCAGGATGTCGCCCGTGCGTACCTCGGCCCCGACATAGACGATGCCCGACTCGTCCAGCTTCGCCAGCAGCGATTCGGACACGTTCGGGATATCCGCGGTGATCTCCTCCTGGCCCAGCTTCGTGTCGCGGGCGACACAGTTGAGCTCTTCGATATGGATGGTGGTGAAACGGTCCTCCTGCACCACCCGCTCGGAGATCAGGATCGAGTCCTCGAAGTTGTAGCCGTTCCAGGGCATGAAGGCGACCATCATGTTCTGGCCCAGCGCCAGTTCACCCATGTCGGTGGAGGAACCGTCCGCAAGCACGTCGCCGCGGGCGATCACGTCACCAACGTTGACCAGTGGGCGCTGGTTGATGCAGGTGTTCTGGTTGGAACGGGCGTACTTGGTCAGGTTGTAGATGTCGACCCCAGGCTCGCCGGGTGCCGTCTCCTCGTCATTCACCCGCACCACGATGCGCGCCGCGTCGACCGAGTCGACGGAGCCGCCGCGCGTGGCGACGATCGCGGAACCGGAGTCGATCGCGACGGTACGTTCGATACCGGTGCCGACCAGCGGCTTCTCCGCGCGCAGGCAGGGGACCGCCTGACGCTGCATGTTGGAACCCATCAACGCGCGGTTGGCGTCGTCGTGCTCCAGGAAGGGCACCAGCGCCGCGGCGACGGAGACGATCTGCTTCGGCGACACATCCATGAACTGGATCTTGTCCGGAGTGGAGATCGTGAACTCGTTCTGGTGGCGGCAGGAGACCAGGTCGTCGGTCAGATGCCCCTCGCCATCCATCGCTGCGTTGGCCTGGGCGATCACGTACTGGCTCTCCTCGATGGCGGAGAGATAGACGATCTCGTCGGTGACCTTGCCCTCGGCGACCTTGCGGTACGGCGTCTCGAGGAATCCGTAGCGGTTGGTGCGGGCATACACGGCCAGCGAGTTGATCAGCCCGATGTTCGGGCCTTCCGGCGTCTCGATCGGGCAGACGCGGCCGTAGTGCGTGGGGTGCACATCGCGCACCTCGAACCCGGCCCGTTCGCGGGTCAGACCACCCGGCCCCAGGGCCGAGATCCGGCGCTTGTGGGTGACCTCGGACAGCGGGTTGTTCTGGTCCATGAACTGCGACAACTGGGACGAGCCGAAGAACTCCTTGACCGCCGCCGCCACGGGCTTGGCGTTGATCAGTTCCTGCGGCATCAGGCCTTCGCTCTCGGCCACCGTCAGGCGCTCCTTCACCGCGCGCTCGACGCGCACCAGGCCCAGCCGGAACTGGTTCTCGGCCATCTCGCCCACGCTGCGGATGCGGCGGTTGCCCAGGTGGTCGATGTCGTCGGTGCTGCCGATGCCGTTACGCAGGTCGATCAGGACCTTGAGCACGTCGAGGATGTCCTCGGGCGAGAGCACACCCGGACCCTCGTCGGTGTCGCGGCCGACGCGGCGGTTGAATTTCATGCGGCCGACGGCGGACAGGTCGTAACGGTCCGCGGAGAAGAACAGGTTGCCGAAAAGATTCTCGGCGGCATCCTTGGTTGGGGGCTCACCCGGACGCATCACCCGGTAGATGTCGACCTGGGCCTCGAGTTGGGTACGGTTCTGGTCCAGACGCAGGGTGTCGGAGATGAACGGGCCACGGTCGTAGTCGTTGGTGTAGATGATGTCGAACGAGTCCACGCCGACGTCCCGCAGCTTGTCGAGCAGCGGCTCGGTCACCAGGGCGTTGGCCTCGGCGAGTACCTCGCCGGTTTCCTCGTCGACGATATTGCGGGCGAGCGCCCGGCCGAGGATGTAGTCGTCGGGGACCGTCAGGCTCTTGATACCCGCTTTCTCGACCTCGCGAATGTGCCGCGGCGTGATGCGACGGCCGGCCTCGACGATGAGACGGTCGCCGTCGAAGATGTCCACCACCGCGTTCTCCCCGCGCAGGCGATCGGCAACCAGCTCGAGTTCCGCGCCGGCGTCGAGCAGGCGAACCGAATTGAACTCGAAAAAGGTGCTGAGGATTTCCTCGGTATCCATGCCCAGCGCACGCAGCAGCACGGTCGCCGGCAGCTTGCGGCGGCGGTCGATGCGCACGAACACCCCGTCCTTGGCGTCGAACTCGAAGTCCAGCCAGGAACCGCGGTAGGGAATGATACGGGCGTTGAACAGCAGCTTCTGGGAACTGTGGGTCTTGCCCTTGTCGTGATCGAAAAACACGCCCGGGGAACGGTGCAGCTGGGACACGATCACCCGCTCGGTGCCGTTGATCACGAAGGTCCCGTTCTCGGTCATCAGGGGCAATTCGCCCATGTAGACCTCCTGCTCCTTGACCTCCTTGACCACCGTGGTGCCCGCAGGGGCCTCCTTGTCGTTGATCACCAGACGCAGCATCACACGCAGCGGAGCGGCGAAGGTCACCCCGCGGATCTGGCACTCCTTGACCTCGAACAGCGGCTCGCCCAGACGATAGGAGACGTACTGGAGCTGCACATGGCCGGAGTAGCTGACGATCGGGAACACCGACTGGAACGCCGCATGCAAGCCCGTCGCCTCACGCGTTTCGGGGGCGGCATCGGCCTGGAGGAAATCCCGATATGACGCCAACTGGGTCTCCAGAAGGTAGGGAACCTCGAGAATCTGTGGGCGTTTGCCGAAATCCTTGCGGATTCGCTTTTTTTCGGTATAACTGAGGGTCATGGGATACCTCGACTGCAACAGGGGTCATCGGGTGGCGCGGCGTCACCACCACGGGCCAAGGCTGGCGGTCTTACGGCCGCCAGCCTTGCGGTTCCGGACTAGGTCACGAAGCAACTGACAGGAACGCCTTACTTCAGCTCGACAGAAGCGCCGGCCTCTTCGAGTTCCTTCTTCATCTTCTCGGCTTCATCCTTGCTGGCGTCTTCCTTCACGGTCGCGGGCACGCCTTCGACCAGGTCCTTGGCCTCTTTCAGGCCAAGGCCGGTCAGCGCGCGAACGACCTTGATCACGCCGACCTTGTTGGCGCCGAAGCTGGTCATCATGACGTTGAACTCGTCCTTGACCTCTTCCACAGCGGCCTCACCGGCGGCGGCGGCAGGAGCCGCGGCCACGGCGGCAGCAGCCGACACGCCGAACTTCTCTTCCATGGCGCTGATCAGGTCCACGATCTCGAGAACGGTCATGTTGCCGATCGTTTCCAGAATTTCCTCTTTCGAAACTGCCATCTTGATTCTCCTAATGGGCTACCGCCCGGCTATTCAGAAATGTTTCAGGCGGCTGCCTGCTTTTGATCACGGATCGCTGC
>NZ_REBW01000201.1 GCF_007692535.1 Thioalkalivibrio sp. | reverse complement strand
GGTTCATGTACCCGTAGACATACAGCTTCAGCAGCGTCGCCGGGTGATACCCCGGGACGGCCCGTCGCCGACGCTTCGGTGGCAAAGCCCAGACCCTGCAGATCCAGTTCATCCACGAAGACATCGATGACGCGCGCCCCGCGGTCACGGATGCAATGCTGGGCCCTAAAATCACCGGCTGAAGCAGAGGAGGCCGGCATGGACAAGCACAAGGCAGCCGAGGCCTATGATCACCTGACGCACGGGATTCGCGAGAACCTCGGCCAGTTCGGCCAGCAACTGGTCCAGGTGTTCTTCGTCGGCCTGACCATCGGAATGATGCGCACGGTCGTTTGCCGCCGCGGTGACCGGTCTCGGCATGGCCTTGCTGTATCCCAACCTGAGTGCGGCGGTTGCGGACATCGCGCATCCCAACTGGCGCGGTTCGGCGATCGGTACCTACCGATTCTGGCGGGATCTGGGTTACGCTGTGGGCGCCTTGGGGCTGGGCATCGTGGCCCATCTCGGCGGCTCAGTCACCTGGGGTTTCTGGTTCGTGGTGATCGCGATGTTTGCCTCCGGTGCCCTGGTCTGGTGGTGGGGCGAGGAGACTCATCCGCGCCTGAACCCGGCCGACTGAAGGAACCGCAGACACACGATGACACACCCACTTTGTTGACCGTAGTCGCCAACCTCGGGATCGCCTGGCCAAAGGCGAAGGTTGGTTTGGCGATCACCGACGAAGACCGTGTCGCCGCCACGGCCGCCGGTTGGCATGCTGGGCAGATGATGGACGCATTGCAGGACATCCAGACCTTTGTGGCAAAGACAAAGAGTTTCAAGAAATGAGGTGGTAGCTCACCTCGGAAAAGGACGGACATCGCCGGATCAACCATGGAGGGGCAGGCGTGACCGATCGTTCAAAGGCAGAGGGCTTGCTTCAGCGCGCCTTAAATAGTCCAGAGGCTCGTTTTCGCGAAGGCCAGTGGGAAGCCATCGACGCGTTGGTGAATCAGCGACGGAAGCTGCTGGTCGTCGAGCGTACCGGCTGGGGTAAGAGCTCCGTGTATTTCATCGCAACCCGGATCCTGCGGGATCAGGGCAGGGGTCCTACGCTTATCGTTTCGCCGCTGCTTGCGCTGATGCGCAACCAGATCATTGCCGCGGAACGCCTGGGAATCCGGGCGCTGAGCATCAACTCCACCAACAGGGATGATTGGCCGCGCCTGAACCAAGAGATCCTCGCAGATCAAGTGGACGCCCTGTTGATTTCCCCGGAGCGGCTGGCCAACGACGATTTCGTCCAGAACGTTCTTTTGCCGGTGGCCAATCGGATCGGGATGCTCGTGGTCGACGAAGCGCACTGCATCTCCGATTGGGGGCACGATTTCCGGCCTGACTACCAGCGGCTGGTGAACGTGCTGAAACGGCTCCCTGCCAACCTGCCGGTACTGGGCACGACAGCCACCGCCAACAACCGGGTGGTGGACGACGTTCTCGGGCAACTTGGTGATATCGGAGTACAACGGGGCCCGCTGGCCCGCGAGACCCTGGCGCTGCAAACATTGCGGTTGCCCGATCAATCAGCACGTCTGGCCTGGTTGGCGGAGCACCTGCCCGAACTGCCGGGTACGGGTATCGTGTACACGCTCACGAAGCGCGACGCAGAGCAGGTGGCGGAGTGGTTGCGGCACAAGGGCATCGTCGCCCAGGCCTATTACAGTGGGGTCGAGCACCCGGACTTTCCCGATAGCAATGCCTATCGGGAATTCCTCGAGGATCAATTGCTCGGCAACCAGCTCAAGGCCCTCGTTGCCACGACAGCTCTGGGCATGGGATACGACAAGCCCGATCTCGGGTTTGTGGTGCATTACCAGGCGCCAGGCTCCATTGTGTCCTACTACCAGCAGGTGGGAAGGGCGGGGCGCGCAATCGACCATGCGGTCGGGGTGCTCTTGTCGGGCCGCGAGGACGATGACATTCAGGAGTACTTCCGCACCAGCGCGTTTCCCGATGAATCGCATGTACATGCCATCCTTAGGGCGCTCGGGGAGAGTGATGGTCTTGCGATGCGTGACCTCGAAGAAGCCGTGAATCTGCGGCAGGGGCAGATCGAGAAAGTGCTCAAACTGCTGTCCGTCGAAAATCCTTCGCCCGTTTTCAAGCAGGGATCGAAGTGGGTTCGTACCCCGGTAACGTATCGAATCGACCATGCGCGCGTCGCGCGCCTGACTGCACAGCGTGAACTGGAGTGGGAGGAGGTTCAGACCTACCTCGATACGAGGCAATGCCTGATGGAGTATCTCGGGCATTCGCTGGACGATCCCGATCCACGCGGTTGCGGAAGGTGCTCGGTGTGCAGAGGGTCTCCGGTGGTCAATGAATCCTTTACCCGCGAACTCGCAGCGGGTGCGGCGCGGTTTCTGCGGCATGCGGAGCAGCCCCTGGAATGCAAGCGACAGGTGGCGAAAGGTGCGTTCTCCCGCTACGGTTGGCGGGGAAACCTAGCCGCAGGGCTTCGTTCGGAAACCGGGCGGATCCTTTCCCGGTGGGGCGATGCAGGATGGGGCAGAGTGGTCGCTGAGGACAAGCATGCGGGAAGGTTTCGGGACGAACTGGTGTCGGCGGCGGCCGAGATGCTGCGGGAACGTTGGCGACCCGAACCCTGCCCTGAGTGGGTGACGTGCATCCCATCGCTACGGCATCCTTCGCTGGTCCCCGACTTTGCCGAACGGCTCGCCGGGCGACTCGGTTTGCCGTATGTGCCGGCCATCCAGAAAGCACAGGACAACGAGCCACAGGAGATGCAGCAGAACCGTTTTCATCAGTGCCGGAACCTCGATGGTGCATTCTCAGTAATGCCTGGCATCCCTTCTGGGCCGGTTCTGCTGGTCGACGATATCGTCGACTCCGGCTGGACGATGACTGTGGCTGCGGCGTTGCTGAGGGAAGCCGGAGCAGGGCTCGTGTGGCCGATGGCATTGGCGACGACGAGCACGGGAAACTGAAATGAACATCAGTACTCAGGCCCAGGCCGTGCTCCTGCTCAATGCGTGGTTTTCCAAGCCGGAAAAGGGCGAACCCAAGCCGCTCACGCCGGCCGAATGGGGGCGGCTGGCGCTGTGGCTCCGGGACAATAAACGTTCTCCCGAGGGCTTGCTGGCAGAGCAGGATGCGTTGGCAGATCTCGACCGCTGGCAAGACCGAAGCATTACGGCTGAGCGTGTCGCCTGGCTGCTGGGGCGTTCCGGCGGTTTGGGATTGGCTTTGGAGCGCTGGGAGCGGGCTGGGCTGTGGGTGATGATCCGCAGCGACGCGGACTATCCGCCCCGGTTGAAGAAGCGGCTCGGTGTTCAGGCGCCACCCCTTTTCTTCGGTTGCGGCTCCAGAGGGCTTCTCGCCGGTAGCGGGTTGGCCGTGGTGGGTTCCAGAGATGCGAACCCCGACGATCTCGCATTTACCGAGCATCTCGGTGCAATTGCGGCGCAACAGGGATTCTCCGTGGTGTCCGGCGGCGCGCGCGGTGTGGACGAAGCCGCCATGCTGGGGGCGCTTGAAAGGAGTGGGACCGCGGTCGGGGTGGTGGCAGACCAGCTGCTCCGTGCAGCCACCTCCTCGAAGTATCGCAAGGCGCTGATGGCCGGAAACCTGGTGCTCATATCACCGTTCAACCCGGAGGCGCGGTTCGAGGTGGGCAATGCCATGGCCCGAAACAAGTACATCTACTGCCTCAGTGATGCCGCGGTGGTGGTCGCTTCGAGTCAGGGCAAGGGCGGGACGTGGAGCGGTGCGATCGAGAATCTGAAACGGGGTTGGGTGCCGCTCTGGGTGAGGAAGCCCGCGGATGCCCGAGCGGGTTCCGGTAACGCCGCGTTGGTGAAGCAAGGGGGACGCTGGCTACCACCAGAAGTTACGGCCTTGGGTGAACTGCTGGATGTTGATCGACCGAAGCCTGTCGGAGGTGAGCAGGGCGGTCTGTTCGACAATCCGCCAAACCGGGTGAAATCGACAGAAATTCATGAGCCATCCAATATCGTGCTCGCCTCAGATATGTCCGAGGCTGAGAGCGCCATTACGCCTGAGTCCGCCACGTCCGCGGTCCACTCGATCGACAAGGTTCCTGATCTTTACGCTGTCTTCCTGCTCAACCTTGCGGGCATCACGCGCGACGAGCCGATGGGGCCAGATGAATTGATGCAGCATCTGGAGATCTGCAAGACTCAACTCAATGAGTGGCTCAAGCGGGCGCTCGCGGAAGGCGCCGTGAAGAAGCTGAAAAACCCGGTCCGTTATCGAGTTGTGGCAACCAAAGCGGAAACACGCTAACGCGGACGAAGTTGGCCATGCCGATTACGGCCTTCGGCCTTCCACCTCCCGAGAATTGTGTTTCCTGATGTCGTATTGTGTCCCTATTTCATTGATCGGTCTGCATTCGGGCATGGGGCTGCGTACGGGCGGGACGACCGGCCGGTGCTCACGGAAACCGAACGCAAGTCAGTCAGCCGCGAAACGACCTTCGAGCACGACCTTCATCCACGGCAGGACCGTGCGCAGCTCACCGACATCCTCACCACCCTCTGCGACCGGGTGGCTGCCGATCTGCACGGGCTCGGTGTGCGCGGACGAACCGTCGGAATCAAGCTTCGCTACGCGGACTTCCGCACGCTGACCCGTGACCTCACGGTGCGCGAGCCGCTCGACGATCCGGAAGGCCTGTTGGCCGCGAGCCGGGAGTGCCTGCGGCGGGCACCCCCGGACCGGCCGCTGCGACTTCTGGGTGTGCGCGTGAGTACCTTGGTGCCGGTCGATGAGGCCACCGAAGACCCGGGATCCTGGGTGCAGGGCGAGTTGGCCTTTGACGAGTGAGCCTGCCGGGCTCTGGTAAGGCCGGGTCGCCGAGTTGTAAAACGTCCCGCATTCAGGGGGTGCACGCTTACGAGATGGCCCCCGATCGTCCGACAGCAGGAACCATGCGCGGCAGGGGAGGTTATTTCCGGCGATGGTAAAAAACAAAACTGGCCCGGCAGCCACGACGCGATGGGAAATCGTCATCGCCACCGCGCAATCATCCGGGCCCACACCCAATGAGCAGTGGCCACACCGTCCACGCTGGAGACGCTGGTTCGGTGGTATCCAATATCAAAAAGCCCGTGTTGTCTGAGCATCGCACCCAAGTCTTCCTTGAATCATGTCGACACTTACGGAACAAAGTGTGACAAATCCAATCTGATGGCATTAACCCAACCGCAACAAAAGGATCAGTCGTGAGCAAGACCGCAAAGAAAATCCAGGATCTGAGCGCTGAGGAACTGTATGCCCTCGCGCGGGAACGCGAGAAAGAGGAAGAGGAACTGCAGGAGAAGGAGTTCAGCGAGAAGCGTGACGAGCTGAAAGCGAAAAGGAAAGAGCTTGTTGCCCGGCAGCGCAAGGAACTGGCGGCCCTGGAGCGGGAAATTCAGAAGCTGGGGGGCGCGTCCGGGCGTCAGGCTTCCGTCAAGAGACGTCGCGGGAATGGAACGGCCACCATCAGCGGTCAACTCTGCGACATCGTCGCCACGGAGCCGGAAATGACCATCGCCGAAATTCGCGAGAAGGCCGAGAGTGCAGGGGTCGATACCACGAATCTTTCCCAGACGCTGGCCTACCTCAAGCGCCAGGGCCGGGTGGCTTCGCCCCGTCGTGGGGTCTATACGACGCCCTGACCGGGCGGATACTTTTCAAGCTGCTTTTCAGCTTGGCTCACCCGAACGAGCACGGGTTGCAAGACGCGAAGCAGGTCCGCCGTATCCAGCGAGATGATGTAACCGCGCTTGCCGCCGTTGATATACACGCGGGGCAGTGCGGCGATGCTGGCCTCGCAATACACTGGCATCTTCCGCCGGGTGCCGAAGGGCGAGGTTCCACCCACTTGATAGCCCGAGTGCCGGTCGGCCACCGCTGGCGCGCAGGGCTCCACGTGCCTGGCGCCGATCTGCCGTGCCAGCTCTCGCACCGACACCTGGCGATCCCCGTGCATCAGCACCACCATCGGGGCCCTGGTGTCGTCGTCCATGATCAGGGTCTTGATCACATGGTGCTCATCCACGCCCAGCTCGCGCGCGAACTGTGCGGTGCCCCCGCCCGCGACATAGCGGTAGGGGTGCCCTTCGAACCGGACCCCGGCAGCACGCAACTCCCGCACTGCCTGCGTTACCGGTTCCTTTTCCTTCCCCATAATGCCCCCCTTGTTCCGAGATCGGCGCCACGGCAGATCGGCTATACCCGAGGCCGTGATTGAGGATCCCTCCAGGGCCCGCGTGATGATGGGCCTCGGACGCTTTGATGCAAGGCCCGAAATGGCAGCCACCTGATGCAGTAGACGTTGCCGGTATTCGTTCTGCAATAGCCTCTAGCGGGCCATGCGGGAAGTTGCTGGAACCCTGTCACACGGGCTGATAAGCTGTAAAAACAATGATGCGCTGGCTCCAACAAAACTTGGCCGCGACTTGGTGATGACCACCTCTGGGACCTTCCCCATCGTGGGCGTCGGTGCTTCGGCAGGCGGTCTGGAACCGTTGCAGAAATTGCTGGGGTTGATGCCGCGCGAACCGGCGATGGCCTTCGTGATCATCACCCACCTCAATCCCCAGCACGTCAGCATGCTGCCGGAAATCCTCGCACGGGCGACCTGGATGGACGTGCGTGCGGCCAGGGACGGGGATCGGATCGAGCCGGGATCGGTGCGGGTATTGGCCCCCAACAGTGTCCTGACCATCGAGGCGGAACAACTTCGCTCGCGCGAACCCGAACCCAACCGCGTTGAGCGCAACCCGATCGACATCTTCCTGGCCTCGCTGGCAAGCGATCAGGCTGAGCGTGCCGTCGGCATCGTCCTGTCCGGGGGCGGTTCGGACGGCGCGCTGGGGCTCAAGGCCATCAAGGAGCACGGGGGCTTCACCTTCGTTCAGGGCAGCGATCACTCGGAGCCGCGCCACAGCAGCATGCCGAGAAGCGCGATCGCTACCGGCATGATCGACATGGTCCTGCCCATCGAAGAGATCCCGGACCAGCTCGTCCATCTTGCGAGGGTCACCCAGGGCATGGCGGCGGATGCCGGGTCCGACGAGGAGCGGATTGCAGCGGCACAGAAAGTCATTTGCACGATCATCCAGCGCCAACTCGGGCACGACTTCAGCGGCTACAAGGCCTCGACCTTCCTGCGTCGTATTCGGCGGCGCCAGGGTCTGCTGAGGCTGCAGGACCTCGAAGCCTATCAGGAACGCTTGCGGGAGGATCCGGACGAAGTAAATGCCCTGTTCCAGGATCTGCTCATCCACGTAACGAGCTTTTTCCGCGATCAGGAGGCTTTTGAGGCACTGGCCCACTGCATTCACCGCTTGCTGGAGGAAAAAGGTCCTGACGATCCGCTGCGTGTCTGGGTGCCCGGTTGCTCGACCGGCGAAGAGGCCTACTCGCTCGCGATCCTGCTGCAGGAAGAGATGGGCCGCGCCGGGGTCGCGCCCGCTGTGCAATTGTTTGCCACGGACATCGATGCAGCGGCGATTGATATCGCGCGCGTCGGTCGGTATCCGACCGCCATGCTCGAGGAGCGGATCTCACCGGAACGCCTGCAGCGATTCTTCGTCGCCGAAGGACAGACCTGCAGGGTCAAACAGGAAACACGCGATCTGTGTGTCTTCTCCACGCACAGCCTCGTCCGGGATCCTCCCTTTTCCCGCCTCGACCTGATCTCATGCCGAAACCTGCTGATCTACCTGACGTCCGATTTGCAGCGCAAGATCATTCCGATATTCCATTATGCCCTTCGGCCGGGCGGCTATCTGTTCCTTGGCTCGGCTGAGAACGTCTCCCACCACGGCGACCTGTTCACCACCGTCGATGCGAAGAAACGCATCTTCCAACGCAATGACCAGACGTCGACGCCAATTCCCTTCCCTGTCTACCTCGCGGGCGAGCGGCTGCCGTCCGTGGCAGCACGCGGGCCACACCCGATCGCTACGGGAAACAGCGCGCGCCATCTGGCCGAGACCCGTGTGCTCCAACGGTTCGCCCCTGCCTTCGTGGTCATCGACGAGGCAGGCGAGGTCTTGCACTACTCTGGGCGCACCGGGAAATACCTGGAAGCGCCGCCGGGCGCTCCGACGCGGCAATTGATCCCCCAGGCGCGCAAGGACCTGCGTCTGGAACTGTCGTCGGCGCTTGCCGAGGCGAGGCATACGAGCGCTCCCGTGCACCGCCCGAACCTGTACGTGCAGTTGGATGATCGCCGTCAGCGTTTCGATCTCACCATCGAGTCGATCGCCGCTCCTGACCAGAGCCGCGTGTTCGTCGTGGTCTTCGATGACGCCGGATCACCGCTGTCGGAGGAGCAGGCATCGGGCTTGCAACAATCCGCGGCCAGTGCGGACGAGGTCACCGAGCATCTCGAACGCGAATTGCAGGAGACTCGCGATCGCCTGCAGTCGGTGATCGAGGAGTACGAAACGGCGATCGAGGAGTTGCGATCCTCGAACGAGGAACTCGTTTCGATGAACGAGGAACTGCAATCCACGACGGAGGAACTGGAGACCGCCAAGGAGGAACAACAATCCGTCAATGAAGAGCTGCAGACGGTGAATCAGGAACTGCGAAAAAAGGTTGAGCAGCTTGCGCGGGCAACCGACGACATGCGCAACCTCTTCGCGAGCGCCCACATCGCCACCCTGCTTCTGGACCAGAACCTTGTGATCCGCAGCTTCACGCCCGATGCGAGCACCATCTTCAATCTGATCGACAGCGATGTCGGCCGCCGCTTGCCCGACTTCTCACACCGGCTGGATTACCCGGAACTGCGGGATGACCTGACGCATACGGCCACCCGTGGAGAACCGCGCGAACGGCAGGTCGCCACCCTGGGCGACGACGGGGATCCGCCGCTCCACTATTTGGCCCGCCTGCAGCCCTATCGGTCGGAGTCCGGAACGGTCGACGGCGTCGTGGCCTCGTTCGTGGATGTGACCCGGCTGGTCGAGGCCGAACGGCATCAGCGTTACCTGTTGGCTGAACTGAACCATCGCGTCAAGAACATGCTGTCCATGGTGATCAGTCTGGCCACGCAGACCGAGGCCAGCAGCGACAATACAACGCAGTTCCTGGAGGTCTTTCAGGATCGCTTGCATGCGATGGCGCGGACCTTCGAACTGCTTTCGCGGGAACACTGGGGCAAGATCGCGTTGCGGGAGTTGCTGGAGGTCACGGTCGCTGCGCTGCCGGATGGCGGGCACGGTGCGATTCAACCCCAGGGTCCGGAGGTCGTGCTGCGGCCCAAGACCGCCCTGGCACTCGGCATGGTGATGCACGAGTTGGTCACGAACGCGGTCAAGTATGGCGCGCTCTCGGTCCCGGAAGGCGGTGTGACCGTCAACTGGCGCACGATGGCGCATAACGGCCAGGAGGTCGAAATCGATTGGCTGGAACAGGGCGGCCCACCGGTGCCCGAAACCGTGGCCGAGGGCTTCGGAACGAAACTGATCCAGGGTGAAATCGCGCATACCCTCCGGGGGCGATGCGAACTGAAATTCGAGCCTGACGGGCTGCGCGCGCATATAGCGTTTCCTGCGGCGGAGAACCTTGCCGAGGGCGGCCCGTCACGCCGAGGGGACGGGCGCGAAGCAGGGAAACACAAGGCGAAGGCGGTGGGTCATGAAGGGTGACGATGACGGGCTTTCGGGCCTTCGGGTCTTTCTGGCCGAGGACTATTATGCGATCGCAGCAGCGCTCGCGATGCTGCTCGAGCACTTTGGCTGCCGGATCGTGGCCACGGCTTCCAGCGCGGCCGATGCTCAGGCCATCGCCGACGACGTGGATGCCGACTGTGCACTGCTCGACATCAACCTCGGTGACGGGTCCTGCTACCCGGCCGCTCTGCGTTGCCGGGAACGCGGAATCCCGGTGATCTTTCTGTCCGGTTATGACGCGCCGTCGGATCTGCCGCCCGGCCTCGAGGACGCACCGCTACTGCTCAAGCCCGTGCATGCCGAGAGGGTGCGTCAAGCCTTGATGGCGCTGGATAACGTACGGTCATGACCTCCAGGCTGTGTGCTCCACGGACACGCGGCCGCTGATCCCGTCCGAACGTCATTGGTCATTCCGGGGCGTTTCAGGATCCCTCTGCACTTCCGTTAGAATTCGCGCGGTTGCCCGCGTGACCGTTGCTGTGCGACCGGCACAGACGCTACCGCGAGTCGGAGGGATTGATGAAGACGTACGAGTGCAATACCTGTGGTTTTCTCTACGATGAGGCCGAGGGGCTTCCGGATGAGGGATTCCCGCCTGGAACCCGATGGGAAGACATCCCGGACGACTGGGTCTGTCCCGAGTGCGGCGCCACGAAGTGGGACTTCACCCCCATCTCATTCGATTGAGCAGCGAACTTTCCGCAAGGCCCACTAGATGGGGGTGAGGAAAGACACCGCGTCGGCGCCGACGGCCTCACGGCGGCGCAGGCGTTCCCGAAAGTCCTCGGGGTCTGCGGAGTCGCCCATCACGCGCCGGACGCGGTGCCTGTGATACGCCGCCAGTTGCTCGGAAAACCCGAGTACCTGCGCGTGGTCTTCCGGAAACAGCTCTTGGTGCAGCGCGGGCAGGCGATACCAAGGCACCGTCGGGCGAGCATGGTGGGCATTGTGATAGCCGAAATTCAGGGTCCAGAGGTTGAGCCAGGGTGCTCGCAAAGACACGGGATTGGAGAAGGTGTGTGACTGTTCATAGACCGCATCGCCCCGGCGCGCGGGATCACCCCCCGACTCCAGCGTGAAACTCAGTTCGTAGTTGTGCTGGAACGCGTCCATGAATCGCAGCGCGTGCAGCATCAGGAACCAGGCGATCAGGTACAAGGCTGCAGCGAGCGGGTTCCAGGCCAGCACCAGCAGGAAAATGGTGCTGCGAACGGCGAGCACACCCAGTACCCGACCTCGTAGATGCCGGCGGCTCTCCCAGACGAACGGCAACAGAATCTGGGTCCAGTGCATCATCACCGGGAGTGCCGGAATGTACGCCCACTCCAGCACCTCGATGAGCCTGCGCAGCCGCGGGTGGCGATGCAGGAAAGCGACGTGGTCGAATGCAATGACGTCGGTATTGTCGACGTGGTGGCGCATATGCTTGCTGCGGATGTCCTCGAAGCGGGCGTAGGCGCTTGCGGCGATCCAGTTCAGCACACGCCCCAGCCGCGCGTTGTGTTCGTTTCGCCGAAACAGGGTGTTGTGCCCGCATTCATGCAGGAGGTAAGCGGCGATCACCATGGCGTGCGCCGTCAGCAGTGTCCCTGCCAGCAGCAACCAGGGATTGGCGGCCAACAGCAGCAGGCTGATGCCTCCGAAATAGCCAACGAATACGTAGGCGGTGACCGCGATAAGCGGCCAGAAGCTGCCGCGGTCCCGAAGCAGGGATTGCCGTTCCATCCGAAAACCTCCTCGGTGCGTCATCAAGTGGGTCTTGGCCAACCACCCGCTGAGTCGGGTGCGTTCCTCGGGTCCGTTGGTCTAACCTGCCGCGAATCAATCGACGAGTTGCGCCATTGCATGAAATGGCGCCGCTCCGCGTCGGCCATCCAGCGATTGATTTCCCACAGGTCGGCCACCGGCGCTCGTGTGAACGGAAGCTGGTGCAGATAGCCGTCCGGGCCGAACTCCGGGGTCATCGTTGTGCTGACGGCGCCGGCAGTCCTCTGGGCCTCCCAGAAAACTTCCCAGCAATGCTGATGACTCGACAGTGCCTCGGCATACTCCGGTGCGGCAGGGTGGGGGACTTGCGGACCCTGGTCGTAACCGACACGTGCGTGGATGTGCCGGACATTGGGCGCGATCGTGCGGATCGTCGGCATCTCGGTATCCATCAACCGCTCCGCCACCACGCACCAATGGCTGAGGTCGGCCGTCAAGCGGATCTCGGGAAGTTCGCCCACGATCTGTTCACAACGCCAGGGGTTGAACAGGCAACGGCTGCGGTGCGTCTCGAAGCAGAGTTCCAGGCCGAGTGACTCGGCCATATTCATGCCCGCCTCGAGGAAGCGCAGCACATCGGAGTGTGACCAGGCGTCGAGACCACCGATGCAGTTCACGCGGACTGGGCCGAACGGCGCGCAGGCCTTGAGCCCGGCTCGCAGGCCTTCGACATGGTCATGCAGGCTCAATCCCCGTTGAGGGACGTAGCCACCGCCAGTGACGATCTCGGCAATCCATGGCATACCGAGCCCATTCCGGACGGCGCCCAGTTCGCGCTGCTCCTCGTGTGAAGCCGGCGCCGGTGACTCGATGCCGGCGAATCCCGCCGAACGCGCCTCGGAGGCGAAGTCAGCCAGGCTTCCGTTCGTTCCCCAGCGCGTTCTGTAGAGCGAAAGTTTCATGATGCCTCCTGGTGCAGGCAAATTTACATGCAAAACTGCTAAGGTCAAGAATCCTGTTCAGGCCTGTGGCCGCTCATCCTCGTGATCCCACCGACAGTGTCACCCGTCATTCCGGAGGTGGTGGTATCCTCTGGGAAAACCAGCGAACCGGCCTTCCAATGCCCCGTCGTCACTCACTTGCCCGAAGAAAGAGTTTTGTGCTGGCGCTGCACGAGATCGATCGTTTCTGGGGCGAGGTCTTTCACGACGAGGCCTATTACGATCTCAACTACTCGGATCTCTTCACCCGTATGTGGCTGGCAGGGGACAGGCCGCTGAAGAAGACGGACCTCTATGTCTTCATGCCACGTGTCAGCCTCCGAACCGCGGTCAAGTATGTGCAGCGCGCGATCGAATCGGGCCTGCTGACGGAGACGGTCGACCCGGCAGACCGTCGCTCGAAACGGGTTGCGCTGTCGGCCGATCTCTCGCGAAACATCGAGGGGTTCATCGATCACGCCCTCACGACGTTCGACTCCGGGCCCTTCGGGCGTGATGCGAAAAAGGGCGGGTGATACCGTATTCCTGCACGGCCTCACCGCTACGCCGTTTGCTCGCTGGCTCTGGAACCCTCCGCGCGCATCATTTGCAGGATGTGTGACTCCATTTCCCCGTAGTCCGGTATCGCCTTCAGCGCGGCCTTGTCGAGACGGCGCTCGTCAGCACCGAACGTTGGCTCGATGATCTCGAGCAGGCGTCCCGGCCCACGACTGAAAAATGCGATGCGGTCACCCATGAAGATGGCCTCCTCGATGTCATGGGTCACCATCAACACGGTCATGCGTTCCTTGTGCACGATGCCAAGGACCAATTCCTGCATCTGCCAGCGGGTCTCCGGATCCAGTGCGCCGAAGGGCTCATCCATCAGCAGGATGTCGGGCTGGTTGGCGAGCGCGCGTGCAATGGCCACGCGCTGCCGCATGCCCCCGGAGAGCTGTTCCGGATAGGCCTTGCGAAAGGGCATGAGACCGATTCGGTCCAGAAAATAGTCCACCACCCCGCTGCGGCGCCCTGCGGCTGAACTGTTGATACGCAACCCATAGCCGACGTTTTCCTCGACTGTCAGCCAGGGGAAAGAGGTATAGGTCTGAAACACCATGCCGCGATCGCGGCCCGGACCGGTGACCTCACGGCCTGAAACCGTGATCCGGCCCTCGCTGATCGACTCCAGCCCGGCCACCATCCTCAGCAGCGTCGACTTGCCGCAACCCGACGGACCGAGCAGGACCCCCATGGCGCCGCGCTGAAGGTCGAACGAGACCGACTCCAGCGCGAGCCTTGGGGGTTCGCCACGGTTAGCCCCCGGGTACCGCTTGCTGACGGCTCCGATGCGTAGTTCGCCGAATTCCGACGACGTGTGGGATTCAGGGTGCGCCACGAGCCACCAGCCGCTCCATCACGTCAAACCGGATCCCCGCCTCGGGTTCGAGCGTCGTGTCGACGAGGCCGAAGCGCTCCCACCACTCGCTGGTCAGGGTCCAGTGATCCCGGATCTGTCCGTTGGATAGCCCGAGGGGTGGATCTCCTTCCAGCACGCCCATGAAGCGCGCCGACTCGTCCAGATTGAAGATGTGGATACCGCCCTCCTGCGTCTGACCGGTATTGCCGATCACCATTTCGACGTCACCGATTTCCAGCCCGAGGTTGCGCGCGATGATCCGGTTACCTTCCTCCGGGTTCTCCTTCCAGAAGGCAACGGCGTCGAAGTAGGCTTCCATCGCGCGGGTCGCCAACTCCGGATCCCGGTCCAGGAATGCCTCGCCCATGTACATGCCGTCCCCGAGCAGCGCAGTTTCGATCCAGTAGTCCTCGCTGGACGTTGCAACGACGCGCGCTCCCGGCATGTTTTCCAGCAGAACGCTGCCGAAGGGCTCCCAGAATTCCGCGGCAGCGACCTGGCCGCTCAGCATCGCGCCGACCGCGTCATCCATGATCAGGTTCACGAACTGCACCTGGTCGATGCTCACGCCGTTGTCCTCGAGCCAGATACCCATGAAGATCTGGGTGAGCCCCCCCTCCAGTACGGCGACCCGCTCGCCGATCAGGTCCTGCGCGGACTCGACGCCCGGACGCACGATGATCTTGTCGACCCCGTAGGAGGGATTCGTATAGGCGACGAGGCGGATCGGCGTACCCTCGGACGCCGCGATGGGGCCGTATTCGACGGTGCTCGACGACACATCGAGACGTCCGGCCGCCATCAGGGCGAAACTCTCGTATGGGTCCTCGATGACCTGAATGTTGAGGTTCAGGTCAGGCGCCAGATCCTTCTCCTTCGCGATGAACCAGAACCCGTATCCCGGCCAGGTGAACAGCGAGATGTTCACGGTCTCGCGGGCCTGGGCGGTGGTCATCGAGAGCAGCACGATGAGCGTTGCCAGTAACGGCGTGGTCAATCGTTTCATCTGAGTATCTCCTAAGGTTTGCGCGAGCGCTGTCGCGCGTAGGGGAAGAGCTTCCAGTGCAGAAGCCGGAACAACAGGTCGAGCAACAGGCCGAGGATGCCGATCATCACGATGCCGGCCATGACCTCATCGACACGGACGAAGCGTCGGGCACGCATGATCATGGCGCCGACTCCGTCGGTGGCGGCGACGATCTCGGCGATGATCAGGTACGTCCAGCTCACCGCGAGCATCTGCCTCGCGATATCCACGAGGCCGGGAAGGGACGCGCGGAACACCACCCCACCCAGCACCTGGCGGGTGGAGGCACCCAGGGTCAAGGCGGTCTCGATGAGTTCCATCCGCACGGACCGGACGTGGTCCGCAATGAGGGTCACGAGGAACCACACCACGCCGAGGAAGAGCAGGGCGATCTTCTGCGTGTCGCCCGCACCGAGCCACATGAGCAGCAGAGGGATGAATGCGGGCGCGGGTAGATACCGGAAAGGCGATACCAGTGGGTTGAAGAAGGCGGCCACCACGGGAAACGCTCCCATGAACAGCCCCAGTGGCAGCGCGAAGGCGAACGCGAGGGCAAAGCTGATCGCGACCCTGCGCAGGCTCGCCAGGACGTCGGCGTGAAAAGCCTGTTCGCGAAACAGGTTCTCCAGCGCGGAGAGTACTTGGGTCGGCGGCGGAAAGAGGCGCTGCGGTGCAAGGTCGGCGGTGGCTGCGTACTGCCAGGCACCGAGGAAGATCAACCAGGCAGCCGTCCCGAGCACGACGCGCTGGGTCACGCTGACGGGCCGCTGGAAAGCGATCCGCACGGCGCGTGGCTTCGATTGACGCCTCCAGATGTACATGCCTCGCTACCCCTGATCCGCCACGTTCCGCATCGTGCGGATGACTTGGTGGGGTACTGCAAGACGGATGCCAACGCGGACGGCAATATAAGTCACGTTTACATGCAAAGTTGCCTTGAAATATGCATGTGATGTGGGCTGGGAATGTGCCCAGGCGCACCGCGACGGTGCCGAGCGATGCGTGGCTGCATCAACGTGGTGCGTTTGGGGAAGGCGAGTTACTGCCCGGCCTTCCCCGATGCCGGGGTTGTCCAGTTAACCCCGACCACCCGGCTAACTGTCATGGACTCGGAGCGCGCCACCCCGAATGATGAAAGCACAAGCGCCT
>NZ_REBW01000063.1 GCF_007692535.1 Thioalkalivibrio sp. | reverse complement strand
AGTTTTTTCAATAGCCTGGCTTGGTCCGACCCCGGTGAAGGTGCCCTCAAGAGTCCAGCATGTCGCGCAGGGTGGCGGCGTTGTGGGCGGCGTAGCCATGTTGGTCGTTGTCGAAATAACAGTAGACGTCCAACCCCTGGCGGGACCAGGTGGAAAGCGCCCCGGCCCAGCCGGAGAGTGCCTGGCGATCGTAACAGCCCTGGTAGGGGCCGTCCGGGCCGTGCAGGCGCACATAAACGAAGTCCGTCGTCACCTCCCGGGGCGAGACGAAACCGTCGAGATCGTAGATGCAGAACGCGGCACGGTGCCGGGCCAGCAGCGAGTAGCTCGCCTTGTTGAGCCAACTGTGGTCGCGAAATTCGAAGCTGTAGCGCAAATCGTCCGCAAGACACTCCAGGAAACTCTCCAGCCGATCGGCGTTGAATCTCCATCGAGGGGGTAGCTGGAACAGCACCGGCCCCAGCGCGCTGCCCAGGACGCGCATCCTGGACAGCAGCCTGACAACGCCTTCCTGCGGGTCCTTCAGCTTTTTCATGTGGGTGATGTAACGGCTCGCCTTGGCGGCAAAGCGGAAACCGGCGGGAACCTGTGTCCGCCAACTGCGCAGGGTTTGCTCGTCGGGGAGGCTGTAGAAGGACCGGTTGATCTCGACGCTGTTGAACCGCGCGGCGTAGTACTCCAGCCTTTCGTCGGCGGACAACCCATCCGGGTAAAAAGGGCCTTCCCAGTGATCGTACGACCACCCCGATGTGCCAATAAAGAAACGTCCGTGCCGCTTGCTCATGTTCCCTCCCGTTCGCGGAGGCTCCCGCGGCCGCGGGAGATTCAGGCCGCTCCCTGAAGAGTCTAGTGGGCCCGCTCGGCCCCGCGCAGGACCTCCCGGAGCCTGCCGAACTTGCGTCGGTATTGGGAGGGGGTGAGTTTCACGTCGCGCTTGAACAGGCGCATGAAGAAGCTCGCGTCCTCGTAGCCGAGGTCGTGTGCGATGGCTTCGATCGGATCCTGGGTCGCCTCCAGCATCTGCTTGGCCTCCTCGATGCGGATCGTGTGCACGTACTGGATCGGTGTCAGGCCGGTGGCTCTCTGGAAGCGCCGTGTCAGTGAGCGTTCGGACAGGCCGCTGAGCTGGACCATCGCGGCGACTGGCGCCGGCTCGTTGTAATGCGTTGCCGCCCAGACCTGGCATTCCGTGACCACCGCGTCGTCGGTCTGGCGGCTCGCCGAAAGCCTGGCGAACGGCTGCTGACCGGCATGATGCCAGTCGATCAGGTAGATCCGGGCCACCTGCATCGCCGCGTCGACGCCGGCAATCCGGGCGATCAGAAACAGGCCAAGATCCAGCCAGGACGACCCCCCTCCCGCCATGATCAGACGCTGACCCTCGCCGGCCGCGACCAGGGAGCGCTGGCGCTGCACGCTGATTCCGGGATAGCGCTTGGCCAGGGCATCGCAGTACGCCCAGTGGCTGGTCGCGGCCTCGCCGTCCAGCAGACCGGCCTCGGCCAGCAGCAACGATCCCGAGCAGGCGGCGGCGACGGTGGAACCGCGGGCGTAGCAGGACCGGAGCCATTCGATCTCGCGCTCGAAGCGGCCAGTGAGCGGCTCCGATGGCGCGACCAGGATCTCGGGAACGCAGATCAGATCGGGATCGGGGACCTCAGAGAGCAGCGCGTCGGGCACGACGGTAACGTCGTTGGCAATCCGGAACGGGCCCGCTTCGGCGGCAACGATCCGCGGCCTGATCAGCGGGGCGCCGGGCGTGCCGGTGACGATCAGCCCCCAGTCCCGCCCCGCCGAGTGGAACAGGTCACTCAGGCCGTAGATCACCGACGCCGTGGCCTCCGGAAAGGCCAGAATCGCGGCGGATGCGGGTGCAGTCCTGGCAATGGGAGCGTTCATGGCGGAAACGACCTGCTCCTGTCCGAATTGACTACGGGCGTTCCGGGCAACTCGCCCTATGCTGGTTTCAAGCCCCCTCGCTGCGCGGAACCCGTGCATGGAGGGCCGGCGGCATCCCCCACCCAGGGATGCGTCGCGAACATCACGACGCCGGCGCTGGCCGGCCTGGAGCCAAAAATGAAGCATACCGATCTGCTTGGCAACCCGTTCAGCGAAGCCACTGAAGCGGCGCTCGAGACCTACGCCGACGCTCTTCGCCAGTTCAACTGCTACCAGGGAGACCCTGTGCAGACCATCGAATCCGCCGTCGAAGAGGTCCCCGGGTTCGCGATGGGACACCTGATGCATGCCTGGCTGCACCTGCTGAGTACCGAGCCGGAAGCGGCTGCGGTGGCCCGCGCGGACCTGGAGCGCATCGCCGGCCTGCCACTGAACCGCCGCGAGCGCGGGCATGCCGACGCGGTCGCCGCATTCGCTGCCGGCCGATGGCACGAGGCGTGCCGTATCCTCGAGGACGTCTCGATCGAGTATCCCCGCGATGGGCTGGCGTTGCAGGCGGGACACTTCGGCGACTACCTGCGCGGCGACTCCCGCATGCTCCGGGACCGTGTTGCCCGCGTCGTCGGGCGATGGAGTCCGTCGGATCCCGGCTGCCACGCAGTCTTCGGGATGTTCGCCTTCGGATGCGAGGAGACCGGCGATTACCCGTGTGCCGATCACTTCGGCCGGCGCGCGCTGGAACTGGAGCCCGACGATGCCTGGGCCCACCATGCCGTTGCCCACGTCTTCGAGATGCAGGGCCGTAGCCGGGAGGGCATCGAATGGATGCGCGAGCGGCAACCGCACTGGGCCCAGGACAACTTCCTCGCCGTGCACAACTGGTGGCACTGGGCGTTGTTCCATCTCGACCTGGGCGAGATCGACGCGGTGCTGGCCCTGTTCGACGGACCGATCCATGGCTCGCGTTCCACCGTCACGGTCGACCTGGTCGATGCCTCGGCCCTGCTGTGGCGGCTGCAACTGCTGGGGATCGACGTCCGGTCCCGATGGGAGACCGTGGCCCGGGACTGGTGTGTAGCGGCACGTCCCGGGCTGTATGCCTTCAACGACTTCCACGCGACGATGGCCTGGGTCGGCAGTGGCGACGGGGATCGTGCTGCGCAGTGGATCACGGCGCAGACGGAACAGACTCCACAGGAGATCGGTGACCATGCCGCGATTGCCGAAAGGGTCGGCGCACCGTTGTTGCAGGCGCTGGCCGCCTTCGGTCGCGGTGACCATGCACAGGCCGTGGCGCTGTTGCGTTCGGTGCGCCCGATCGCCCAGCGCATGGGGGGCAGCCACGCCCAGCGCGACGTGATCGACCTCACGCTGGTCGAAGCGGCACGGCGCAGCGGACAACGGGAACTCGCGAGGGCCCTGGTGGCGGAGCGCGTGCACCTGAAGCCCGATAGCGCCTACAACCGTGCGCTCGACCTGCGGATTGCTGCCTGAGCCGCTGGTGGTTCGACCCCGGCGGGGGGCACGGAGAAGCTCCCGGGTCTCACCGCCGGGTCATGGTCTCGATCGCCCTGGCGAGCGCAACGGTCACTCGCGTCATGGTTTCGTA
>NZ_REBW01000092.1 GCF_007692535.1 Thioalkalivibrio sp. | reverse complement strand
AGATCCGGCGGGCACTGCTGGCCGCGTACGTGGCTGGCGTGCGGGAGAGCAAGGAAGAAACCGGCGGCTGACCTCCGCCAACCCTCATGGGGCTGGTATCAGCTTAAGCGTCGATAGGCACCCACTGAAACCGTGCAGCCATGCGGGCCTGGCACCGGGTCTGCGGCAGCGGCTAGCTGATCGACTGGACCGACCGACGAGCCCCGGCCACCGTGCCGGAGTTTTCGTTGGGCGCTGCAGCTGGCTTGGGCGGTGAATCACGCCCCAAGGCCCGCCCTGAGCGGGGTTCCATTTCACCAGGGGCCATACACAGGCCATACACAGAGCATGAAAACGAAAAAGGCCACCCGGTGAGAGTGGCCTAAGTCTTTGTTTTTATGGCTCCCCGGGACGGACTCGAACCGCCGACCTAGTGATTAACAGTCACCCGCTCTACCGACTGAGCTACCGGGGAATAGGAAGCCGCGAATCGTAAAGAGGCCGGCTCCGGGAGTCAAGCGCCGCGGGCAAAGCGGCCGATGCGCTCGATGGCCTGGTCCAGCACGTCCATGCTGGTGGCAAAGGAGATGCGTGCGTGACCCTCGGCACCGAAGGCGCTGCCAGGGACCAGGGCAACACCGACTTCGTCCAGCAGGAGACGCGAGTACTCGAGGTCATTGGGAATGCCGCGTGCCTCCATCGCGCCGGTCACCCGCGGAAAGCAGTAGAAGGTCCCATCGGGCATCAGGCAATCCACACCCGGGATGGCGTTCAGTCCATCGACCACATGACGGGCCCGCTTCTCGAAGGCCGCACACATTTCCCGCACGCACTGCTGATCGCCGGTGAGCGCGACCACCGCGGCGGCCTGCGCGATCGACGTCGGGTTCGAGGTGCTCTGGGACTGCACGTTCTTCATCGCGCCGATCAGCCTTGCCGGGCCACCGGCATAACCGATGCGCCAGCCGGTCATCGCGTAGGCCTTGGAGACGCCGTTCAGCACCACGGTGCGCGGCGCGAGGTCGGGCGCCACGTTCAGGATGTTCACGAACTTCGCGCCGGCGAACAGGATATGCTCGTACATGTCGTCGGTGGCGATGATGATCTGCGGGTGCTCGCGCAGCACGTCGGCCAGTGCGCCCAGCTCCTCGGCGCTGTAGGCCGCACCGGTCGGGTTGGACGGGCTGTTCAGGAAGATCAGGCGGGACTGCGGAGTGATCGCGGCCCGCAATTGGTCGGCGTTGATCTTGAAGCCGCTCTCCTGGGTTGCGGAAATGACCACCGGGGTCGCGTCCGCGAGCAGGGCGATGTCCGGGTAGGAAACCCAGTAGGGCGCCGGGATCAGGACCTCGTCTCCCGCGTTCAGCAGCGCGAGGCAGAGGTTGAAGATGCTCTGCTTGCCTCCGGAGGAGACCAGGATCTCGTTCGGCTTGTAGCTCAGGCCGTTGTCCTGCTCGAACTTCTGGATGACCGCCTTCTTGAGGGCTGCGGTCCCATCGACCGCGGTGTACTTGGTATCACCGCGGGCAAGGGCATCGATGGCGCCCTGCTTGATATGCTCTGGGGTATCGAAGTCGGGCTCCCCGGCACCGAGGCCGACAATGTCCCGGCCCTCGGCCTTGAGCTGGTTGGCCAGTGCGCTGACGGCCAGGGTGGGGGAGGGCTTGATGCGCTGAACGCGTTCGGAGAGCTGGATGTCCAAGACGGGCCTCGGGCGAGCACGGGGAAATGGAGTGCGGCGGTCGCCGCTTCGAGGTTCAAATGATACTGAAATCCCACGAACAAGATAAGGCCGAAGCCGGCAAAAAGCTGGAAGTCGTTTCCAGTTACAAGCCTGCCGGCGACCAGCCGGAGGCGATTCGTGCGCTGGTCGAGGGACTGGAGGCCGGACTGGCACACCAGGTTCTGCTCGGCGTCACCGGTTCGGGCAAGACCTTCACCATCGCCAAGGTGATCGAGGAACTGCAGCGGCCGACGATCATCCTGGCTCCGAACAAGACCCTGGCCGCACAGCTCTACGGCGAAATGAGGGACTTCTTTCCGCACAACGCGGTGGAATACTTCGTCTCCTACTACGATTACTACCAGCCTGAGGCCTATGTGCCTTCCTCGGATACGTACATCGAGAAGGACGCCTCGATCAACGACCATATCGAGCAGATGCGGCTGTCCGCCACTCGTGCGCTGCTCGAGCGGCGGGACGCGATCATCGTCGCCAGCGTATCCGCGATCTATGGCCTGGGCGACCCGCGCAAGTATCTTTCCATGGTGCTGCACATCCAGCGCGGGGAACGGGTCGATCAACGCGAAATCCTGCGCCGCCTTGCGGAGCTGCAGTACACCCGGAACGATCTGGAACTGCGCCGCGCCACCTACCGCGTGCGTGGCGAGGTGATCGACATCCACCCCGCCGAATCGGAAAGCGAGGCGGTAAGGATCGAGCTTTTCGACGACGAGGTCGAGCGCCTGTCCTACTTCGATCCCTTGACGGGCGAGGTGCTGCGTACGGTGCCACGTCTGACCATCTACCCGAAGACGCACTACGTGACGCCGAGGGAAACCCTGGTCGAGGCGGTCGACTGGATCCGCGAGGAACTGAAGGAACGCCTGGACTTCCTGCGCACGGAGAACCGGCTGGTGGAGGCCCAGAGGCTGGAACAGCGTACGGTCTTCGACATGGAGATGATCCTGGAGATCGGCTACTGCTCCGGCATCGAGAACTACTCACGCTACCTCTCTGGTCGTGCCCCCGGGGAGCCGCCACCGACCTTCTTCGACTACCTGCCGAAGGATGCGTTACTGGTGATCGACGAATCGCACGTCTCGGTCCCGCAGGTCGGCGGGATGTTCCGGGGCGACCGGTCGCGCAAGGAGACATTGGTCGAATACGGCTTCCGCCTGCCCTCGGCGCTGGACAACCGGCCCTTGCGGTTCGAGGAGTTCGAGCATCTGCGTCCACAGACCATTTATGTGTCGGCCACGCCGGGTCCGTACGAGCTGGAGCATGCAGGGGCGGTGGTGGAGCAGGTGGTCCGGCCCACTGGCCTGCTCGATCCCCTGCTGGAAGTTCGCCCGGCCAGCACGCAGGTCGATGACTGCCTTTCGGAGATCGCGCTCCGCGTCGGGAGGAACGAGCGCGTGCTGATCACCACCCTGACCAAGCGCATGTCCGAGGACCTGACCGAATACCTGTCCGAGCACGGCGTTCGCGTACGGTATCTGCACTCGGACATCGACACGGTCGAACGCATGGAGATCATCCGTGACCTGCGCCTGGGCGAATTCGACGTCCTGGTGGGCATCAACCTGCTGCGCGAGGGACTGGACATGCCCGAAGTGTCTCTGGTGGCCATCTTCGATGCCGACAAGGAGGGGTTCCTGCGCTCGGAACGCTCCTTGATCCAGACCATCGGGCGTGCCGCCCGCAACGTCAACGGCATGGCCATCCTCTATGCCGACCGGATCACCGGCTCGATGGAACGGGCGATGGGAGAAACGGAGCGCCGCCGCGAAAAGCAGACGGCCCACAACCTCGCACACGGAATCACGCCTCTCGGCATCCAGAAGGCGGTGGCTGACATCCTCGAGGCGCGCCCGGGGGGCCGGCCCGGCGACAGGCGACGGGGCCGCAAGGTGGCCGACGGCGACGTGCCCGCCTACATCGATTCTCCGGAGGCGGCCGCGCGCCAGATCGAGCGGATGGAGAAGGAGATGTACGCGAAGGCGCGTGACCTGGAATTCGAGGCGGCCGCGGAGTTGCGTGACCGGATTCAGGAGTTGAAGGAGCGCGCCTTCCGACCGGAAGCGGCGATCCTGCGCACCGGCTCCTGAGCCTTGGACGCGTCGCATCCACTCTACGTATGAATCAAGACCACATCTATGGTGCTGCGGTGGATCTCGTGGCCACAGTCCCTGGGTTGGTGATCGGGAGCGGGGAGGGCGAAAGCCTGTCCCTGGGTCACCTGCCGTTCGCGGGTACTCTGGACGATGGCCTGCACGTGGTGTCCAGTCGACTGGCTGCGCATTATCGTGCGCTGAACACCGGGCAGCCGGTCACCTGTCTGCTGCTCGAGGACGCATCGGGTTGCCGGCAGATCTACGCGCGCAAGCGGCTGTTGCTGCGCTGCAGGCCGGAGCGACTGACCGACGCCGACGCGCGTGCGGCCACGTTCGCGATGCTGCGGGCACGCTTTGGCGGCATCCTCGACCTGCTCGAAGGGCTTCCCGACTTCCAGGCGTTTCGGCTGCAGGCGGTTTCCGGGGAACTGGTCCTTGGATTCGGCAAAGCCTACGCCCTGCGTGGACGCGCCCTGCGCACCGTGGAGCATCTAACCGGCAACGGCTGAAGACATCGCCAATGGCGCCCCGTGGCCGAAAACCCGTTAGACTGCCCATCTGAGCCACTACCCGGTTTGACGCCATGACCGACCTCCTGGGCCCGGCGATGCTGGGTGTCACGGGTCTTGAACTGACTCCGGAAGACCGTGAGCGACTGCTGCATCCTGCGACGGGAGGTGTCATCCTGTTCTCCCGCAATTACCAGGATCCCGAACAGCTTCGAGCATTGGTCCGCGAAATCCGGTCGCTACGCAGCCCCGAGTTGCTCCTCGCAGTGGATCACGAGGGAGGCCGGGTACAGCGTTTCCGCGAAGGGTTCAGCGAACTGCCCCCGATGCATTGGATTGGCGACGTGTTCAATTATGATCCCGCGCGAGGCCAGGAACTCGCCCGCGACGCCGGCTGGGTGCTGGGTCAGGAACTCCAGGCGGTCGGCATCGACTTCAGCTTCACCCCCGTGCTGGACCGTGACATCGGCATCAGCGAGGTGATCGGCGACCGCGCCTTTCACGAGCGCGCGGATGTGATCGCCCTGCTGGGAGGCTGCCTGCTCGACGGCCTCGAAGAGGCTGGAATGTCCGGCGTCGGAAAGCACTTCCCGGGCCATGGGTCCGTGGCCGCCGACTCGCACCTGGAAGTGCCCGTCGATCCCCGCCCGCTTGCCGAGATCGAGGCCGATGACATCGCCGCCTTCCTGCCGCTGTTGCCACGGCTTGGCGGGATCATGCCGGCGCACGTGATCTATCCGGAACTCGATGCCAATCCTGCCGGATTTTCCGGCATCTGGCTGCATGACCTGCTGCGGATGCGCTGGGGGTTCGACGGTGCGATCTTCAGCGATGACCTGGGGATGGCCGGGGCCGAAGTGGCGGGCTCGCCGGCGGAGCGAGCCCATGCCGCGCTGTACGCGGGCTGCGACATGGTGCTGATCTGCAATGACTTCCCCGGAGCGGACGAGATCCTGCAGACGCTCGAGGGCCGCGCTCCAAACCCCGAAACGGCTCGCCGTCTCGACGCCATGCGCGCTCGCCCAACGTCGGAAGATGAATTGCGCATGGAAGCCGCCCTCGCACGCCTGCACGCCCTGGTCGACCACCACGGCTCCACCCCGATGATGTAAGGGGTCACGGCCCTGTGCCACCCCTGACGATGAAAAGCCGCAAACCGTAGGTCGGGTTAGCCCAAAGGGCGTAACCCGACGGGTGTCGCTTCGGAGTGCGCCACCCCGAATGATGGAAACGGAAGCCTATGGAGTGCGGCGGCTTGCCGCCGCTGTGCGGAGCCATACCCGACGCCGAATAGCGGGAGCAAGCTCCCGCACTCCATAAGTCGTCCCCGGGACCCCGGCACGTCGGGTTACGCTACGCCAACCCGACCTACAGCACCGGACCGTGACCCACACTCCAATCCTGGCTGCACTCTGTGCTTTCGGTGGGCGTTCGACATTTCCCGTCTAGACTCGTGTCATGAATACGAAGGTGTTGACTGAGGCAGGACGGGACTCGAGTCGGGATAGGTTCGAGCTGGCCGTGGGCGGCATGAGCTGCGCCTCCTGCGTATCCCGTGTCGAGGACGCAATCCGCGCGGTGCAAGGCGTGCGCGGTGCGGACGTGAACCTGGCCACCGGCCGCGCGACGGTGGAGCTGGGGGATGCCGCGCCACGGGACGTGGTCGAGGCCGTGTCCGCGGCCGGATACGAACCCGCAAGCGACGAGGTCACCTTCACGGTACGGGGCATGAGCTGCGCCTCCTGCGTCGGACGGGTCGAGGAGGCGCTGCGTGAGTTGCCGGCGGTGGTCGAGGCCAACGTCAACCTCGCCTCGGAAAGCGCGCGCGTGCAGTATCTGCCGGACCTCGCCGGCCCACCCGACCTGCTGGCCGCGGTGGAGGCGGCGGGTTACGTGGCGGAGAGCCGCGAAGCGGGGCCGGATCGATCGGACCGTGAGCGTGCTGCGCGGGCGGCGGAACACCGTTCCCTGAAACGGAGCATGACGCTGGCCGCGGCGCTGACCCTGCCGATCTTCGTCATCGACATGGGCGGACACCTGATCCCCGCGCTGCACCACGCGGTGCACGACACCCTGGGTACGCAGAACGTCTACCTGCTTTTCTTCCTGCTCGCGTCGGTCGTTCAGTTCGGGCCCGGCCTGCGTTTCTACCAGAAGGGCTGGCCGGCGCTGGTCCAGGGTGCACCGGACATGAATTCGCTGGTCATGCTCGGGACCTCGGCGGCGTATGGGTACTCGGTGGTCGCGACCTTCGTGCCCTGGGTGTTGCCCGAGGGCACGGTGCACGTCTATTTCGAGGCCTCGGCGGTCATCATTACCCTGATCCTCGTTGGCCGGTTCCTGGAGGCGCGCGCACGGGGTGAGACCTCGGAGGCCATCCGCAAGCTCATGGGTCTGCGCCCGCGCACCGCGCGCGTGATGCGCGCCGGCGAAGTGCTGGAGATCGACGCAGATCAGCTTCGTCCCGGCGACCATGTGCTGGTGCGTCCGGGTGAGCGGTTACCGGTGGATGGCGAGGTTCTGGAGGGCTCGTCCTGGGTCGACGAGTCCATGATCACGGGCGAGCCCGTCCCCGTTCTGAAGGAGACGGGATCGAAGGTCGTCGGTGGCACGGTGAACGGGCAGGGCAGTCTGACCTTTGCCGCGACGCGTGTCGGCAACGACACCGTACTGGCCCAGATCATCCGCATGGTGGAGGCGGCGCAGGGCTCCAAGCTGCCCATCCAGGCCCTCGTCGACCGGGTGACGCGGTACTTCGTGCCCGTGGTGATCGGTATCGCAATTCTCACCTTTCTCGTCTGGGTCATCTTCGGTCCGGCCCCGGCACTGACCCTGGCACTGGTCAACGCGGTGGCGGTATTGATCATCGCCTGCCCCTGCGCGATGGGTCTGGCCACGCCCACGTCGATCATGGTGGGTACCGGCAAAGGGGCCGAAATGGGGGTGTTGTTTCGCGGCGGCGATGCCCTGCAGGCCCTGCGCGGGATCGAAGTGGTCGCCTTGGACAAGACCGGGACCCTGACCGAGGGACGTCCCGAATTGACCGGCATCAAGACCGTTGCGGGCTTCGACGAGGCAGAGGTACTGGCCCTCGCAGCCAGCGTGGAAACGCACTCCGAGCACCCGATCGCGCAGGCGATCGTGCGCGGTGCCAAGGCGCGCGAACTCGCGGTGGACAAGGCCAGGGATTTCGCAGCGGAGCCGGGGCAGGGCGCGCGTGGCAACGTGGGCGAGCGCACCGTCCTTGTAGGTTCTCGGCATTTTCTGTCCCAATCTGGCGTAGATACCGACAGTTTCGGCGCAGATGCGGACCATTTTGCCGACCGCGGAGCTACCCCGCTGTATGTCGCGATCGACGGCCGGCTGGGCGCCTTGCTGGCGGTGGCCGACCCGCTGAAGGCCAGCGCGGGCCCCCTGGTCGAGTGGCTGCATGGCCAGGGGCTGCAGGTCGTGATGATCAGCGGGGACAATCGCAGGACCGCGGAGTCCATCGGGCGCGAACTCGGTATCGACCAGGTCATCGCGGAAGTCTTGCCCGACGGGAAGGTCGAGGCCGTCCGTCAATTGCAACAGGGCAACCGCAAGGTGGCGTTCGTCGGTGACGGGATCAACGATGCGCCGGCCCTGGCGCAGGCCGAGGTGGGAATCGCGATCGGGTCCGGCACCGACGTGGCGATGGAGTCGGCCGAGGTGGTGTTGATGTCCGACAACCTCGCCGGCATCAGCCAGGCCATTGCGCTCTCGAGGGCCACGTTGCGCAATATCAAGCAGAACCTGTTCTGGGCTTTCGTGTACAACGTGACGCTGCTGCCCGTTGCGGCCGGCGTTCTCTATCCCTTTTTCGGCATCCTGCTCTCGCCCATGTTCGCGGCGCTGGCGATGGCCTTCTCCAGTGTGAGCGTGGTGACCAATGCCCTGCGACTCAAGCGATTCCAGGTCCCTGCCTGACGGAGCCCGAAACCTCTTTCCCCCGGAACGTGACCTTCATCAATAACCCGGCGTGCGGAAGCGGGCACAGTAGGCGCCCATCGTGGCAGCAGGCGAATTCCGTGGCGATCATGCGCCGGCCAAGTCCCATCCACCCAGCGGCTGGCCTCCAGGAGCGCCGGGGCCCGCGTCGGCCGAGGTTGTTCCCGCACACGAATTGCGGCCAATTCTGCGTTACAGCATTAGAATGAGCTAAAATGCCTTGATCGGGGCGGGAATCCCGAGGGAAGGCATGCGGTTTCCCCGGATCCGACCCGTTCCCACCGACATCTTTCACCCCAGGAGAATCCTTATGGCCGACAAACTGCTCATCGTGATGGTCAACACCGACCCCCACAATCCCTCTGAACTGGGCGCTCCCTTCTTTCAGGCAACGGTCGCCGCGGCGATGGAATATGACGTCGAGGTCGTCCTGACGGGCCGTGCGGGCGAACTGGCCAAGAAGGGTGTTGCTGAAAACCTGTTCGTGCAGGAAGGCAGCTCCAAGTCCGTGTACGAATTCATCAAGGATGCCCACGAGGCAGGCGTCGCATTCAAGGTCTGCACCCCGACGCTGGAACTCTGGGGCGACGATCTGATCCCCGAGATCGAAGAGACCGTGGGCGGTGCCTACGTGATCTCCGAGGCGATGGACGACGACACCGTCACCTTCACCTACTAAGGCCTGGTCTGCCCTGGCCGGAAATGCGCCGGGGCTTGCCTTGATGCTGATGCATGTCACCTGAAGAGGCACGCCACGTTCTGATCGAGGCCGATTGCCTCTATGGCCGCGAGACCGTGGAGGCAGCCATCGACCGGCTTGCCGCCAGAACGACGGAGCTGCTGGCCGACAGCAACCCCCTGGTTCTGGGGGTAATGAACGGCGGCGTCGTGCTGCTCGGCGGACTCCTGACCCGCTGGTCCTTCCCGATGCACCTGGATTACCTCCACGCAACCCGCTACCGCGGGGCCACGACCGGCGGTGACCACCTGCACTGGCTCGCGCATCCGCGCACGCCGATGCAGGACCGCACCGTCGTGGTGGTCGACGACATTCTCGACGGGGGCATCACCCTCGCCGCGATCTGCGATTATTGCCGGGAGAAGGGCGCCCGGAACGTCGTCAGCATCGTCCTCGTCGACAAGGCCAACCCGGACCGGGACCCCGCGATCACCGTCGACTTTGCCGCCCTCGAGGCACCGAACCGGTACTTGTTCGGGTACGGCATGGATTACCATGACTACCTGCGCAATGCGCCGGGCGTCTTTGCGGTACGCGGAAGCTGAGCGCCCCGGAAAGTCGACCGACCGTCATCCGCGGTAAGCGTTTTCGTCCTGGTCGGCGAGGGCTTGCCGGCGAAACGCCAGGGCGCCAGCCCATGCGCAGGGATGTACGTACAAAGACCCGCGCGTTCTCGGCAACCAGGAAGGGAAATACATGAGCGATGGACGTCTGGCAATCATCGGTGGGACGGGGCTTACCAGGCTCAAGGATCTCGAGATCACCCACCGCCAGGTGATGCACACGCCGTACGGGGAGCCGTCCGGTCCCTTGACCTTCGGCCAGTATCATGGGCACGAGGTGATCTTCCTGCCCAGACACGGGGCGCAGCACACCATCCCGCCGCACCAGGTCAATTACCGCGCGAACATCTGGGCCCTGAGGGACGCGGGGGTCGAGACGGTACTCGCGATCGCCGCCGTCGGCGGCATCACCGAACAAATGGCTCCGGGCGTCATTGCGGTTCCGGACCAGATCATCGATTACACCTGGTCGCGCTTCCATACCTTCTTCGAGGGCGACGACATGGGCGGCGTGACCCACGTCGACATGACCTTTCCCTACCACGAAGACCTTCGCCAGGCACTGATCCAAGCCTCGCGGGAACTGGAGCTGGGCGCGGTCGAGCAGGGCACCTATGCCGCCACCCAGGGCCCGCGCCTGGAAACGGCTGCCGAGATCGACCGGCTGGAGCGCGATGGCTGCGACCTGGTGGGGATGACCGGGATGCCGGAGACGGCGCTGGCAAGGGAACTCGATCTGCGTTACGCCTGCTGCGCCGTCGTCGCGAACTGGGCGGCCGGCCGTTCCGATGGGATCATCACCATGGAAGAGATCGGCCGAAACCTCGAGACGGGCATGGCCCGCGTGAAGCAACTCCTGCCGATGGTGATCGAGCGCTGCAGGGTATCGTGATTCACAACCCTCGTTAACGAAAAAAGACCGGGCGCAGTTCCGTAGGTCGTTTTAACGTGAAAGTCACGGCCACGTTCAGTAGGTCGGGTTAGCGTAGCGTAACCCGACGTGCCGGGGTGTGGGAGACGATGCTGCTTTGCGGCCATGGGAGGGTGCGAGAGCTGTCGGGTTACGCCCGTTGGGCTAACCCGACCTACAGTTCTACAGTTCAGGGGCCATGGTAGTTAGTACTCTGTCTTATTTAACATAATATACATTATGCGCAATCATAGATGCACCGCTGCAGATGCCCCCGCCGGTCGGTGCGGACCCAAGAGCGACTCAGCCCAATCAGCGATTCACAGCTTCAGCGATTCACGGCTTCTTGGCCAAGGCCGTGTCGATCGCCCGCAGCATGGGTTCGGCGTCGGTATAGTCCACCGGTATCGGCCGGACTCCGTTTCGGTCTCGATACACCAGCCCTGGAAAACTCTCGACGTCCATCTCGCGGGCCTGGCGGATCTCTTCCTCCAGTTCCCGGTTCACGTCCTCGGAACGCAGGGCCTCGCGGAACGCTGCCACGTCCAGGCCCAGTTCATCGGCGAGTTCGATCAGCGTCTGCTCGTCCGAGGGATTGCGCGCCTGGGTGTAATAGGCGCGCTGGATCGCGGTATTCATCGGCGCCTCGAAGGCCGGGCCCTGCCGCCGTGCCGCGATCACGGCCCGACAGGCGGCGTACGTCGCGCGCCGGGGCTCGCACTTCGTCCAGAAATCGAAGTTCAACTCCGTCCCCGGAACGTGCTGCAGAATCCTGTGCCAGGAACCCTGCACCATCTCGCGCAGATCCTCGGGCATCGGTTCGTCGGTATCGGGCGCCAGCCCGCCCAGCAGTCGCCGGAACTCCACCGCTTCGGGCAGCCTGTGGCGCAGTTCCTTAAGAACCGGGGCCATTGCCCAGCACCAGCTGCACATCGGATCATGAATGTAATAAAGGACCGGCTTCTGGTTCTGTTCGCTCATCGGGTGCGGGTCCATTCGTGTTTCGGCATTATGCGAGACCTATTATTCAATAATATAACGTTTATACTGCGTGTTATTTCGATGAAATTCCTGATGTTCACGAAAGCTCCGCAGGCCGTCCTGTCGTGCACAACGCACCCTCCGCATCCGCCTTCCCCCGTAGGAAGCGAGCCTCTCGCCGACATGACACCGGAACCCCATCGGCCAGGGGCTGGCCTCCTACATCCGCGCCCTGCCTGGAAAGCGTGATGGGTACCGAGGCGCTCATACAGCCGGCTTGCGTTGCTCGGGACGCAGCTTCGGCGTGAAGTACTCGTCGGCCTCATCGAGGTCGACGGGAGCACCGTCGCGCCCGACCAGAGGCTGCTCGTAGTCCTTCCAGCCGCGCAGCCCCGTTTTCAGGCTGTATACGTGACCGTAGCCCATCTGCTGCATGTTGAGCCCGGACAGCAGGCTGCGATATCCCGAACGGCAGACCAGCACCACCTCGCGCTCCCGTGCCTGCACCAGTTCTGGCTCGGTCTCCTCGTAATCCCATTCACACGCCGATTCCAGGATACCGCGGGGCACGTTCAACGATCCCTCGATATGCATGGCTTCGAATTCGTAGGGTTCCCGCACGTCGACGATCAGCAGATCCGGGTTCGCCGCCCTCTTCTCCTCGAGATCCCAGGGCATCAGTTCCGGAACGGTGGCGCAGCAGTCGCTGACGAGGTCGATAAACTTCTTCATGGCGATTCTTCCAGGCTCCATTGGCGGGATGCCGAAGGCAGCAAACCGGCGGTCAGGGCTGCAGGCGGTCCAGGTGCGGAAACAGTCCCCCGGTCACGGGTTCGAGTGCGCTGCGCAGTGCCGACCCGACCGCATCGGTATTGCCGAAGATGGGCGCCAACAGCGGTTCCCCGACGCAGCCGAACACCAGCAGGCTTTCCAGCAGGGGCCGGTCCTCGGGCGGCAGGGCCTCCAGCAATTCCCGGAACTGCCGCTGCTGCTCCGGATCCCGAATACACTGATGCAGCCGAGCCGCATCCGCAAGAATCAGTTCCATGCGGCGGTGCCCGGAGGCGTGCGGCCGCACTGGCTCGAAATAAGTCTCCAGAGCCTCGAACAGGTGTACCACGACCCCCTGCTCCGCACATTTCACGAACGACTGCCGCACCGTGTCGAGAAAGGCCTGTCCGGGCGCATCGAGGACCCGACGCAGTTCACGGGCAAAGAGATTCCGGTCGGCCGCTGCCTGGCTGAGCAGGGGTTGCAACGGGGCCAGTCGGGGGTGCGGGGGCTTCGGGTCTGGAAGTTGGTCCGGCTCCGCCTTCAGAAAACCGATCCGGTAGGCAGTCCGTCGCTGTCCCTTGGCCCAGAGATCCTGGCGGACGGCGTCGTCGATCAGTCCCGGCTGCAGCACCAGGTACACCGATTCCACCATGCGCGAATGATCGGCCTCGTAGGCCAGGAACTCGACCAGGAATTCAGCGAGCACTCGGCCCATGCGTCCGTGGATCACGGCCTCGCGGCGCAGCATTGCCCGGGCGTGATCGGATGACTGCAGGATCCACCATGCGCGGCTTGCGAGTTCATCGGTGAGGCCGCTGGCATGCACCACCGCCGCCAGTGCCTCGGGCTCGCCCAGCTTTAGCAGCCCGGCCAGACTCTCGGTGCGCGCGTGGCCCATCCGGGTCCAACGCTTGAGATAAGCGGGGTAGCCGTGGGGTACGCCCAGCACCTGGCTGGAGATCACTTCGCGCACCTTGCGCAGATAGGCCTCGTCGGAGCAGTTCGGGTTCAGAACGACCCTGGCCTCGCCGCGCGCCGTCAACGCATGCACCAGCATCTTGCCTTCGTCAATGCGCAGGGCATGCAGGTCCTGTTTCAGGAGCACGTTCAGACGCAGACTGTCCTCGGGCGTCAGCATCGGTCAGTTCAGCTGTACACGCTGCCCCCAGGGGACCGGCGCCTTGCCCTTGACCAGCCAGATCACGGGATAGTGCGGAACGACCTTGGGAAAACGCCCCTCGGCATCGGTGAAATAGACCAGCAGATCCGGCTCCCGATCGAGCGTCGTCACCCAGTCGAAGACCGGCGTGAAATTCGTACCGCCGCCGCCATGAAACGCGGCCGGCATCACCAGCGGCTCCCAGGCCTCGAAGGTCCAGGGACCATCGGGGCTCAGACAGTCGTCGCAGGCGTGCAGAACGACGCGCGCGCGGATCTGGCCCTTGATCGCATCGATTTCCGAGACGAAGAAGCCCATTTCCTGGGCCGAAATCGAGCCGCTGGTGTCCAACACCACCACCACGTCCAACTGATGACTGCGCAGGCTGGGAAGGATCGCAGGTTCGCCGCGTCGCGAGGAAGGTCGTGTGTAACTGTAGTCGTCGCGGGCCTGTGCGGTCATGTAGTGGGCCAGCAGCATCCGCCAGGGGAGCTTCGGCTCCAGCAGAAAATCCACCAGCCGTGCCATGTCGCCGCTGAGTTTTCCGGCCTGCATCGCCTGCTGGGCGGCACCGGCCAGGCGCTGCTTCCACTGTATCTCCAGAGTCTCGCGTTCCTGGGCGCTCAGCGGCGGGGGCTCATGGGCGCCCTCCCGGCTCTCATCGACGCCGTCCTGGGGGTTCTCGTCGGCGTCGGTCTCCGTCTGCGGCGACGTGCCCGTGCCCTCGTTCTCGTCCTGTTCCTGATCGGGCGGAGGCGGCTGGTCGCCCTCCCCCCCTTCCTGTTCCTGTGGCTTGTCGAACAAGTTTTCTTCATGGGTCGAATCATTATCGTTGTCGACCAGGAAGGGATAGATCTCCTCGGCGGTCATGCCCTCGTATTCGTGACTGTAGAGGGCGCCGGGTGGGGCGGTCAGCCCGTCGTGAATCAGGATCGGGTTGATCGCGAAGTCACACGCGAGGTCCCAAAGATGCTTGACCCGGTGCCCACGCCGCGCGAAATGGGACAATGCACAGTGGAGCGCTTCCTGCGCGAGCACGAACTGGGTTTCGGCAAGCGACAGGTGTTGGATGTACTCGGTGTTGTAGTAGAGCTTGCGCGCGTCGGTGGAGGTGGTCCTGCACCAGTCCGGCCGGGCGGCAACCAGCGGCAGACGCAGCACCAGCGCACCGAGGAAGGGCTTGTCGATGATCAGCCGCGTACGGGCCGCCGCCAGCTTGGTCTCGACATCGAGCTTGAGCACGTCTGCTGATCCAGCCGGCTCAGGCGTCGTACAGCATCAGGTCGGCCACCTGCTCGGACCAGTCGGCAAACTGGGGCACCGAGAACAGTTCATCGCCCAGCGCACGGTGCATGTCAGTCACCATCATGATGCCCATCTCGCGCTGCGGAAAGATGCCGGCGTAGTCCAGGATGTGCCCGTGCACCTCCCCTGCCCCGTCCTGCCCCTTCGCCCGGATGGCCCGGCCGACCAATGCGGCGGCCACGGCGTACTGCAGGTCGATCTCGCTGGGCGCGGGAACGCGCTCGCCGCGCAGGATCGCATCGAGATCCGGCAATTGGTCCAGATGCTCGATGAAGGCGTTCAGCTCAATACCGGCGGCCTGGCCAACGCAGGCCTGCAACGTGCCGCTAAGGAGTTCCGGGTGACCCAGGAACTTCTGCAGCGCGCGGTGCGCGAACTCCCAGGAACGCGGCGACGGAAACGCCACGGGATTGTGCGCCGGATCGAAATCGAAGAGCAGATCAGGGCGGAAGCGGATGAAGGCGATGATGCGGTCGTCGATACCGGCCCGATAGGCCCAGGCGGCCCAGTCGTCCACGTTGAGATCGACCTCGAAGTGGGAGAACCGGTTCGCAAGGGGCGCGGGCATGGTGTAGGTGACGCCGCGATCACCCTGGCGGTTGCCTGCCGCAAAGATGGCCCAGCCGGGAGGGACCTCATAGGCTCCCAGCCGCCGATCGAGAATCAGCTGATAGGCAGCCGCGGAGACGCTCGGCGGGGCCGAAGTGATCTCGTCCAGGAACAGCACCCCGGCGGGGCCCTGCCGCTCGGCGTTCGGCAGCATCGCCGGGATCGCCCACTCCACCAGATCGCCGTGCTTGAACGGGATGCCGCGCAGATCCGACGGCTCCATCTGCGAGAGACGGATGTCGATCAGCGGGACACCATTGCGCCCGGCGACCTCGGCAATCATCTGGGACTTGCCCACGCCGGGCGGCCCCCACAGCATCACGGGGGTGTGATGTCCCTCCCGCGTACTGGCGAACTCGCGGTCGAGCACTTGCAGCAAATGCGCTGGTCGCATCGCTCCTCCAATGGTTCTTGTCGAAAATACATGGACGGGAACCCGGCCGGGGTCCCTCGTGCGCATGACCACGCGGCGTCTGCTCACCCAGGTGCACCGTGCACCCGCGGTGCCTCGGTCCCCGAGGCCAAGCTTCAACCCAGATCCAGCCGGTGGAGACTACGTTCTTCGGCGCCTCATTTCCACTCTGCCCCCGATCACAGCGGTCTTCGCTCCGCGAGACTCTCGGTTGCCCCGGACCAGCAGCCCGGGTTTCACCCGCAGCGTCAGGGGAATGGCCGAGCC
>NZ_REBW01000095.1 GCF_007692535.1 Thioalkalivibrio sp. | reverse complement strand
AAGGAGAAGGAGAAGGAGAAACCGGAGGAGTGAGCCCTTTGGCGGTCGAATGAACCGGGGTCCCGGCATCCGGCTGGCGGCATTTCGGGAACACGCCGCACAAACCGCAATCAAAGGCAGGCAGGCTGCACATGACGCCGCCTGCGGGTACACTGCGCAGCATTCAACGTTTCAACAGGAGGAGCCACCCGTGGCAGAAGAACGCCTTGCCCGCGCCCGTACGGGCCACACCACCGTCGCGGAAACCATCCGCACCAATCAGGTCATCCGCAACACGTACCTGCTCCTGTCCCTGACGCTGGCCTTCAGCGCCGTGATGGCATTCACGGCGATGGCCATCAACGCCCCGCCCGTGCACTGGATCCTGATGATCGGCGTACTGATCGGCGGCCCGTTCGCGATCCACGCCGCGCGCAACTCCGCCCTCGGGCTGGTGCTGACCTTCGTCTTCACCGGCGTACTCGGGTTCTTCCTCGGACCCATCCTGAGCATGTACCTCGGTCTGCCCAATGGTCCGCAGATCGTCGGCAATGCCTTCGGCACCACGGCGGTGGCCTTCGTTGCGCTGTCCGGCTATGCGCTGACCACCAAGAAGGACTTCAGCTTCCTGGGCGGCTTCCTGATCGTCGGCCTGGTGCTGGCCCTGGTCGCCATCGTGGCCAACCTCTTCCTGGGCATCCCCGCCCTGTCGCTGACCATCTCGGCTGCGGTCGTCCTGCTGCTGTCCGCGGCCATCCTGTACGACACCAGCCGCATGCTCCACGATCGCGAAGCCAACTACATCGTGATGACGGTGTCCCTGTACGCCAATCTCTACGTGATGTTCCTGCATCTGCTGAATCTGTTCTATGCCCTCACCGGCGACAGCTGACAGCCACAGGAAGTCCGGAACAGGCCCCGCCCGTCGGGGCTTGTTTTCGTTTTGGGTCCGGGAATACCGTGGGTCCTTTCCATATGGGGCGATGATATGAGGGGCGTCTTTCTCGATCTGAACACGGTGGACCGCGGGGACCTCGATCTGCAGCCACTGCGCGAAGCCCTGCCCCACTGGGACTTCTTCCAGCGCACCGCGCCGCAGGAAATTCCGGATCGGGTCCGGGATGCGGAGGTCATCGTTACCAACAAGGTCCTGCTCGGCGCCGAAGCCATCGCAGCGGCTCCGCGCCTGAAGCTGGTCTGCACAGCGGCGACCGGGACCAACAACATTGATCTCGCGGCGACGTCGGAGCGCGGCGTGCCCGTCTGCAACGCCCGCAACTACGCGACCGACTCCGTGGTGCAGCACGTCTTCGCGCTCCTGTTGACGCTGGTGACACGCATGGATGCCTACCGGGCCGACATCCGCGCGGGGCGCTGGAGCGCATCGGACCAGTTCTGCCTGCTGGACCACCCGATCCGCACACTGGCCGGCATGCACCTGGGCATCGTCGGCCACGGCGTGCTGGGACAGGCCACCGGCAGGATGGCGGAGGCCTTCGGTATGCGGGTCACGGTTGCGGGCAGCCTGCGTCCCGATGCGTCGGGCGCCGATGACCGCCCGGCCCTGGACGACCTCCTGCCCAAACTCGACGCGCTCAGCCTGCACTGCCCGCTCACCGAACGGACACAGGACCTGATCGACGCGCGACGCCTTGCGAAAATGCCCGCCGGCAGCCTGCTGATCAACACCGCCCGGGGCGGCCTGGTCGAGCCCCAGGCGCTGGCAGCAGCCCTGCGCTCAGGTCGTCTCGGTGGCGCCGGCATCGACGTGGTGGATCCCGAACCCCCACCCGCCGACCACCCGCTGCTGGCAACGGACATCCCCAACCTGGTGTTGACACCCCACACGGCCTGGGCGGCCCGAAGCGCGCGCCAGAACGTGCTCGAAGAGGTACGTGCCAACATCGAGGCCTTCATGGCCGGGGCTCCGCGCAACGTGGTGGCATCATGAACCCGCCTGAAGGGCAATCCGTGATCGAACTCGAACGCCGCATCGAGGAACTGGAGATCCGCATCGCGCACCAGGAGTACGCACTGGAGGGCCAGGGGGAGGAATTGCTGCATCTGCAGCAGGCCAACACGCGCCTCACCCGCCAGCTTCTGGAACTCTCGGAACGCGTGCAGGTGCTGGCCGCCCAGCCGGCCAGCGACCCGGCCGATGAACCACCTCCGCCGCATTACTGAGGATTCCGCACGCACCACGCGGGCGGCTCCGCCGGTGTCGGCCGGCCCCCGGCGGATACCGCGTGCCTTTGACCGGAACCGCTTCCCCCGATTCGAACCCTCGCCAATCACCCTTCTGATCATCGCCAAAGCGCCGCCCGTGGTCAGATTGGTGTCGTTTCAATGGGCGCACATGTAGGAGGCCAGCCCCTGGCCGATGCGTGTTCCGGCACCAGATCGGCGAGAGGGCTCGCCTCCTACGAGGGACGGCTCATGCGGAGAGTGCACCGTGCACGGCAGGACGGCTTGCGGAGCTTTCATGATCATCAGGACCACCCTTGCCGCGATGGGGCAGACGCCGAAGGAAGCGACGTGTCCATGCCGCTGACCTTCCGCCCTGCCTCCGACTGCCCCGAACGCGCGCGAAGGATCGGCGAAGCGTTGATCGCCAGCGGACTGGTTGCGGTGGAAGAACAGGACCCAGGCGGCCTGCTACTGGCCTGCGGGCCGGAGGGCCTGACCCTCACCGTCCGGGGAACGGACCAGCCGCTGTCCCTGCACCTCGATTTCGTCCGCGGTCCGCAGGGCTACCGCCTCGCGCATGCCGGACAGGCCCGCGAGGATCTGATCCGGGCGCTGGGCCGACTGCCCAAGGGCAGCACGGTCATCGATGCCTCCACGGGGCTGGGACGCGACGCCCTGGTGCTCGCGGCACGGGGCTACCGGGTCATCGCGCTGGAACGTCACCCGATACTGGCAGCGCTGCTCTCCGACGCCCTGCAGCGGGCCGCCGGACATCCGGCACTGGAGCCCGCCCTGGCGCGCCTGGACTTCCGCGAGGCGGATGCCGGGAAATGGTTGGAGGAGAACGACATGCTGTTTGACGCAGCGGTCTTCGACCCGATGTTCCCGCCGCGCAGCAAGGACGCGGCAGTGAAGAAGGAGATGCAGGTCCTGCATCGCCTGTTGGGCGCGAACCCCGACCCCGATGCACCGGCCACGCTCGCGGCCCTGAGGCGCCACGTTCGGCGGCGCGTCGTGGTCAAGAGGCCGCTGCATGCGCCGCACCTCGGGGACCAGACCCCCGCCCACGAGCTTCGCGGGCGCAGCACCCGGTTCGATATCTATCTGCCTTTGTGAGCCGCGCCGAGGATCAGCCGCATCCCATCGATCCGGTGTGGCGGTATCTCCAGGTTGCGCATCGCCGGCTGGCCTTTGTAGACGCGTCCCGCGAAGTCATAGCGACCCTGGCGGCAGCGGTCGCGGAATCCGCCTTCCCAGTCCCCTTCCGCGCCCGGCAGCACGATCTCGAGGTCACAGCCGAGGTCGGTGCTTTCCGCGTAGACCACCAGCCATTCGGGAACCCAGCCCCGATGGGATGCCGATATGCTGCGCGGCCTGCGATCGAAACGTGAGGCGGGGTCGTACAGGGCCTCGTCCTGCGCAA
Source organism: Thioalkalivibrio sp. (assembly GCF_007692535.1). Lineage (GTDB taxonomy): Bacteria > Pseudomonadota > Gammaproteobacteria > Ectothiorhodospirales > Ectothiorhodospiraceae > Thioalkalivibrio. The sequence goes on along the minus strand of NZ_REBW01000095.1, from coordinate 12,541 downwards.
GGGCCTCGAACATCGCCCGGTCGCGGTGCAATACGAGAACACGCCGTCCGTTCCACGAGAGACGCTGCGCCTCGCCGGCGTCGATGCTACGCAGATCGACCTCCAACGGCAGTTGGATGTCGCCTCCGGGCCTGGAGAACAGGCCGCTGATCAGCAGGCCCACAAAGAAAACCAGCGCGAACAGGCCCATCAGCTTCAACGTGACCCGAAGGCGCAGCCGTAGCGGTGTGTCTCGATCCATGTGGGCTTGACCCGATTCGTGAAGGAAAGATCCGGCGCGTAGCCGAATGCAGGAAGGAACGCGTAGAATCCCGCCCATGAGCCGAAGAGAAAGTTTCACCCGCGATCGCCGTTACGTCGGCATCCACAACGACCTCCATGGCGGCATGACCGCGATGGGCGGAATCATCAAGGACGCCTGGGTCTTCGGGCTGCTCCCGGAGACCGAGACCTGCGAGGGTTGGCAACTGGCGCAGATCCAGATGCTGCACGACCGGGTGGCCGCCGAATGGGACAAATACGGGCTGCTCGTTCGCAACCTGCCGACGGAATTTGCCGAGCGGCACAGCCGCATCCACGCCGAGGCGATCGAACGGGCGCGCGAACTCGGCTGGGAGCCCGGCCTGGACGTCGACAGCGACATGGGCGAAAGCGAGGAACCCGTGCTGCCGAAGTAACGACCCGACGGCAATCAGTCCCGGAAGTTCTGGTACTGCAGGGGACGGTCGAAGGTCTGGGCACGCAACAGGGCGATCACCTGTTGCAGGTCGTCGCGCTTCTTGCCGGTCACACGGATCTGGTCTTCCTGCAGGCTGGCCTGAACCTTGATCTTGGCGTCCTTGATCAGACGCTGGATACGCTTCGCCAGATCCGCCTCGATGCCCTGTCGGATCAGGATGTCCTGTTTCACCGCCATGCCGGACTTGGTGACCTCCTGCGGGTCCATGCAGGCGACGTCGATGCCGCGCTTGGCGAGTTTCATGCGTACAATATCGAGGACCTGTTCGAGCTGGAACTCCGCGTCGCCCTTCATCTGGATGGTCGTGTCGCTCAGTTCCACGGCGGCGGACGTTCCCTTGAAATCGAAGCGGTTCTCGATCTCGCGCCGCGCCTGATCGACGGCATTGCGCAGTTCGGGAAGATCCACCTCGGACACCACATCGAAAGACGGCATTGCAACCTCCGTTAACGGGAAAACGACTCATGGCAGTTCGTACACTGATTGTACTCGGAGCCGGTTTTTCGGGCCTCGCCGTGATCCTCGGCGCGTTCGGCGCCCATGGACTCGAGGCGCGCCTGTCGGAACGGGCGCTGGCGACCTGGCACACCGGCGTGCAGTACCATTTCACCCACGCCCTGGCGCTGCTGCTGCTCGCGGCACTGTGGGAACGCGTCAGCCCCGGCTGGGGACTCACCGCCGCAGTCGCGTTCGTGCTTGGGATCCTGCTCTTCTCAGGCAGTCTCTACGGCCTGGCACTGGGCGCCCCGCGCGCCCTCGGGGCCATCGCCCCGATCGGCGGAACCCTTTTCATCCTGGGCTGGCTCGCGCTGGCGGTTGCCGCGCTGCGCAGTTCCGTCTAACAGCGGGGGCTTGTCGAGGTCAAGGGCGCGTTCACCACGAAGGGCAAGAAGACACCAAGAAGGGATTTTTGAATGTGTTCTGTATTGGTCGCCCCCCGTAGGAGGCGAGCCCTCTCGCCGATCCGGCGCCTGAAAACCCATCGGCCAGGGGCTGGCCTCCTACATCCGCGCCCCTTGCAACAACGTGCATCCGACCAAGGGCGGCGCCTTCGTGTCCTTCGTGGTAAACCACCCGCCCTGGACGGCGCATCAACGACGCGATCATTCCGGTCCCATGGCCTGCAGGTGGGCCTCCAGTTCGGCCATGACCTCCATGGCCCTGCCCTTTTCCAGGGCGCGGTCGATCTGCTTCAGGACCGGCAGCGACTTGGCCTGTCCGCGCAGAGGCATCCGCGCCAGGCTGAACGACAGGGTTCGGAACTGCCGGAAGAACAGGTAGCTCAGGGTCGCGATGATCAGCGCGGCCCAGGTATTGCCGCCGAACCAGACCCAGATGGCGACGCCATAACCGACGAAGGTGGCGACGAAGATCCCCACCGCGATCCGATGCGTTCGCGCGATGACCTCCTCGAAGACGGCCCGATGCTCGACCACAAACTCACGCTCGAAATACACGATAATGCCCCGCTGACGACCTCTCCGGCCACGCAGTATAAGCCAGCGGGCAAATGTCACTGAACGCCGGCACACCCGCGTTACTCCGAGACATCATGACCTGGACTCCCGACCTCACCGCCTTCGGCAACCGGCTGCGCAAGAATGCCCGCCACTGGACGCGCTGGGCCCGGCGCGAGGACACCGAGTGCTTCCGTGTCTACGATCGCGACCTGCCGGAGTTCCCGTTGCAGATTGACTGCTACGGTGATCGCGCGCACGTGCAGCTACTGCACAAGGGCCGCTGGACCGATCCGGAGGTTCTGGACCGCTACGGGCCGGATCTGCTGGACACGGTGGCGGAGGCATTGACCGATGGCGACACGACGCGGCTGGCCGCGAAAATCCGTGAACGGGGACGCGGCGGCGAACAGTACGCCGAGAGCGGACAGACCGAAGGCGAGACCTTCGTGGTGCGCGAACATGGCCTGCTTTTCGAGGTGAACCTGGAGCGCTACCTGGATACCGGCCTGTTCCTGGACCACCGCAACACCCGGGCCTGGGTGCGCGCCCAGGCCCGGGACAAGCGTTTTCTGAATCTCTTCGCCTATACCGGAAGCTTCACGGTCCATGCCGCCGTCGGCGGTGCCCGTTCCAGCCTGACACTGGATCTTTCCAACACCTACACCGAATGGGCGCGGCGCAATCTGGCGCTGAACGGCCTGGACCGGCCGGAACATCAGGTGTTTGCGACCGACGTGCTGCGCTGGCTGGAGGGCAATCCCAGGCGCGACGAGAGTTTCGACCTGATCGTGCTGGACCCGCCGTCGTTCTCCAACTCAAAGCGCATGGACACCAGCTTCGACGTGCAGCGGGACCACGCGTGGCTGATCAACCGTACGCTGCTGCGCCTTGCTCCAGGCGGCCTGTTGATCTTCTCCACCAACCGCCAGGGCTTCGAACTCCATGCTCCGGAGATCACGACCAGCGGGATCGTCGAGATCACCCGCAAGACGACGCCGCCCGACTTCCAGCGCCACCCCCCGCATCGCTGCTGGGAAATCCGGCACTAGTGGGCCGTGCGGGAAGTTCGGTAACTATGGAGCACAGCCAGACCCGCCGGAGCAAGGCGGGCAAGTGCAGGAATAGCCACTCTATTTCAAACTTGCCCAACGCAGCGCCGGCGGGTCTGGCGCCGCGATCTGATACCGAACTTTCCGCATGACCCACACTCGCAGCCTACTGCGCGGAAGAGACCGTTCCCTGCGCGGCGCGCCAGCGCTCGAAGGTCGGATATTCCTCGTAGGCGCGGGTGAGGACGAAGTCCATCACGTTGCGCAGCCGGTTCAACGCGACCACTGAGTCGATGCGAATGATCTCGCTGCCCTTTTCGTCGAAGAAGACCATGGTCGGCGCCCAATGGATATCCAGTTGCTCACCCCATGCGCGCGCGGTGGTCCGCTCGCCATCGGGCGTGATCACCGGGGTCTCCGCGTCGAGGTCGAGCTGTACGGCATCGAAGAACCGGATCATCTCCAGCACGCGTCCGTCGGTCAGCGGCTCGGAATGCAGCACGTCGCAGGCGTGGCAGGCGTGCCGCTCGAAGAAGACCACCATCGGGCGTTGCGCCGGAATCCGCGAGCGATCGAGCATGTGCGGCGGGCTCTGGAAGAACTCCTGGTAATTGATGTCATCGGTCTCGAACTTCGGCGGCGGATCGGCGCGCTCGAGGTATTCGCGGAAGCTCCACTCCCGATCGTGGCGATCGACCACGTATTCGAGCGCGGCACGGAAGCGGTAGGGCGGATAGTAGCCCCGTATGCGGTGAATCTCGTTGCCGTCCGCGTCGAAGAACGTGAAGGCGGGGGTGAAGTTGAGGCGCCGCTGCACCGCGAAGGTCCGCTCGCTCATCGTCTCGCCATCCAGGGTCACGACCTCGCGGCTACCCTGTACGTCCACGGCAATCACGTCGAAGTGTTCGGAAAAGTACTGACGGATGTCGGGTTCAGCCAGATTGTTCTCGATCATGGCCTCGCAGTAGGGGCAGTGGTCCATTCCGAAATAGATGGAAAGCCCCATCTTGTCCCGTTCCAGAGCCCGTTCGAGATCCTCCCGGAAGTCCAGGAAACTGAGCTCAAACCACTCCGGAGTGTGCAGGCCGATCTCGCGCGGCGTGTCATCGATGTCGAATGCGTCCGGTGGGTCCGCGGCAAGCAGGTTCCCGGCCGACAGCAGCGAGAGTGCCAACAGGGCTGACCCGAGCCACGCCGACGCTGCGAAACGAAGTCTTGCTTCCATCCTCGATGGCTCCTTGGTGAAGGCTCGCATCGCCGGACAGAACCTGCCCCGGTGCCACCGTGGCGGTGGGACATCGACACCCTGCCCGACAAGTCGCGGGCGCCGACCAACCTGGGGGGACGCCTCGCGTTCAACCTACTTGGACGGTGGAACCAGCCGTTCTGTTCCACCGACGTAGGGACGCAGCCGTTCCGGGATCACGATGCTCCCGTCAGCCTGCTGAAAGTTCTCCAGCAGCGCCACCAGCGTTCGCCCCACGGCCAGGCCGGAACCATTCAGCGTGTGCACCAGCTCGGGCTTGGCACCCGGCTCGGGACGGTACCGGGCCTGCATGCGCCGGGCCTGGAAATCACCAAAGTTCGAGCAGGAGGAGATTTCGCGGAAGGCCTGCTGGCCCGGCAGCCAGACCTCGATGTCATAGGTCCGGGACGCCGAGAAACCCATGTCGCCGGTGCTGAGCAACATGACACGATAGGGAAGCCCCAACGCCTGCAGTACCGACTCCGCGTCCCTGAGCAGTCCCTCCAGCGCCGCGTCGGAATCCTCCGGGCGCACGATCTGCACCAGCTCCACCTTCTCGAACTGGTGTTGCCGGATCAGGCCACGGACGTCGCGGCCGTAGCTGCCCGCCTCGGACCGGAAACACGGCGTATGGGCGACCATCTTCAGCGGCAGATCCCTGGCATCGAGGATCTGCTGGGCGACGAGGTTGGTCACCGGCACCTCGGCCGTCGGTATCAGCCGGAAGCCCTGCTCGCTGTTTACCGCAAAGAGGTCGGCATCGAATTTCGGAAGCTGCCCCGTCCCCATCAGAGCGGTCGGATTGACCAGGTACGGGACGTAGACCTCCTGATAGCCATGCTCGCGGGTGTGCAGATCGAGCATGAATTGGGTCAGGGCACGATGCAGCCGGGCCATCTCCCCTCGCATCACCACGAAGCGGGCCCCGGACATGCGCGCGGCCGCCTCGAAGTCCAGCCAGCCGCCGGGGATACCGAGATCCACGTGATCCAGCGGCTCGAACCCGAGTTCGATCCGCTCACCGACCCGCCGCACCTCGACATTCGCGGACTCGTCCGGTCCTTCCGGCACCCCGTCCTGGGGCAGATTCGGGACCTGCAGCAGCAAATCTTCCAGCTCACCCTGAACCTGCTGGAGATCCTGCTCGCACTGCTTCAGTTCTTCGCCGAGTTCACCCACCGCCGCCTTCAACGGCTCGATGTCCTCGCCGCGCGCCTTGGCCTGGCCGATGGACTTGGACCGTGTGTTCCGTTCGTTCTGCAGTTCCTGCGTGCGCACCTGCAGGGACTTGCGCCGGGCTTCCAGGTCGAGGAAACGCGCCTTGTCGAAGGTGAATCCCCGGCGCGCGAGCGCGGCCGCGGCCGCAACGAGATCCTGCCGCAGAATGCGGATGTCTAGCATGGATCGATTCCGTTAGTCAGATCAGATGGCGCAGTCTACTAAGTCGGGCACCGGGATGACCACAGAACACGAGTCAAGCTTGCGGCGACGCTCCCCCCCCGTGCCAATTATGGCCTCAATCGGGTTTCGGCTTCTTCTTCAACCCATCGATATTGATCGGCACGACCGTATTCTTGCGCGGCTCATCGACGTACCTCGGACGAAGGTTCCGGTCATCGCCGAGCGCTTCGGCCAGTTCCTGTTCGCGGGCGGAGATCAGGCCCAGGCAATCGCGGATGCCGGTGATGGTCCGCTCGGTCAGCGGGTGCTTCATGCCGGGAGGGGCGTGGGTGTCGCGCGCGACGTCGGTGAGCACCTTCCGCATCATGTTGAGGATGCGCTGCTCCTTGGTCAGTTCGGCTTCGGATGCGTCGTTTTCGTTCATGCGTGGGCCCGTCTCGTCAGGAGTGAAGTCGACGGGCACGATAGCAGAGTCACCGGCCTCGTTGCGACGGGAATCGCGGCGCCGCGTCGTCCGGTCCGAATCCGGACCTGTTCCCGCTCAGGATTGCCTGGATGACTTGCACGGCGTCCCTGATCGCAACGGACCGGGTCTCGCCATCGAGACCGGGACCCGTTTCGATGCCGATCACGTGCAGATGCGCGGGGATGCAATCCAGGGCTCGTGCCAGAGCCAGAGCCTCGGCGAGTCCCAGGTCATGGCTCGAGGGTGGATGCGCCGAGACGATCAATTCCTCGTGCGAAAGTGCGCGCACGCTTCCGGGCACCAGGCCCGCCTGCATGGCATCGATCAGGATCACGCGGTCCCTGCCCTGCAAATGATCCACCAGTGCCGGGCCCGGGCGATCCAGGAACAGCAACTCGGCAACGTGGTCCAGCCCGGCTTCCTTCAGCGCTGCAATCGCCGCCCAGCCCAGGTCGTCGCCCGTCACTGGCGATCCGACGCCGATGATTCGCCAGCCATCCGACCTGCCCTCTGGATTCACCGGCGCTGGATGCGAACCTTCAGAAAGTGGGTGGCGCAGGAGATGCAGGGATCGTAATTACGGATCACGGTCTCGCCACGCAGGCGCAGGGCATCGTCGTCGTTGTGCAGGCCGAAGGCCTCCAGCGACCGCTTCAGGTCATCTTCGATACGCGCCTGGTTCTGCGAGGTCGGGGGCACGATCTGGGCAGAGCGCACCTTCCCGGCGGCGTCCAGTTCATACCGGTGCCAGAGCAGTCCGCGCGGCGCCTCGGTGGCCCCGAAACCCGTACCGGCACCCACCGTGACCGGAACGTGGGCGGGCTCTTCCGGGCGGTAGCTCTCCAGCAGCCGAATGGCCTCCAGCACCACCTCGTGGATCTCCACCGCGCGGGCGATCACCGAGTGAAACATGTTGCGGCTGGGCAGCTGCAGACCGGTGGCATCGAGCGCGGCGCGCGCCGGTGGAGACAGCCGGTCGTGATTCAGGTTCAGGCGCGCCAGTGGCCCAACCAGGTACGGCTCGCCGTCGAGGTGGGCATACAGCGCCGTCGAATGGGCGACGTGGGATTCCTGGAAGTGCTTCGGGTAGTCCTCGACCGCCAGGTCCAGCCCCCGGTCAGAGACGATCCGGCCCGAGTACAGCGGATACTCGCTCTCGTGACGCAGCGACACCGAGGTAAAGTCCTGATCGTCCTGCGGCAGGTCCAGCGAGGCGGTGAAGGCGACCAGGTCCTCCGCGTCCGGAAGCGCCGCGCGCATTTCTTCCAGCAACGTGGCGGCGCGCTCCGGGTCGGGCGCCCGATGGAAACCACCCACGCGCATGCCCACCGGGTGCACCGACCGGCCGCCGAACAACCGGATCAGGTCGTTGCCCAGCCGCTGCAGGCGCAGGCCGCGGCGCACGGCCTCCGGGTGCCGCGCAGCCATCGCAATGCCGCTTTCGAAACCGAGAAAGTCCGGCAGGGCCAGCAGATGGATGTGCAGGGCATGGCTCTGCAGCCACTCGCCGCAGTACATCAGCCGCCGCATCCGGATCACCCAGGGCGAGGCCTGCACCCCGAAGGCCTGCTCCAGCGCCTGCACGGCGGTCATCTGGTACGCCACCGGGCAGATGCCGCAGATGCGGGCCACGACATCCAGCACTTCCTGATGCCCGCGGCCCTCCAGGAACTTCTCGAAGTAGCGCGGTGGCTCGAAGATGCGCAGACGCAGCGTCTCGATTTGCCCACCGGAGGCGCTCAGTTCCAACGCGCCTTCGCCCTCGACCCGGGCGAGGACCGGCACCTCGATGCGGATTTCGCGATTCTCGCTCATGAGCCCTGCTTCCAGGCCAGCCACTCGGAACGAAAGGCCGGCGCGTGGCTGTTGATGAAGTGGAAACGCCGTGCGACCGCCTCGGGCATCAGCCCCAGCCCTTCGAAGCGCCGTGCCAGCGCCGCCGTGTTGGGGTTCTCGGCCGGGCCGAAGCAGGCGTAGCAATCGCGCCCGAACGCGGGACAGAGCGCGCCGCAGCCGGTGTGCGTGACGGGTCCCATGCAGGGCTCACCCTTCGCGACCAGCACGCAGACATGCTGCTGGCGCTTGCACTCCACGCAGAGCTTGTCCTTGTCGACCACCGGCGCGACGCCGAACAGGAGCTGGCGCAGTGCCTGGAAGACCTGCCGCGCGTTCACCGGGCAACCCCAGAGCTCCAGGTCCACCTTCACGTGCTCGGCCACCGGGGTCGCGGTATCCAGGCTGTCGATGAACGCGGGTTGGGCGTAGATGGCCTCCGTCCAGCCCTTGGCGCCATCGTCATTGAAGTTGCGCAGCGCCTGCAGGCCGCCTGAGGTCGCGCAGGCGCCCAGGCTCACGAGGTACCGGCTGCTCGCGCGCACCTTCCGGATCCGCTCGGCCTCGTCGGGCGTCGAGATGCTGCCTTCGACGAAGGCCAGGTCGACCGCCGCCTCCGGGTCCATCGGTCCGGCCTCGGCGAAGTGCACGATATCGACCAGTTGCGCGAGCTCGAGCAGGGCCTCGCCGGCGTTGATGAAGGCCAGCTGGCAGCCGTCGCAGGAACTGAACTTGTGCACGGCGATACGCGGCCGGGGGTTCGACCGATCGTTCAGCCGATCCAGGGCGTCGGTCTGGTTGCGATTCTGGCCTGCCATCGTCGCGCCTCCTCTCAGAAACCGGTGACGCCCAGCCAGGGGCGCAGTTCCGGGTAATGGAAGACCGGCCCGTCCTGGCAGACGAAATACGGCCCCACCTGGCAGTGGCCGCAGTGACCGATACCGCACTGCATGTTGCGCTCGATGCTCAGCCACATGGATTCAGCCGGCACATTCAGCGCCAGCAGGCGATCGATCGACGCCTTCATCATCGGTTCCGGCCCGCACAGCATCACGATGCTTTTGTCCGGGTCGATGCCGGCCTGGCTGAACAGCACGGTCACCTTGCCGACGCTGTACGGCCAGTTCGGGCCGCCGACATCCGCGGCCAGCAGGACCTGGGTGTCCGGCATCTGCTGCCAGCGCTCGTACTGCCTGCGCCAGATCAGGTCGTCGGTATGCTTCACGCCCTGCAGGATCACCAGCCGCCCGAAGCGCTCACGGCGCTGCAGGACATAGCGGATCATCGAGACCACCGGCGCACAGCCGAGCCCGCCGGTCACGATCACCACGTCCCGGCCCTCGGCCTCGTCCAGCGGCCAACCACGGCCGTAAGGCCCGCGCAGACCCATGCGGTCGCCGACCTTCAGCCGTTCCATGCCCCGCGTGACCCGGCCCACCGAGCGGATGGTGTGCTCCAGCGGGCCTTCGAAGTCGGGATCGGAGACGATCGAGATCGGAATCTCGCCGACCCCGAACAGGTACAGCATGTTGTACTGCCCCGGCAGCAGCCGGTACGACGCCGCCACCTCGGGATCGGTGAAGCGCAGGTGCAGGGTGTAGATGGAAGGGGTCTCCTCGACCCGTTCGACCACCTCGACCTCCACCGGCCGGTCAGGATTGTGCATCGCCGGACTCCAGCAGCGCCGAGACCTCGGCAGTGATGTCGATGCCCACCGGGCACCAGGCGATACAGCGCCCGCAGCCCACACAGCCGGAGCGCCCGTACTGCTCGTGCCAGGACGCCAGCTTGTGGGTCAGCCACTGCCGGTAACGCAGGCGCGTCTCTTCCCGGACGAGGAAGTGGCCCATGTAGCTGTGCACGGCGGTGAAGCAGGAGTCCCACTGGCGCAGGTGTTCGCTGGAGCTGCCCGCCAGGGCCGGTTCGTCCTGCTCCGCGTGGCAGAAACAGGTGGGGCAGACCGCCGTGCAGTTCCCGCAGGACAGGCATCTGCGGCCGACCTGGTCCCAGTGGGGGTGTTCGAGGCGGGCGTAGAGGGCGTCCTTCAGGTTGCGGTCGGGAAGGCTGCGTGTCTGCGCCGAGGCCGCTGCTTCGATCTCGTCGTCGGCCTGCGCGCATTCGTCCGGGCTCGCCGGCGAAAGGTTCAGCAGCGCCAGCACCGCCCGACCGCGATCGGTACCCGCGACCAGCACGAAACCGTGGTCCAGTTCCGACATCGCCAGGTCGTAGCCCGCCTCGGCGCGCGGCCCGTCGCCGGTGGAGGCGCAGAAACAGGTGTCGGCCGGATGGCTGCAGTGAACCGCCACCAGGAACAGGCTCTCGCGGCGCGCCGCGTAATGGGGATCGGGGTACGGCGGCTTCAGGAAGTGCCGTTCCTGGATCTTCAGGGCCGCCAGGTCGCAGGCTCGGATCCCGATCACGGCCGTGGGTGTCGGGGTCAAGGCGGAATCCAGGAAGCTGAGGCGGCCGTTGTCGTCCAGTTCGCAGCGCCAGAGTGTTTCGCGGGGAGCGAAGGTCAGCGGCTTCAACGCCTGCGGGCCATTGGCCCAGGCGAAGCTGCGTTCACCCTCCTCCGGTTCCAGCCGGTAGTGCCCGGGCGCCTGGCGGTCACGCAGCCCTTTGGGCAGGTCGTCGGAAGAGGTGATGCCGGTGTAGGTGATGGCACCATGGCGCACCACCGGCCCCAGCACGCGCGAATAGCCCTCGCGCCGGATCGCTTCGAGCAGCGTATCCAGCGATTCCCGGGGCAGGAACGAGGCGGACGTCTCCATACCTACAAAGGGTAGCCCACCAAGGGAATCCATGGGATGATCCAGATCAGAACTTGCGACGAGCACGGTCGGCCATCCACGCTCGGTGGAAGGCCCTAAATGGCTTGCCACGGGTCTTTTCGGGAAATCCCTCTAACGGTTTCTGGTAGTCTTCCTTTTACGTCCGGATTCTGACTACACTCGGAGCCATGACGATGCACGCTTCAGGTTCCTGCGATCAGTGCTCACTGAAGCTCCTGTGTCTGCCCGTCGGGCTGCCCGAGAACGACCTTTGGCAACTGGACGAAATCGTTCAGCGCCGCCGCCCGATCACCAAGGGCCAGGTCCTCTTCCGGATGGGGGCCCCATTCGCCTCCGTCTTCGCGGTCCGCACCGGCTCATTGAAGACCGTGCTGCTGTCGGATGACGGTACCGAACAAGTCACGGGCTTTGCGTTGGCGGGAGAGCTGCTCGGGCTGGACGCGATCAACGAGGGCGAGCACCCGGTCAGCGCGGTGGCCCTGGAATCCACCAGTGTCTGCGAGATTCCGTTCGACAAACTCGATGCCCTCGCCGGCCAACTGCCGAGCTTCCGTCAGCATTTCATGCGCACCATGAGCCGCGAGATCGCCTCCGACGAGTCGCTGCTCGCCCTGCTCGGCCAGCGCAATGCCGAGCAACGGCTTGCCGCCTTCCTGCTGAGCCTTTCGACGCGCTTCCGCGCTCGCGGACTGGTCGCCGATCGTTTCAGCCTCAGCATGTCCCGAGCGGACATCGCCAATCACCTGGGCCTGACCCAGGAGACCATCAGCCGCCTCTTCACGCAGTTCCGCAAGCAGGGCCTGATCGAGATCCACACGCGCGACTTGAGGTTGTTGGACATGGACAGCCTGCACCGCATCGCCGGCATCCGGTTTGTGCCCCTCTCACAGACTGCCTGAACCCTGCCCCAGCCACGATCCACCCAGTGCAAAAGCCTTCTGGGCCTTTGCCAACACCGTGTGGGAGCAATCCGACGCACGAAAGATCCTGCTGCGCTGGCAGGACGAGCGCGGAATCGACGTGATGTTCGTGCTGTTTGCCTGCTGGTATCCCTGCCGCCTGAACGCCGATCAGTGGCGCACCCTGCAAGGTGGCGCGCAGGACTGGAACGGACGCATCACCCGCCGCGTCCGGGCACTGCGCCGCCGCATCCGTCGGCTCGATTGGCCACAGGGCTACCAGGCTTCCCTACGCCTGGAGCTCGCCGCAGAGCGCGTCGAAGCGGCATGGCTGGTAAAGACCGGAGCCGCTCGCAAACCCACCGACCCTTCCAAACCGGACCGCCAACGCCGGATGCGCCGGCTGTTCCCCGATCTCCCCGCCTCGGAGATCGACACGCTGCTCCAAGCCCTGACCTGATGATCACGCGAGTTCCGCGGGCCCTTCGGTCGTGCACAACGCACTCTCCGCATCAACCGCCCCTCGTAGGAGGCGAGCCCCTCGCCGATCCGGCGCCGGAAAACCCATCGGCCAGGGGCTGGCCTCCTACATCCGCACGAATCTGAGCAAACTGTAGGTCGGGTTAGCCCAAAGGGCGTAACCCGACGGGCCTCGC
>NZ_REBW01000024.1 GCF_007692535.1 Thioalkalivibrio sp. | reverse complement strand
CCTGTGGTGGTCGATTCTGGCGGCACTTCCGTGTGCCGCAGGGATACGCTGGATCCAGGCTGTCCGGGGTGACGACCAGCAATCCGGAGCTACGGCAGGGAGGCGATATACGCTGCCAGATCGGCGATGGCCTCATCGGACAGGTCGGTCGCATGCGGCATCATCAGAGCCGAGTTGGGGCCCACCTCTTCCCCGGCGCGATACTGTTCCAAGCGTCCGGCGATGTAGTCCGCATCCTGCCCCGCAACCTTCGGGAAGATGCCCATGCCCTGACCCTCGGCGCCGTGGCAGCTCACGCAGGTTGCGAAACGCTCCTGGCCGGCCGCGGCATCACCGGCGGCCACATCGGCCTCGGCTGCGGGCTCCTCTTCCGGCACCGCCTCCTCGGGCGCACCCAGCGTGGCTACGTACGCCGCCAGATCGGCGATGGCCTCGTCGGACAGGCCGGAGGCGTGCGGAATCATCAGCGCCGTGTTGGGACCCACCTGCTCGCCGGCGCGATACTGTTCCAAGCGTCCGGCGATGTAGTCCGCATCCTGCCCCGCAACCTTCGGGAAGATGCCCATGCCCTCGCCCTCGGCGCCGTGGCAGCTTGCGCAGGTTGCGAAACGCTCCTGGCCGGCCTCGGGATCGCCCGCCACCGCTGGGTCCGCCACTTCCTCGACCGCTGGCTCCTCGGCCGCGACCGCTTCGACCGCTGCGTCTTCTTCGACGCTCACGCCGGCCTGCTCCAGCATGTAGGCGACGCTACTGGCGACTTCCTCGTCGCTCAGGTTGGGATCGCCGCCCCGCGCTGGCATCGCCTGGAAACCGTTGATCGAATGCGACACCAGGGTATCGAGGCCCTTTTCATCGAGCCGACGCGCCCACTCGTCGCCATCGTCGGCCCGCGGGGCCCCGGCGACACCGGCGTCGTGGCACGCAGCGCACACGGACGTGTACACCTCGCTCGCAGGCCTCGGCTCGGCCGGAGGGGCGTCCCGATCGACGGCCGCGACTTCGACCCGACCGACCGGCGCGATGCGCTGGTCCACCGTCTCGGTAACCGCCGGTGCGGGGTCGCGCTCACCGAGCGCAAGCTGCCCCACGAAACCCGCAAGGTGGTACACCAGAAAGGCAACCACCGCCACCAGCACCAGCACGGAGACGACCATCAGGAACTTGTTGCCCGCATCCATCTTGATTTCTTGATCAGCCACTTTCTTCCTCCGCAAATCTGGCCGGCTGCGGCCCTCGGCATCGTCAGGGGGATCGCGTGCGGCGCGAACCGGTCGCCGAGTATAGGCTATCGCCCCCTGCGCAAGCCATAACCGCGCCCCCAGCCCGGAGAGCATCCCCGCAGCATGGCGACTGGACGCCCCCGATGCCGACTCGTATCATGGCAGGCTGCAATGCGCCCGTAGCTCAGCTGGATAGAGCGCTGCCCTCCGGAGGCAGAGGCCAGGGGTTCGAATCCCTTCGGGCGCGCCACCTTCCCCACCACCCCGGGGTCGGACCAAGCCAACCCACTGAAAAATCAAAAAATGATGGCGATTTTCGCAAGAAATTTCGCCTTAAACGCCCATTTTTTGCCCCGAAAACGGGCCCCTAAGAGCGGGAGCGCTGCCAGACCGGCGCGCGCAACCTGCAGGCCAGCCTCCGACGGACATCCGGCCCTTACACGCCCATTTTTCGGCAGGAAAAGGGGCCTCTAACGCCGTTTCAGGGCAGAAATATCGGTGTATTTCTATCCCAATCAACACGTTACCTTGGTCCGACCCCGGTGGCTCCCGTCCTCGGGCAGACAGAGGGCGCAAGCACTGCCGTGATGAACCCAACGGCTGCAACATAACCGTTGCCAAAACCACAAAACCGATACATGATCGATTTTCGGAAACAAAACGGTTACATCTTCGCGGCGCTGAACGCCTTCTGGTAGGCCTCCTCGATCCGCGTGAGCTCATCATCATGGAGCTCCCCGAACAGGGCCCTCTTTCTCCTCGACAAGCGCCCACCATTCTGGTGGAGAAGCCGTAACAATCGATCCAAGTGCCGATCCGGCATGTCCACGATGTCGCGAACCGCCTCGCGTGCGGAATCAAAGCCCCGCAGGAATCTGAGTTCCTCGGCAACGTCCTCGCGCACTGTGATCGCAACGGTCTCTGCCAGGTATTCGGCCTGGGCGGTCAAGTCCGGATAACGATAGTAGCTTTCGACTTGGTCGGGGTTGAGCAGATGCAAGCATCCCTCGTCGTCCAGCTCGTACTCCACCATGGATTCCATTAAAGGCCGCGAAAACCGTTCCAGCGCACCATCGTAGTCGGCCATACGCCGCAGCATCGTGGCGGACACCGGCAACATGAGCTGCCCGCCCTCAAAAGCATCGCGATGCAGGAAATCGTGAACCAGGAATCGGTGCAGGCGTCCGTTGCCATCCTCGAACGGGTGGATGTAGATAAAGCCGAATGCCACGGCGGCGGCGCGGACCAAAGGCGAAAGACCCGCGCTGCGAGCAGCCACGGTCGCCAGCCCTGCCATCATGGGGGGTACCCATTCCGGCGCGGGGCAGACATAGTGAACGCGTTGGGTGAAATCGGGCCGCTGCTCCCCAACATAGTTTTGGCTGGTGCGAAAGCCCGCCACTGCATAACGCGGATCGACCACCAGGTTCTGTCGTTGGGTCAACGCAGCCTCGTCCAGGAGATTCGCCAGCGGTATGCCCCCGGCCTCGCGCAGCAGCGCCAAGAAGCGCTCGCGTCGACTCGGTGCCGGTTCGGCCTCGTGCTCGATACGGAAGGTGGAACGCGTTTCTTTCAGATAAAGGTAGTCGTTGGCGCGGCCGAACAGCTCGGCCGGAAATTCCGCGACCAACTCGGAGATCTCGTCCCACAAGGGCTCCGCCAGGGCGCGATCCAGCCTCTCGGTGCGCCGAATCACGGGGCAGAAACGACCGTCGCCCAGCAGGTTGTCCCGTACTCGCCAGCGACGATTCAAGGCCGGCTCCGGGGCGACCACGTAATGCGCAGGGTTCAGGGCCTCCACATAGTTGCCCCCGACCTTGAGTGACGGATCGACGGCGTGACCCGTCAGCCGCTCGAAGTAGAAGCCCATCAGGCGCCGGTACCGCCCTGTGGGCTTGGCCGCCACGGCCTGCTCTATGCGCCCAACGCCACAGTTGCGGAACAGATCGGCCAGGACTGCCAGGTTCACGCCCTCGTGCTTCAACGCAAACTCGAGCTGCCCCGGAAGATCGTCACTGGGTAGGTAATGCGCCGGATACTCACGCTGTACAGCCCCGTCTTCCAGCCAAGTTTCGCGCAGACGCGAACCCAACCTTGAGGACACAGGTAATGGCCGTGACGGCAGCCCGAACGCCTGCATCAACCACCGATAGCCCAGCAAACTCATGGTTAGCACCATTTTCGATATGCGGGGCCCACAGTGCTCCAGAAACGAGTCATCTGCAATATTTTTGATTCATGGCTGCATATCGACAACAAAACGATTACAGGTGGCCCGCTGATACAGGGCCCACCCCGGGGTCGGACCAAGCCAACCCACTGAAAAATCAAAAAATGATGGCGAT
>NZ_REBW01000025.1 GCF_007692535.1 Thioalkalivibrio sp. | reverse complement strand
CAAGCGATGGGGCATTGGAGCAGGACCCCCGCCCGCTGGCAAGCGGGCGGCAGCCACCCGAGAATCATGCGTTGTCCTCGTAGGCCCGGGTACCCCGGCGGCCCCTGGCTGAGGTCCGGCGCGCCTCGGCCAGCCGCTCCCGTTGGGCCTCGGCCAGCTCCAGCAGGCGATGGTGCCGATCGCGCAACCGTTTCAGGCCATCGGCCAGCGGTCCCGGATCGTCGTCGCCGACACCCTGGACCACCGCCTGCGAGGCGTCCCGGCAGCGGGCGTCCAACTCGGCCACCCGTTCCCAGCGCCCGGCCTCGGCCTGCACCAGCGCCTCGTCCAGGAGGGCAAGCGCCTGCTCCAGACTTGCGGAGGCCGTAGCGCCGACCATGGCCGTGTCAGCCGCGCCCGATGGCAAAGGCCGACTGCTGCTGCGGGATCGCGTCCCAGCCCGACTTCACCTCGCGCAGCAGGTTGGCCACCTCGTCGAGAATCTGTACGTCGTCGCGCAGGTTGGCCTCGGCGAGGCGCCGCTCCATGTACTCGTACAGGGATCGGAGGTTGGCGGCGATCTCTCCGCCGCGCTCCATGTCCAGATGAGCGCGCAGTCCATCGATGATGGCGATGGCCCGGGAAATGCGGTCACCCTTCACGGCCACATCACCCTGGCGCATCGCACCGCGGGCGATCGCGATGCGGTCCAGCGCACCCTCGAACAACAGTTGAATGAGACGGTGGGGGTCGGCCTCACTCACCTCGGCCAGTGGCCCCGCGTTGCGGTACTGGTTGAGCGCCTGTTGGATACCAGTCTGATACATGGAGCTGCCCTCTTAAATGATAAAATTGATCAACTAAATCATTTTTACAGTTGTATTCACGATGTTTTTGTACTTCACAAACGACCTAACCTTTACGGTTTTGCTGGAGCATCGCGGTCAACGCACCCAGCTGCTGGTCGAGAAACTGGCTGGTGTTCTGCAACTGCCCCACCAGGGCATCCATGGTGCTGAATTGCCGCACCATCCGCGCCTCGAACTTCTCGATGCGGTTCTCCAGCAGATCCCGCTGCCGGTCGATATCACTGATCCGGCTGCGCAGACCATCGGTACGGGCATCAAGCAGACCACCGGATTGCGTAAACCCCTTCACGGTATCGCGCAGCCCCCCGCTCACCTCGTTGACCAGCCCGATCACTCCCCGGAAATCCTGCTCCATGGCCCTGTCCAGGGTCGCGCTGTCGAGCCTGAGGTTGCCGTTACGGTCCGAGTTCAAGCCCAGGTTCACCAGGTTGGTGAAGACCGCTTCGGCGTCTCCAGCAGAGCGCAGCAGCCCGTCGGTGAGTCGGCTGCGGATCGAACGCAGGGTGCCGTCACCCACCAGCACGGCGCCCTCCTGGGTTTCCGGGTTGTACTTCGTCAGTTCGCGGACCGTATCCACGACGCCGTTGTAAGCCTGGACGAGCTCCTCGAGCGCGGTACGCACGGCATCCCGGTCCTGGCCGACGGTCACGGTGATGGGTGCCCCCGGTTCCGTGGTGCCCTTCAGGTCCAGCGTCAGACCCTCCACTGTATTCCCGAGGCTGTTGCTGGCACTGGTGATCGCGAGCCCGTTGACCACGATCTGCGCATCCTGGGGTTCGACCGTCTGGATCAGGTTGCCGGTTGCCAGCAGGGAGAGACGGTTTCCACCTTCACCGGCATCTTCCGCCACGGTCAGCGAGATCGTGTTGTCTGCGCCGGTCTTTGCCGAACTGAGCACCAGGCGCGCGCCCTCGCCGTCGTTGATGATGCTGGCCTGCACACCGGTGCTCGCCTGATTAATCGCATCGCGAATACCGCGCAGACTGTTGTTTTCACTGTCAATGACGATGTCAACGGCCTGACCGTCACCCAACTGGAGGGTCAGGACCCCTGTGCCTACGGGGTCATCGGCGTTATCAAAACCAGCGCTGGCCAGCGACTGGGCAACGGCGAGCTGGCTGATCTCGACGCTGTACGCGCCCGGTGACGCTTCGCCCGTTGCGGCCACACTCAGGCGGCTGCTGTCGGAGGACGCGGCAGTGCGCCCCTCCTGAAGCTTGGCCAGCTTGTCCAACGCCGTCTCCAGTCCGGACAAGCCGCCCTTGATCGAGCCAAAGGCGGACAAGCGCGCCTGCAGATCCCCCTCGCGCTGGTTCAGCCGCTTTTCCTTGGGCGCACGTTCCGCGGTCACGAGTTGCTCGACCAGCGAACTCAGGTCGAGACCGGAACCGATACCCAGCGCACTAATCGACATCCCATGCCCCTGCTTTCAAGAATCGAACCGCCGGTCGGTTGACGGCCCGTGCGTGCCGCATTCCGGAACACCGGGCCGCGGCGCATGCTTTCATTCAATCAACGTGTCCGCATACAAACTTCGTGCCACTAAGCCTTCTCGATGAGGCCGACGCTGTCGAAACCGCCCTGTTCACTCAGGTGCTCCGCCAACGCCACCGCCGCTTCCGACGGAATCTGGCGTATCACCGCTTTGCTGCCCGCATCCAGAACCGTGATCACCGGGCGCCCACTGTTTTCGTCCACGCTGAACTGCAGTTCCCGCTTGACCGTCTGGAGGTAGTCGTTGAGCGACTCGACCACGGCGGGGAGATTCCTCGGTGCCTCAGGAACCTCCCGCGAGGGCAATTCCTTGCCGCCCCCCGCCGCAACCAGCGGCTCGACCCTGCCGTCGGCTCGCGAGGGCTTTGGAGCCCTGGCAACGTTGGTGAGCAGCGGGTCCTGCAAGAGGCTGATGGCGCTTTCCTTCAACATGTCCGAACCCTCAGTGTGCTAGCAAAAAAAGGGGCGGGCGCGTTCACACGAGCCCACCCTCCGCGCCGTCCCTGGCGCCCGATTACTGATGGAGGCCGAACCCACGGCTTACTGGAGCAGTGCCAGCACGCTCTGGGTTGAGGCATTGGCCTGCGACAGCACCGAGATGCCGGCCTGCTGGAGGATCTGGGCCTTGGTCAGCGCGGCGGTCTCGGCTGCGAAGTCCGCATCCTGGATCCGCGAACGGGCGGCGGACTGGTTCTCGACCGACACGCTCAGGTTGGAGATCGTGGACTCGAAGCGGACCTGCACCGCACCGAGTTCGGCCCGCAGCGAGTTGATCTGAGTCAAAGCCCCGTCCACAGCCCCCAGCGCCTGCGTGGCAGCTTCGCGGGTCGACAAATCAACCTCAGTCAGGTTCACCTGGGTTGCCGTCACTATTGATTCGAACAGGTCCACCTCATCCCCCGCGCCCCCCCCAACCAACGTCACCTCGCCGCCGCTGACGGTGAAGTCCTCGGCGCTGAAGTTCGCGGTAATGGCGATGGTCGTCGAACCGTCGTTATTCACTCGGAGCGAAGCCTGGAATCCTGCATCCGCGATCGCTGCAGCGTCAGCGTCACCAGCCGCCACACGTTCCGCGATTGCGGTGTTGATCACTCGAACCGCGTCTTCCAACGTGGTGACGTCGGTCATGTTAGCGTCAATGGCCTCGGTAAGCCCGTCTGCCGTGTCGATCTCGATGTCTTTGATGGCCGCAATACCAACATCCTTGATCTGACTCTGCGTCAAGCCCTCGTTGC
>NZ_REBW01000229.1 GCF_007692535.1 Thioalkalivibrio sp. | reverse complement strand
GGGGGTTCAGGTCACCGGCGCAGTTCGTCGTCCCGGTAGTGCATATCGAGCCAGCAACGGGGCAGCGGCTCGCCGGAGGGAAACGCCACGTTGACCTTGGCGAAAGGCTCGGGATCGGGAAGATCCTCGCCCCAGTTGTAGCGGCCTTTGAAATGGGTCGCCGACGGATCGAAGAGTGCCGCCGTATCCAGCACCTCCACCAGATGGCCGTTGCTGATGTCCTTGAGAAACATGCCTGGCCTCCATCTCGCTCGCTTTCCCTGAGTATGGACGCGGGGTCCCTGATTGCAAGAACGCCCCCATCGTCACGTCAGTGGCTTCCCCGTCCGAAAGCGAAGGAACAGCTCGCCTTGCCGGTCGCAGCCGAGCACTTCGAACGCCCTGCGGTTTCTGCTGTGCGAACAGGATCGGCAACCTACCCCCGATTTTCTCAGGCATAGCGTGGCGTCGTTGTTTCCCGGACTGCATACTGGGACAGTTTCCTGGAGTTTTCCCCGCAGAAGGGGCACGAGGCGGACCAACTGGAATGAAGGGCTCCTGGCGTGATCTTGCACTCCTCCTCCTGATCGCAGTCGGATTCGCCACCGAGGCTGCCAGTTCGGAGTTGGCGGGCTATTGGTCCTGCCCCACGAAGCTACATCTGGCGGCGGTCGGGCAAAGCGAACTGACCCTGCAGCTGAACACCCGCGCTCATCTGCGTCCCGAGGGTCGTTACGAGAGCGAGGGGGATGCCATCGTGCACCTGGGGAGGTGGCCGCTGACGCTGGCGGCGACGAGCCGTGGGCAATGGGTGCGCGAACAGCAGGACGTCACGGTTACCGTGGAAACGCTGGAACTGTCGCCGGGGTCGACATTGGGCGTTGAACTGCAGCGCCACCTGATCCAGCAGATTACATCGCTGTTCCCGGAGCTCCCGCATACCCAGACCACGCGCATCCTCGCGGAGACACCCACGCAGCTTGTGCTCGAGGACGCGTTTGGCGAGCAATACACCTGCAGCCGGTTGTAAGTCACACGCAGCAACCGACACCCGCCATACCGGAGCCTTTTGATGCGCGGATTCCAAAGGGGTCCACGTAAAGTCAAACAGCGCTTTGGCCGGAAGTCGAGTGCCGGGTAACGTGGATGCGCGGCGATTGGCTAGAATACCTGTCATGGAAGCCATCAGTGAGTTGGGCACCCTTCCCGCGCTGATGGCGGGCATCAGCCTGAGCGCCGCGGCAGGGTTGCGCGTGTTTCTGCCGGTGCTGGCGCTTGGTCTTGCCGCGCGCTTCGGACTGCTGGAACTGGGCGAGCAATTCGCCTGGCTGGCTTCCGACCCGGTGCTGATGGTGGTGGGCATTGCAGCCCTGCTCGAGGTCGGCACCTACTACATCCCCATTGTCGACAACCTGCTCGACACCCTGGCCACGCCGGCGGCCATCGGGGGCGGCACGGTCATCGTCGCGGCGCTACTGCCGGAGATGCACGGGCTGCTGCAGTGGGGCACCGCGGCCCTGCTGGGCGGTGGCGCGGCGGGCATCACGCAGGGCACGACCGTTTTGGCGCGCGGCGTTTCCACGGCCTCGACCGGCGGTCTCGGCAACCCCCTGATCGCGACTTCCGAAACCGGAGGCAGCCTGGTCGCGATCCTGCTCGCCCTGTTGATCCCGGTGGTCTTCGGCGTGGTGGTGATCCTGGTCCTGGCCTGGCTGCTGGTGCGGCTGGTCCGGCTGTTACGCGGCAGGCGACACCGGGCACCGGCTCCCGACCGTTGAGAAAGCGGTCGCATCCCGGCTCAACTGCAGAATCGCCGTCTGCGGGGCTCAATCCCCACAAGGCAAAGCATCGATGAAGCGTACGGCCAGGCCCGATTGCGCTGCGGTAGCGAGTTCCTTATCGTCGCCAGCATCCTTTGCTTTCGACGAGAGAGTGGCATGAAGGTACTGGTCGTCCTCGGGCACCCTCGCGTCGAGAGCCTGTGCGGAGCACTGGCCGGGGCATTCGAAACGGGGGCACGCGAGGCCGGCGCCGAGGTTCGACAGTTACACCTCTCGGCGCTGGAGTTCGACCCCCACGTGCGCACGGAATCGCCGAACCAGCAGCCGCTGGAAGCGGGTTTACGGCAGGCACGGGACCTCATCGTCTGGGCCGAACACCTGGTGTTCGTCTATCCGACCTGGTGGGGCACGATGCCGGCCTTGCTGAAAGGATTCCTGGACCGGGTGTTCACCCCCGGCTTCGCGTTCCGGACCTGCGAGGGCGGTACCGGTTACCAGGGATTGCTCGGCGGACGTTCCGCGCAGCTGATCACGACCATGGATACCCCACCGCTGATTCATCGCCTGGTGTATCGCCAGCCCGGTCGCGAGGCGATGGCGCGTGCGACCCTGGGCTTCTGTGGCATCCGGCCGGTGCGTTCTCTGGTCTTCGGCCCAGTGCGGACCTCCAGCCCGGAGCGGCGCCAGCGCTGGCTGGACCGCGCTCGCCGCCAGGGCCAGAGGCTGCAACGTGGCCGGTTCACACCCAGCGAGCGGCTGCGCGGCAAAGCCGGCTCCTGGCTCCAGGGCCTGCGCCTGCAGTTCTATCCGATGACCTGGCTGGCCTACACGGCCGGGGCACTCGCAGCCGGGCCGCCGGGCGGCGTGTTCGGCAACCCGGTCTTCTGGCTGGGCTACCTCTGCCTGTTCCTGCTGGAGGTTGCGACGGTCCTGAGCAATGAACTGTTGGACTTGCGCAGCGACCGCAGCAACCGCTTCTTCAGCATGTTCACCGGCGGCTCCCGGGTACTGGTCGAAGGCTTGCTGAGCCCGCGGGAGGTCCAGGCCGGCATTGCGGTCAGTCTGGCGGCTTTCGTCGCGGCCACTGTGGCGCTCCTGACCCTGACGCCGGGTTCCGCATCTGCAGCGCTCGCCGTACTGGCACTGCTGACGTTCCTGGCCATCGGCTACACCGTGCCGCCCATGAAACTCAGCTACCGCGGACTGGGCGAGGTCGACGTGGCGGTCACCCACAGCCTCGGCGTGATCCTGTGCGGCTTCGTCTTCCTTGGCGGGCACTGGCAGGACCCGCTGCCGTGGCTGCTGAGCCTGCCGCTGCTGCTGGCAATCCTGCCGTCGATCACCCTATCGGGCATTCCCGACCTCGAGGCCGATGCGGCTGCCGGCAAGCGCACGCTGGCCGTGCGGCTGGGGCGCAGGAATACGCTGTGGCTGGCCACCGCGTTCACAGCGCTCGCGGCGGCTGCGGCAGTGCTGTGGGACCTGCTCGGCCTGGCCGACGGGGCATACGCGGGGATCGCCTATCTGGCCGTGCCCCACGCGTTGTGGCTGGCCTGGCTGCTACATGGACGCATCGAATCCGCGGCCCCTCCGGGCCGCATCGATGGCCTGATGGCGGCTTCCCTCACCTTCATCCTCTGGTTTGGCATCATCCCGGTACTCCGGCTCGCCGGTTGACTCGCAGTCGCCCTAGTCACGCGTACGGTGCCGTGAGGCGCAACCCCGGCCGGTGCCATTCGCATGCGCTCATTGACACCCTGCGCAGGTGACGGGCGCAGGGTGCCTCGAGGCACGACCGGACCGCACCGGAGCAGCGGTCCTGACCCTATCGGCGGACGCCGAAGAGGGTCAGCAGCAGGCCAACCACCACAGCG
The DNA here is from genome assembly GCF_007692535.1 of Thioalkalivibrio sp. GTDB lineage: Bacteria > Pseudomonadota > Gammaproteobacteria > Ectothiorhodospirales > Ectothiorhodospiraceae > Thioalkalivibrio. Next base: position 43,786 of record NZ_REBW01000229.1, on the reverse strand, counting down.
ACACCGCCACCGATGAAGTACCACATGGTCTCATCGGTGAAGCGACCGGTCAGTGCCTCGTGTGCCTGGTCGACGAATGCCTCGGAGGCCTGCCAGCCGAAATAAAGCGCAACGATCCCCGCGACCAGCAGGGCGATACCGAGAATGCGAACAGGGCTCATCCGTGTCCTCCTATGCAAGACCTGCCACTGCCGATATCCGCGATAACGGTTGGCAGTCTCGAGATGGTTGATGGTCGGATCGGCGGCCGGGTCCAGACCCCGGATCACCGATGCGATGGAAAGATCAGATCCGCGGACGTCTGCCGGTGATCATGAACACGAGTGCGAGCACCAGACCGACGACGAACAGGATCCAGGCGATGTTCGTGGCCGCTCCGGCAACACCGGTCAATCCCAAGGCTCCCGCGATGATGGCGACAATCAGAAAGATCAATGCCCAATAGATCATGGCGACCTCCTTGTTACGAGTGGTCCTAATAACTTTAGCAGCCGTGCGGGACCTTTTCCAAAGGAGATCCGTCTCGTACGCGATCGGATAGGGGGTGAATCATCCGCCTGGTTCGAACCCCGGCGAATCTCCGCCGCAAGCCCCGCGACCGGGAAGAGGAGCGAGGCGGCACCCGCCTCGAGGCTGGTCGGAATGGCTCACTCCGTGGTCACCGAGTCTTCATCACTGGTCAACGCGGTGTCCAGCGTATGCCAGGACAGGGTCGCGCACTTGACCCGCATCGGGTACTCGTGAACGCCGGCAAGCGCCCCGAGGTTACCGAGTTCGGCGGGGTCGGTGTGCGGGTGGTCGTTGGTCAGAAGATCGTGCACGTCGGCGAACAGGCGTTGCGCCTCGTCCACCGTTCGCCCTTTCACAGTCTCTGTGAGCATCGACGCGGATGCCATTGAAATTGCACAGCCAACACCGATGAAGCTGACATCCTCGACCCGCCCGCCCACGACCTTTACGAACAGCCGCAACTGGTCCCCGCAGAGCGGGTTGTGTCCGTCCACCGCCCGGGTGGCATCGGGCATATCGCGAAAGTTTCGGGGATGCCGCTTGTGATCCAGGATCAGTTCCTGATAAAGGTCGTTCAGTTCGCTCATGCCAGAAGCTCCCGTGCGTGCCGGAGGGCCGCCGCCAGCCTGTCGACCTCCTCCACGGTGTTGTAGAAGGCCATCGACGCCCGGGAGGTGGCGGGTACCTGGTAGAAGGTCATCACCGGCATCGCGCAGTGGTGGCCGGCGCGGACCGCCAAGCCCCGGTGATCGAGGATCGTGCCCATGTCGTGGGGGTGCACGTCGTCCATCACGAAGGAAACCAATGCAACCTTGTCCCGCGCCTCGCCGATGACGCGCAGACCCGGTATGTCCTTCAGTCGATCGGTGGCGTACTCCAGCAAGCGGTGCTCGTAGGCCATCACGGCGCTCCAGTCCAGCTTCTCGAGGTACTCGATCGCCCGACCCAGACCAATGGCGCCGGCGATATCCGGGGTGCCTGCCTCGAATCGATGCGGCAGTCCGGCGAAGGTGGTTTTCTCGAAGCTCACCGTGCGGATCATCTCGCCGCCGCCCTGGTACGGGGGCATCGCCTGCAGCAGGCTCTCGCGCCCGTAGAGGACACCGATGCCGGTGGGCCCGAACAGCTTGTGCCCCGAGAAGGCATAGAAGTCGCAATCCAGCGCCTGGACGTCCACCCGCATGTGCGGCATGGCCTGGGCACCGTCCAGCAGCACGGGAACCCCGTGTTCATGTGCCATCGCAACAACTTGCCGTACGGGATTGATGGTACCGAGCGCATTGGACACGTGCGTCAGCGCGATCAGGCGCGTGCGGGCACTGAACAGGCCGGGCAACGCCTCCAGGTCCAACTCCCCTGCCGGGGTGATCGGCAACACCCGCAGGACGACGCCGGTCCGCTCGCGCAGCAGTTGCCAGGGCACGATGTTCGCATGGTGCTCCATCGCGGTGATGATGACCTCGTCACCCTCGCGCAACCCCTGACCGAAGCTGGACGCCACCAGGTTGATGGCCTCGGTAGTGCCGCGCACGAACACGATCTCGCGAGCGGACGGGGCATTGATAAACCGTCGCACCGACTCGCGGGCGGCCTCGAAATCCGTCGTTGCCCGTTCCGCGAGCGCGTGGACGCCGCGGTGCACATTGGCATTGTCGCGCCGGTAGTACCGGTCCATCGCCTCGATCACCGACTGCGGTTTCTGCGTGGTCGCGGCGTTGTCGAGGTAGGCCAGCGGGTGACCATGCACCTCCTGATCCAGGATCGGGAAGTCCCGGCGCACGCGCGCAACATCCCAGTCGGCATCCGACCTGGGTTTGACAATCGCATTCATGGCAACGCCCTCGGCAGCTTTCGCGGCTCGGATCCCCTATCCCATTCGCAAACCAACCTCCCGTGGGGCCGGCCCGGCCGCTGACCAACAAGAGTAGACGAGTTCAACCACATGCTCCGAGCCTCGACCCAATCCGACGCCCGGGTCAAGTTACAGGATCAAGAGCGGCGTCTCTGGGGTCGGACCAAGCCAAGCCATTGTTAAATCTGTTAAAAGATGCCCAAATAAGGGTGGATCAATGCCTTAAAGGGCCATTTTGGGTGCCAAAAATGGGCGTTTAAGAAGAAGGGATCGAGTCTCCAGAACATTCCCGGCGCACAAGGGCAGCCCGAAGGGGCGCGCCAGGGGTTTCCGCTGTTAGGGCGTCGTTTTGGATGCCCAAAATGGCCCTTTAAGCGCTTTTTCGGGGTGTTTTTTCGCCTCAATTACTATAGGGATCAATGGGTTGGCTTGGTCCGACCCCTGTGGCTGGCGTTTCACTCCCACTCGATGGTGGCGGGAGGCTTACCGGAAATGTCGTAGGTGACACGAGATATACCGTCTATCTCATTGATTATTCTTCGAGAGACGAGGTCGAGAAACTCGTATGGCAGATGTGCCCAGCGCGCGGTCATGAAGTCGATGGTCTCGACGGCTCGCAGGGCGACCACGTAATCGTAGCGACGGCCGTCACCCATCACGCCGACGGAACGCACCGGCAGGAATACCGCGAAGGCCTGGGAAACCTGGTCGTAGAGATCCGCGCGGCGCAGTTCCTCGATGAAGATGTCGTCGGCACGCCGCAGCAGGTCGGCGTATTCCTTCTTCACCTCGCCCAGGATGCGCACGCCCAGCCCCGGGCCGGGGAATGGATGTCTGTATACCATCTCGGAGGGCAGGCCCAGTTCCACGCCGATCTTCCGCACCTCGTCCTTGAACAGCTCGCGCAGCGGCTCGACCAGGCCCATCTTCATGTGTTCCGGCAAGCCGCCGACGTTGTGATGGGACTTGATCACGTGGGCCTTGCCGGTCTTGGAGCCCGCCGACTCGATCACGTCCGGGTAGATCGTCCCCTGCGCCAGCCAGCGCGCATTGACCAGCTTTCCGGCCTCCTCGTCGAAGACGTCGATGAACAGTCCGCCGATGATCTTGCGCTTCTTCTCGGGATCGCTGACGCCTTCCAGCGCCTTCAGGAAGCGCTGCTCGGCATCGACCCGGATCACCGTGACGCCCATGTGCCGGGCGAAGGTGGCCATCACCTGGTCGCCTTCATGCAGACGCAGCAGACCCGTATCCACGAATACGCAGGTCAGCTGGTCACCAATCGCCTTGTGCAACAGGGCGCCGACCACCGAGGAATCCACCCCGCCGGAGAGACCCAGCAGCACGTGGTCGGAGCCGACCTGCTCGCGCACCCGACCGATCATGTCGTCGATGATGTTGTCTGCGGTCCACAGGTCCTCGCAGCCGCAGATTTCATGGAGGAAGCGCGACAGGATGCGCTTGCCCTGGCGGGTGTGCGTGACCTCCGGATGGAACTGCACGCCGTAAAACCCGCGTTCCTCGTCGGCCATGCCGGCAATGGGGGCGGAGTCGGTCGAGCACATGAGCTTGAAGCCGGGGGGCAGTGCGGTAACGCGGTCCCCGTGCGACATCCACACATCCAGCAGCCCGTAGCCCTCGGCCGTCGTGTGGTCCTCGATATCGGTCAGGAGGCGGGTGTGACCACGGGCACGGACCTGCGCATAGCCAAACTCGCGGTGACTTGAGGGTTCGACCTTTCCACCCAGCTGCGCGGCCATGGTCTGCATGCCGTAACAGATGCCGAACACCGGAACCCCCAGTTCGAAGACCAGGGCCTCAGCACGCGGCGGATCCGCCATGTTCACAGACTCCGGGCCGCCCGAGAGGATGATGCCACTGGGGGCGAAGTCCCGCATGGCCTCCGGGTTCATGTCCCAGGGATGGATCTCCGAGTAGACCCCCGCCTCGCGCACGCGCCGAGCGATCAGCTGGGTGTACTGGGAACCGAAATCCAGCACCAGGATCCGGTGTGCATGTACGTCTTGAGTCATCTCGTCACCCAGTCATCAAGGGAAAACCACCTGATTATCACGCAAGATCTGCGGGCCGCTCTGTCGTGAAAACACTCTTTCCGCATCAGCCTTCCCAGGAGGTGAACCCTCTCGGCGATCTGGCGCCGGGAAACCCATCGGCCAGGGGCTGGCCTCCTACGTCCGCTCCCGTGAGACGCGGCCGGATACCGATCAGCCGCGCGATCGATCATCAGTCGCGCCGGTAATTCGGTGCTTCCTTGGTGATCGCAACGTCGTGGACGTGACTCTCGCGCATGCCCGCCGAGGTGACCCGCACGAACTGCGGCTTGGTCCGCATTTCCTCGATCGAGCGCGCTCCGACATAGCCCATGGAGGAGCGCAGCCCGCCGGTCAACTGGTGGATGATCGCGGTGATCGACCCCTTGTAGGGAACACGGCCCTCGATCCCCTCGGGCACGAACTTCTCGGGACCGGTGTCGACATCCTGGAAGTAGCGGTCCGAAGAGCCCTGCTGCATCGCGCCGAGCGAGCCCATCCCGCGGTAGGACTTGTACGACCGCCCCTGGTAGAGCTCAACTTCGCCAGGCGCCTCCTCGGTTCCGGCAAACAGGGACCCGAGCATCACGCTGTGGGCGCCAGCCGCGATCGCCTTCGCGAGATCCCCAGAGAACCGCACGCCGCCATCGGCAATCAGCGGGATTCCCGTGCCCTCCAGAGCGGCAGCGACATTGGCGATCGCCGTGATCTGCGGAACCCCAACGCCGGCAACGATGCGGGTGGTGCAGATGGACCCGGGCCCGATGCCGACCTTGACCGCGTCGGCCCCGGCCGCGACCAGATCGCGGGCCGCATCGGCGGTGGCGATGTTGCCGCCGACGACCTGCACATCGGGATAGTGCTGCTTGACCCAGCGCACCCGGTCGAGCACACCCTGGGAATGACCATGGGCGGTATCGACCACGATCACGTCGACGCCGGCCTCGACCAGCGCCGTGACCCGCTCATCGGTGCCGGCACCCACGCCCACGGCGGCGCCGACCCGCAGCCGGCCCCGATCGTCCTTGCAGGCGCCCGGATGCTCGGAGGACTTCTGGATGTCCTTCACGGTAATCATTCCGCGCAGTTCGAAACGGTCGTTCACGACCAGCACCTTCTCGATACGGTACTTGTGCAGCAACCCCATCACATGGTTCTTGTCGGCACCCTCCGGCACCGTGATGAGGCGGTCCTTCGGGGTCATGATCTCGGATACCGGTGCATGCATGCGGGTCTCGAAGCGCAGGTCCCGGGAGGTCACGATCCCGACCAGATCGGTGCCGTCCACGACCGGAACCCCGGAGATCCGGTTCGCGCGGGTCAGTTCCATCACCTCGCCGATGCTGGTGCCGGGAGCGACCGTGATCGGGTCGCTGATGACCCCGGCCTCGAATTTCTTCACCTGGCGGACCTGCTCGGCCTGGGCCTCGATGCTCATGTTCTTGTGCACGATACCGATCCCGCCTTCCTGGGCCATGGCAATCGCCAGCCGCGCCTCGGTCACGGTGTCCATCGCCGCCGAAAGCAGCGGCGAGCCGAGAGTGATCTCCCGGGTCAGGTGAGTGGACAGGTCGACGTCACGGGGCATGACGGTGGAGTGTCCGGGGAGCAGGAGCACGTCGTCGAAGGTAAGGGCTTCCGCGAGTATGCGCATGGGCTGCTCCTGAGGTTGGGGCGTGGGAAAACGGAAATAGCCGATCAGTATAAAATTCGCGGGGATCCTGGTAAAGGAAACCCGCACCAATCCTGCGAGCGCGGCGCGCGATGCAAGACCTTTCTGGCTGCCCAGGAGGCGGAGACCGGGGCCTTCCCTGCCAACTCTCCTGCCCTCGGACGCGCCACCACGAAGGATGAAAGCGCGGGTGCCTATGGAGTGCGGCGGCTTGCCGCCGCTGTGGGGAGCTGGGTTATCCCCGACGCCGAATGGCGGGAGCAAGCTCCCGCACTCCATAAGTCGTCCGCAGCCCCCCGGCTGACGATGAAAAGCCGCAAACGGTAGGTCGGGTTAGCCCAAAGGGCGTAACCCGACGGGTCTCGCACCCACCCATGGCCGCAAAACAGCGTCTTCCCCGGCACCCGGCACGTCGGGTTACGCTACGCTAACCCGATCTACAGAACTGGGCCGTGTAATTTGACGTTAAGCTGCGAGGCCCAACGAAGCCATACCGCCGGAGCCACATGGCGAACGAGCGAAGCGTCCTCAGCGTCAGCGAACTGAATCAGCAGGCCGACGACCTGCTGCGCGCCGCCCTGGGCGCGGTGTGGGTCGAGGGCGAGGTCTCCAACCTCAAGCGCTATGCCTCAGGGCACCGGTATTTCTCGCTCAAGGACGCAACCGCGAGTATCAGCTGCACGCTTTTCCGGGGGCAGAGCCGCAACGCAGCCGCCTTTGCCGACGGCGACCGGGTTCAGATCCTGGGCCGCGCAGGCGTCTACACGGCCCGCGGCCAATTCCAGCTCATCGTCGAACGGCTGGAGGCTGCCGGAGAGGGCCGCCTGCTGGCAGAGTTCCAACGCCTGAAGGCGCGGCTGCTCGCGGAGGGACTGTTCGAGCCCGAACGCAAGCTACCGCTTCCGCCCCTCGTGCACCGGCTTGGCGTGATCACCTCGCCCCAGGGCGATGTCCGCCACGACATCGCCCGCACGCTGGCACGGCGTTTCCCGCTGCTGTTGCCCTTCAAGCTTTACCCCGTTGCAGTACAGGGCGCCGCGGCAGCGCCCCAGATCGTGCGGGCGCTGGAACAGGCCGGCGAGGAGGCCGTGGTGGACGTGTTGATCCTCGCCCGTGGTGGCGGCTCGCTGGAGGACCTCTGGGCCTTCAACGAGGAGACGGTCGCCCGCGCAATCGCCGCCTGTCCGATCCCGGTGGTCACGGGGATCGGCCATGAGACCGACACGACCATCGCCGACTACGTCGCCGATCTGCGCGCCTCGACGCCCACCGCGGCGGCAGAGGCCGTAAGCCCGGATGGAGCGATGCTCAGGCGCCGGTTGGCCGAGTCCCGGACGCGGATGCGCCAGGCGCTCGCCAGCCAGCTAAGGGCACGCCGGCAGTCTTTGGCGCAGGCGCTGGCGCGGCTGCGCCGCATGCACCCGGGCCGGCGCCTGGAACAGCATCTGCTGCGCCTGGACGAACTGCGCGGCCGGCTGGACCGGGGGGTTCGCCGTCAGGGGGAGCGCCAGCGGTCCCGGCTGCGTCAACTGGCGCTGGAACTGCGGCTGCACAGCCCAGCGCATCGTATTCGGACCTTCCAGGCCCGCCTCCAGCAGCTGCGGCATCGCCTCCTGCAGGCGCGCCCGTCCCGGCAGCTGCAGCTGCAGCGGGGCCGGCTGGAGGGCCTGCACGAACGCCTCCGGCGCGAAGTACGCAACCGGCTCGGCCGGGACCGGTCGCGGCTGGACGGCGTCGCCGGAAGGCTGAGGGCCCTGGACCCCGATGCCGTCCTGCAGCGCGGTTACAGCATCCTGATGACCCCCGACCAGCGGGTGATCCGCAGTGCCGAACCGGAACTCGCCAACGCCCGCCTGCGCGCGCGGCTGGCCCGGGGCGAGCTGGATCTGCAGGTTCTCGAAGTTCGCACCCAATCCGCCGCCCGGAAGAAGCCCGTGTAGGAGGCCAGCCTCCTGGCCGACCGGGCTTGCCCGGCGGAGCTGTCGCCGAGAGGGCTCGCCTCCTACAACCCGGCCTCCCAGGCCAACCGGTGCCAGCGTTCCAGACTGTCCAGGTCGACATGACCGGCCACTGGCGGCTCTCCCGCCTGCACCGTCACCGGGACGCCGGGCTCGCCGAAGCCGTCCAGCACCGCCACGGCACCGGAGAAGTCCTGTCCCTCGGTGTAGTCGTTGGTGGTCACCACGACCGCCAAACCGGCGCCCTTGGCCGCCCGCACGCCATTGTCCGAGTCCTCCAATGCCAGGCAGGCCCGGGCCGGCAGGGCCAGTTCCGCCAGCGCGCGATGGAAAATATCGGGTGCCGGCTTCTTGGCCGGCACGATGTCGCCGGCCGCGATCACCTCGAACCACCCGATCCCCTCCTCGCCCAGCGTGGCCCGCAGCAGGGTGGTCACGTTTTCCGGGGTCGTGGTGGTCGCTATCGCCAGCCGCAGTCCCGCAGCGCGCGCCTCCTGCAGCAATCGCCGAACGCCCGGCCGCAGCGGGATCGCGCCCGTCTCCAGCAACGCGACATAGTGGCGGGTCTTGGCGGCATGCAGGGCTCGGATACGCGCGTCGATATCCGGCTCCTGCAGCAGCGCCGGCCAGTCCTCGGAGAGAAATTTCCTGATGCGTTCCTTGCCGCCGGTCACCGACAACAACGCCCCGTACCGGGCGACGTCCCAGTGCCAGTCCAGGCCGGCCTCGGCGAAGGCCCGGTTGAAGGCCACCCGGTGGCCATCCCGCTCGGTATCGGCGAGCGTGCCGTCGACATCGAAGATCAGCGCAGCGAGTCTGTCCATGCAATCCTCCCGGAACCGGCCCGAGCAGTCCGCCCGGACAAGCGTTTCAGGACCCCGCCAACGGCAACATACCGAGCGTCGCGCGATCCCGGAGCACCCCGGGGGGCTTGCCGTCGGGGTCCGACTCTGATACTAAAGGCGCCCATTTCATGCTGGAGATCAGCGACGATGGCTGCAAACCCGAAGAACGCCAAGCCCTCCTCCAAGCACATGGTCGCGAGCGGCATCGCCGCGTATGAGCCGGAAGCGGGCGAAGAATATATGAGCAAGGCGCAGCTCGCACATTTCCGGGAACTCCTGCTGATGTGGAAACAGGAGCTGGTGGAAGAAGTGAGCCGCACCGTCGGGCACATGAAGCAGGATGCGGCGAATTTCGCCGATCCCGCCGATCGCGCGACCCAGGAAGAGGAGTTTGGGCTGGAACTGCGCGCCCGGGACCGGGAACGCAAGCTGTGCAAGAAGATCGACGAGGCTCTGCGCAACATCGATCTCGGCAACTACGGCTACTGCGAGGCCTGCGGCGTCGATATCGGCATCCGCCGCCTTGAGGCGCGCCCGACCGCGACGCTGTGCATCGACTGCAAGACGCTGGCCGAGATCAAGGAGAAACAGATGGCATGAGGGCCGGCCACCCTCCCCGGCGCCAGCCGGCGACGTCTTGACCACGTACGTCGGCCGCTTCGCGCCCACCCCTTCGGGCCCGCTCCACCCGGGCTCCCTGACCGCAGCCGTGATCTCATGGCTGGACGCCCGCAGCCAGGACGGTCGCTGGCATCTGCGCATCGACGATATCGATCGCCCGCGCGCCGTAGCGGGAGCCAGCGACGCCATCCTCCGTGCCCTCGACTGCTTCGGCCTGTCCTGGGATGGTCCCGTCGTCCGTCAGAGCCAGCGCGGGCAGGCCTACGAGGAGGCTGCAAGGCAGCTGCTGTCGTGTGGGCATGCCTTTGACTGTGGCTGCTCCCGCAAGGACGTGGTCACCGCCGGGCAGCCCGGCTGGGAGGGCCCCGTCTACCCGGGCACCTGTCGCAATGGCCTCCCTGCCGGACGCAAGGCACGGGCCCTCAGGTTGCGGGCGGTCCAGCGCCACTGGACGCTGGTGGACCGTTGTCTCGGCCCGCTCGGCTTCGACCTGCATTGGCTGGGCGGTGACTTCGTGATCCGGCGCGCCGACGGCTTCTTCGCCTATCAGCTCGCGACGGTGGTGGATGACATCGATCTCGGAGTCACCGATGTCGTGCGGGGCATCGACCTCCTCGGCTCGGTACCCCGGCAGATGCAGTTGTATCAGTCCCTGGGCCGGAGCGCCCCGCGCTATCTCCACCATCCGGTGGTGATTGCGGGCAACCGTCTCAAGCTCGCGAAGTCCTCCGGGGCCACCCCTATCCACTGTCGTGACGCCGGCGCTTTCCTGGCCCGGGTGCTGACCGCGATCGGCGTCCCCGGGATCGAAGCCGACTTTGCGGCCAGCGGAGCCCGCGCCGCCGGCGAATTGCTTGAGCATGCGCGCTCCCATTGGCATTCCCGCTTCTTGCCCACGGGTCCGATTCCCGAGGCGTTCCTGCGCCAGGGTGACCAACCTGCGCCGGGGCGACTAAAGTGAACGGAATATCATGAAGGCCGTGCAACCGCGAACATCAGGCCGGCGCCATTAGGCGTGTGTAGGGGCAATGCATGATGAGAAACCTCGCAGATCGCGGACCCGGCAGGGCAGACTGCCAATGAACCCGTCCGTTGGCGTGTTGCTCGTCGTCGTGGGAATCCTGCTGTTCCTGTCGCCGCTCGTTCCCTGGGTGGCCACGGTGGCACCGGCATGGTGGTGGCCGTTCGCGGCCTGGGCCGCGTTCATCGCCCTGATCGCCGTCAGCATGATGAACCGCCGTGACCCTTAGTCTCGGGCTGCTCTACACGGTCGGGGTCATTTACCTGGCGCTGCTGTTCGGCATCGCCTTCGCTGCCGAACGCACGCGGACCCTCGGAAGCCTGGCCGGCAACGCCTGGGTCTACACCCTGTCCCTGGGTGTCTATGCGACCTCGTGGACGTTCTACGGCAACCTGGGTTTTCTCGAGACCCACGGGTATCTGTACCTGACGATCTACCTTGGCGTGACCCTCGCGTTCGCCGCGACGCCATGGTTGCTGCGTCCGATCCTGCGACTGGCCCGCGAACACCAGTTGACCTCACTCGCCGACCTCTTCGCCTTCCGCTACCGCAGCCGCCTCACAGGCCCTGTGGTCGCCCTGTTCATGCTGGCTGGTGTACTCCCCTATATCGCGCTGCAGATCAAGGCGGTGGCGGAATCCGCCGCAGTCCTGACGGCGGACACCCCACCCCACCTCCTGGCATTGACGTTCAGCGCCACCATCGCTCTGTTCGCGGTCCTGTTCGGCGCCCGTCACATCTCGCCGCGCGAGAAGCACTCGGGCCTGGTCGTCGCCATCGCCTTCGAGTCGCTGGTCAAGCTGGTGGCGCTGCTGACCATCGCCGGCATCGGCCTGTTCGCGGTCTTCGGCGGACTGGCCGGCCTGGATGCCTGGCTGGAGCGGCATCCCGAAGCGGTCACCGCACTGTACTCGCCCGTACTCGAAGGGGGCTGGTTCAGCCTGATGGTGCTGGCCTTCGCTGCCGCATTTCTGCTGCCCCGGCAATTCCACATGCTGTTCACCGAGAACATCAACCCGAGGGCCCTGACCCAGGCGGCATGGGGGTTTCCACTCTTCCTGCTGCTGCTCAACCTGCCGATGCCCGTGCTGTACTGGGCCGGGCAGGCCGCCGACCTGACCCAGGACACGAATTACTTCGCCCTGGGATTGGCCGCGTGGCTCGAATCGCCGACGCTGGCCCTGCTGGTCTTCATCGGCGGTCTTTCCGCCGCCAGCGCAATGATGATCGTAACGACGCTGGCTCTGGCCAACATGGGCATGAACTACCTGTCGCTGCCGGCCCGGGTGCGTGAACGCAGGACACTGTCGGCGAACCTCTACCGCAACCTGCTGTGGGGTCGGCGCATGTGGATCGTCCTGATCATCGCGCTGGGCTACGGCTTCTACGGGCTCCTGCAGGTGGTCGAGGGGCTGGCCCAGCTGGGCCTGATCTCTTTCGCCGCGGTCACCCAGTTCCTCCCCGGGCTGGTCGGCCTCCTGCTGTGGCCGCGCGCGACCCGGGTCGGGTTCCTGCTCGGTCTGGGTGCCGGCATCCTCGGCTGGTTCTTCAGCCTGGTGGCGCCGCTGCTGGGTAACGCCGGAATCTGGGCGTCGGCACCGCAACTGCAGCAGGCCCTCGGCGCCGGGGAATTCGATGCCTGGACCTTCGCGCTGACAGTGAGCCTGGGTGCGAACACCCTGCTGTTCGTTCTCGGTTCGCTGCTTTCGCGCCCGAACCAGGAGGAGATCGAGGCCGGACAGGCCTGCTGTCCCGGCGGATCCTTCTCTCCGACTGCCGGTCTGCCGCTGGCCCGCGACGTCACCGAGATGGAGGCGGAACTGGGCGCCACGCTTGGGACGATGCCCGCCCGGCACGAAGTGCAGCGGGCCCTGGACGACCTGGGCCTGCCGCGCCACACGCGTTCGCGGCGCGATCTGCAGCGCCTGCGCGAGCGCATCGAGCGCAACCTGTCCGGCTTGCTGGGCCCGGTCCTCGCCCGCATGATCGTGGACCAGCACCTGCGCCTGGACGCCGCCGGACGCTCCAGTCTCGGCGAGAGCCTGCGCCGCATCGAACAGCAGCTGGAAGACGCCAGGCTGCCGCTGACCGGCCTGGCCGCCGAACTCGACGCCCTGCGCCGTTTCCACCGGCAGATCCTGCACGAACTGCCGCTGGGCGTGTGCAGCACGACCGCGGGGGGTGAAATCACCGGCTGGAACCACGCCCTGCGCGTCCTCACGGGCATTTCCACGGACAGCGCCGTCGGCCAGCTGATCGAGCGGCTGGAACGGCCGTGGGGTGGGCTGCTGCAGGCCTTCCTCGAGAGCGGGGATCGCCAGATCTACAAGCTGAACCTCGAAACGCGTCACGGACCGCGGCGGCTGAACCTGCACAAGTCTTCCCTGGAGGTGGTCGCAGGCCGCCGCGAGGGCTATGTCATCCTGATCGAGGACGTGACCGCCCGGGTGCAGCTGGAGAGCGAGGTCGCGCACAGCGACCGCCTCGCCTCGATCGGCCGCTTCGCCGCCGGCGTCGCCCATGAGATCGGCAATCCGCTGGCCGGCATCGCATCGTTGGCACAGACCCTGCCTCTGGAAGACGATCCCGCCGAAATCCGTGACATCGCCGACGACATCGTCGGGCAAACCCACCGCATCAACGCCATCGTGCAGTCGCTGATCGCATTCGCCCATTCCGATACCCCTCCGCGCAGCGGATTCGAACCGGTGACCCTGGACGATCTGGTCGCCGAGGCGATTCGCCTGACGCGCCTGGCGGGGCGCAAGGACATCCACTACGACCTTTCGGGACTTGCAGGCCTGGCCATCCAGGGCGCGCGGCCCAAGCTGCTGCAGGTCTTCATCAATCTCCTGACGAACGCGGAACAGGCGTCACCGCCCGCCGCCACCATCGGTATCCGTGCCCAACAGACGGGCAGCAGGGTGCGCCTCGAGATTCACGATCAGGGCCCGGGGATCGAGGAGACCACGATCGACCGTCTGTTCGAACCCTTCTTCACGACCAAGCCGGCCGGGCAGGGTACCGGCCTGGGTCTGCCGGTGGCCTACAGCATCGTACAGGACCACGGTGGTAGCCTTGTGGCGACCAATGCACCGGAAGGCGGTGCCCAATTCATCCTGACCTTTCCGCTTGGCGTAACCACATGACACGCATTCTTCTGGTCGACGACGAGGCTGCCATCCGCCGTGGCGTACGGCGCTTCCTGGAACACCAGGGATTCGAGGTCGCGCTGGCCGAGGACCTTGCCGGTGCGCGCCGGCTGGCCACCAGCGGGGAATTCGACCTTTTGCTGGCCGACCTGCGCCTCCCCGACGGCGAGGGCACCACTCTGATCGGGGAATACCCGCGGCTGCCCACGGTGATCATGACCAGCTATGCCTCCGTGCCCTCCGCGGTCGAGGCGATGAAGTCGGGCGCGATCGACTACATCGCCAAGCCCTTCGACCACGATGCCCTGCTCCTGACGCTGCGCGCGGCCCTGCGCAGCAATGAGCAAAGCCGGGAGCGGATGGCCGCCGTACCCGAGTCCGCAGAGGACTGCGGGCTGATTGGCCAGACCCCCGGCATCGCGACCCTGCGCAAACAGATCCGCAGGGTCGCGGCAGCGAATTCCACCGTGCTGATCCGGGGTGAGTCGGGTACCGGCAAGGAGGTGGCTGCGCGCGCGATGCATACGCTGAGCCCGCGCGCCGGCCAGCCCTTCGTTCCCGTGAACTGCGCCTCCATCCCCGAGGGACTGGTGGAGGCCGAATTGTTCGGGCACGCCCAGGGCGCCTACACCGGAGCGGTCAAGGCGCGCGCAGGCCTCGTCGAGGCTGCCCACGGCGGCGTGCTGTTCCTGGACGAGATCGGGGAACTGGCACCCGCCGCGCAGGCCCGTCTGCTGCGGGTGCTCCAGGAGGGAGAGATCCGACCGGTGGGAGCGAACCAGGCCCGGCGTGTCGATGTGCGACTCCTCGCTGCGACGCACCGCGATCTCGAGGCGATGATCGACGCGGGTGAATTCCGGGCCGATCTCTACTATCGCCTGCGCGTGCTGGAGATCCGGATTCCTCCACTGCGGGAGCGCATGGAGGACCTGACCCTGCTCGCGGAACGCTTCCTGCTTGAACTCGAGGACCGGTTCGGCAAGAGGGGCCTGGCATTGGGCGAGGAGGCCGTCGCACGCATGATGCAGTACATGTGGCCGGGTAACGTCCGCGAACTGAAGAATGCCCTCGAGCGCGCGGTGGTTCTGTCGGAGGGCAGCCGTATCGATTGGGAACACCTGGGACTCGCCGCTTCGGCCGCGGAACCGCGGGGACACCCGGGTAGCCTGAGCGACTACTTCCGACGCTTCGTGCTGGAGAACCAGGGACAGATGAACGAGACCCAGCTCGCCCGGGCCCTGGGCATCAGCCGCAAGACGCTCTGGGAGCGGCGGCAGCGTGAGAACCTGCCGCGGACTTGACGATCGGCTTCCGGACGAAGCCGCGGCTTCGCCAGAACCGGCCGCACACGAGACGCTGCGTTACCTTCCGTAACGGCGACGTGTTACGGAGCGTAACGTCACGACCCCGGATGCAAACCGGGCCGACGAGTAACCCATTCATTCCCAACGGACACCCATGTCTGGCGTGAGTATTGCAGTACCGAGGGCTCACTCGCTTGCACCAGGCACCCATGTCCGACGCGCTCGACACAACCCGGGAATTCCTCAGCGCCCATGCCCCGTTCGACCGGCTGGAGGCAGACGCACTCGAGTTCCTGTTGCCGCGCCTGGAGACCCGCTTCTACGCCAGTGGCGATCGCATCACCGATCCGGACCACGGCCCGGCGCAGCGCTTCCACATCATCCGCCAGGGCCGGATTCGTGGTGAGACGCCCAGCGAAGACGAACAGATTTCGGGCAAGGCCTGGGAACTGATCCCCGGCGAGTCCTTCCCGATCGGGGCGCTGCTGGGGCGCCGTCCGGTGCATACGGTGCATCGCGCACTCGAGGACACGATCTGCCTCGAACTCTCGGTCGAGGACTTCGACCGACTGCGGTCGCGTTCCCAGGTCTTCAACGACTTCTGCTCGCGGCGCCTTGCCAGCCTGCTGGACCGGGTCCACCAGGGGCTGCTCAGCCAGGGCATGGGCAACGGGGGCGGCGGCAGCGGGCAGTTGAATACCCCTCTGGGAGCACGGATCGCCAAGGAACCCGTGACCTGCAGCCCCGACACCCCGTTGCGGACCGCCCTGACCACCATGCGCGACCAGCGGGTCGGCTCGATCGTCGCGGTCGACGGGGCGCAACGGCCGGTCGGAATCTTCACCATGACCGACCTGCTCGGTCGCGTCGCGCTGCAGGAGGTCGACCTCGACACCCCGCTGCAGCAGGTGATGACCCCCGATCCGATTGCGCTTGCGGACTCCGCGCTGGGATTCGAGGGCATCGAGACCATGGCCGAACACGGGATGAAGCACATCTGCGTGGTCGCCGACGGGCGCCTGGTGGGGGTACTCGGGGAGCGCGATCTGCTGACCTCCAATCCGCTGACGCTCGACCGCATGGTGCGGGGCATCCTTCGTGCCGAAGCGGTCGGCACCATCGCCGACCACCTCCGCGAGGTTCCACGCATGATCGGCGCCGTGATCAGCCAGGGGGCGGAAGCCGACCAGATCCTGCGCCTGATCACCCGCATCAACGATCACGCGACCCGCCGGGTGCTGGCCCTGATGCGTCGGCAACACGATATCAACGGTATCGATTTCACCTGGCTCGCCTTCGGTTCCCAGGCGCGCGAGGAACAGGCCCTGCGCACGGACCAGGACAACGGCATCCTGTTCCAGTGCGAGAAGGGACAGGAGGACGCGACACGGGAGCGGCTGCTCCCCTTCGCCCAGGATGTGAACAAGGCGCTTGATGAGTGCGGCTTCGACCTCTGCCCCGGAAACATCATGGCCGGGAATCCGGAGTGCTGCCTGAGCGGCCCGGAATGGGACCGGCGCTTCAGCCGCTGGATCGAACAGGGCACGCCGGAGCACCTGCTGAAGAGTTCGATTTTCTTCGACCTGCGAACCATCGACGGCGATGCCGACCCGGTGGAATCCCTGCGGTCGCAGATGCTGCGCAAGACCGCTTTCAACAGCCGCTTCCGGCGCCAGATGGCCGCCAACCAGATGAGTATCCGCCCGCCGCTGGGATTGTTCGGCGAGATCCGCAGCGGCGCCGACGGCATCAACATCAAGCTCCAGGGCCTGACGCCCTTCGTCGACGGCGCCCGGGTCATGGCGTTGGCGGCGGAACTCCCCGCCACCCGCTCTCACGAGCGGCTGGACCAGGCCGTTGCCAGCGAGGTGCTGCGCGAAAACGATGCCCGCGACTATCATGCCGCCCTGCGCTATCTGCAGATGCTGCGCCTGCGTACGCAGCAGCGTGCGCTGGATGCAGGGCGCGAGGACAGCAACCGAATCCGACCGGAGGACCTCGGGACCCTTGAGGCGCGCGTGCTCAAGGAGGCCTTCCGGCAGGCCCGCAAGCTGCAGGGGCAGCTCGCGGTTCAGTACCAGCTCTGACCATGTGTCGGAGGAGACCTTTCACACCAAGACCTAAGGAGAAATCCCATGACACAAGAGGAAAGCAGAGCCGCCTACTGGCGAGCGAATCTGCGGCTGCTCGCCATACTGCTGACGATCTGGTTCGTCGTTTCCTTCGGGTTCGGCATCCTGTTGTCACAGCCGCTGAACGCCTTCAGCCTCGGCGGTTACCCGCTGGGCTTCTGGTTCGCGCAACAGGGTTCGATCTACACCTTCATCATCCTGATCTTTTTCTACGCCTGGCGCATGAACGTGCTGGACCGTAAGTTCGACGTGCACGAGGAGTAAGAAAAAATGGATCTCAAGACTCTAAGTTTTATCGTCGTCGGCTTTACCTTCGCCATCTACATCGCCATCGCGATCTGGGCCAAGGCCAGCACCACGTCCGAGTTCTACGTCGCCGGCAAGGGCATTCATCCGACGCTGAACGGCATGGCGACCGCGGCCGACTGGATGTCGGCGGCCAGCTTCATCTCCATGGCGGGCCTGATCGCCTTCCTCGGCTTCACCGGCGGCGCCTACCTGATGGGCTGGACCGGTGGCTACGTGCTGATGGCGCTGCTGCTCGCCCCTTACCTGCGCAAGTTCGGAAAGTTCACCGTGCCCGAGTTCATCGGTGACCGGTTCTACTCGAAGACCGCACGCATCGTTGCGGTGATCAGCCTGCTCGTGATGTCGATCACCTACGTGATCGGGCAGATGCGCGGGGTCGGGATCGCCTTCTCCAACATCCTCGAGGTGGAACTGGCGACCGGCCTGTACGCGGGCATGGCGGTGGTCTTCATCTACGCCGTGTTCGGCGGTATGAAGGGCATTACCTACACCCAGATCGCGCAGTACGTGATCATGATCTTCGCGTACACGGTACCTGCGGTGTTCATCGCCATCCAGCTGACCGGGCAGCCGTTCCCGCAGATCGGCCTCGGCGGGACGCTGGCGGGCGAGGATACCTACCTGCTCGACGCCCTGGACAAGACGCTGATGGATCTGGGCTTCGCGGCCTACACGTCGGTTGCCGGCATGACCATGCTGAACATGTTCCTGCTGACCCTGGCGCTGATGATCGGCACCGCGGGTCTGCCGCACGTGATCATCCGCTTCTTCACCGTGCCGCGTGTCCGTGACGCCCGCAAGTCCGCTGGCTGGGCGCTGGTGTTCATCGGCATCCTGTACACGACTGCCCCCGCCGTTGGCGCGATGGCCATGTACAACTTCATCAACACGGTCCAGCCAGGGCCAGTCGGCGACCCCCAGGGCAACGTGATCATCGAGGAACGTCCCGACTGGATGCTGCGCTGGGAGCGCACGGGCCTGCTGCAGTGGGAAGACAAGAACGAAGACGGCCGCCTGCAGTACTACAACGAGGCCAACACCGAGTTCGCCGAGATGGCGCGTGAGGAGTTTGGCTGGGAAGGCAGCGAGTTCACCCGGATCGACCGTGACATCATGGTGCTCGCCAACCCGCAGATTGCAGGCCTGCCCAACTGGGTGATCGCGCTGGTCGCGGCAGGAGGTATCGCTGCGGCATTGTCGACAGCGGCGGGGTTGCTGTTGGCAATTTCGTCGTCGATATCCCATGACCTGCTCAAGGGCGTGTTCATGCCGAGGATATCGGAGAAACGCGAGTTGATGGCCGGACGCATATCGATGGGGGCCGCGATCCTGTTCGCGGGCTACCTTGGACTGAATCCACCCGGCTTCGCGGCCGAGGTGGTGGCACTGGCGTTCGGTCTGGCCGCGGCCAGCCTGTTCCCGACGCTGATGATGGGCATCTTCTTCAAGCGCATCAATCGTGAAGGCGCCATCGTCGGTATGCTCGTCGGCCTCGCCAGCACCCTGCTGTACATCTTCCTGTTCAAGGGCTGGTTCTTCTTCCCGGGCACGAACGTGTTCCCGGATACCGCCGAGTACTGGCTGTTCGGCATCAACCCGACCGGCTTCGGCGTGATCGGCGCGATCCTGAACTTCGTTGCCGCCTATGCCGTATCCAGCATCACCAAGGCCCCGCCCGAGCATATCCAGAAGCTCGTGGAAGAGGTCCGCGTGCCGCGCGTGGGTACGAGTTAAGCAACCCGCCCGCCTTCAGGCCCGCCGCAAGGCGGGCCTGATTCTTTTCGGATCGAACCGCTAGTGCAGTGCAGCTATTGCAGTGCAGCGTTGCGCTAGCGGTTCCATCTGGGGTAATGAATCGAACATGGATGCGGAACTGCAGGAGATCCGGGAATTTCTCGCCGCAAGTCCTGACTTCGCGGTGCTGCCGGAAGCTGCGCTGGACCGCCTCCCCAAGCAACTGGTCGTTCGCTATCTGCGCAGGGGCAGCAGTTTTCCGCCGGAGGGCACGGAAGCGGCGGACCTCTGGCTGGTGCGCGCGGGCGCGGTGGACCTGCGGGACAGCCACGACGAACTGCTCGACAAGCTGGGCGAGGGCGATGTCTACGCGACGCCGGCGGATAGCGATCCGATCGTTCCTGTGGTCGGGCGGGTCGTCGAGGACAGCCTTTTCTACATGCTGCCCGCAAGGGAATCCGAGGAATTGCGGCGGCAACACCCCGAATTCGCGGAGCGCTTCGACCGCGCCAGCAGTCGCCCGAAGGAAAAAGCCCTGGCCGCGCTGCAGGGCGCCGGCAGCCAGGGTGACAGCGTGCTGACGGTCTCGGTCGGCGAACTGATCACGCGTGCCCCCGAGTCCACCTCCCCTGAGGCGACCATCCAGTCCGCCGCACAGCACATGAGCGAGCAGAACATCTCCGCCCTGCTCGTCATGGCCAATCAGGAACTGGTCGGGATCGTCACGGACCACGACCTGCGCAAGCGCTGCCTGGCTACCGGACGATCACGCAAGGAGCCCGTCGGCAACATCATGAGCAGCCGGCTGCAGACGGTAAGCCCCGAGACGCCGGCCTTCGAGGCGCTGCTGCTGATGTCGCGCCAGGACATCCATCACCTGCCGGTGCTCGCCGGCAAGCGGCCGGTGGGGCTGATCTCAACCACGGACCTGATCCGGCACCAGGGCACCAACGCCGTCTACCTGGTGCGGGACATCCGGCGCTGCGAATCGGTGGCGGCCCTGTCCAGGGTGGCCAAGTCCCTTCCGGAACTGCAGATCCAGCTGGTGCAGTCAGGGGCCACCGCGTTCCATCTCGGGCAAGCCATCACCGCAGTGATCGACGCCCTGACCCGGCGCCTGCTGAAACTGGCCGAGGCCGAACTGGGTGCACCGCCGGTACCCTACGCCTGGCTCGCCTGCGGCTCGCAGGGACGTCGCGAGCAGACCGTGCACACAGATCAGGACAATGCCCTGATTTATGCGGACTCCGACCAGGAGGGTGTCGACGACTATTTCGTCGGTCTTGCCGCGTTCGTGACGAACGGCCTTGACAGCTGTGGGCTGCCGCATTGTCCCGGTGGGGTCAGCCCCAAGAACAGCGACTGGCGCCGCAGCGTCAGCGACTGGCGGAACGCATTCGCAAAGGCCACCTACAATCCAGACTTGAAGGGGGCGATGCTTGCCGCCCATTACTTCGATCTCCGCGTCGTGCACGGCGACGCCACGCTGTTCGACCCTCTGCGCTCCGAGGCCCTCGCGAGCGGGGCTCGACGACCCTTCATCAACCAGATGGTGACCAATGCCCTGCGGCATTCGCCACCCCTGGGGTTCTTCCGGCAACTGGTGCTGGTCCGCAGCGGTGAGCAGGCCGACACGCTCGATGTGAAGAAACAGGGCCTGCTGCTGGTCTCGAGCCTGGCGCAGGTCTACGCGCTCCTCGGAAGGCTGACCGGGATGCATACCATGGAACGGCTCCGGGGCGCCGTACACGCGGGCATCATCAACCGCGACGCCGGGGCCAATCTCTGCGACGCCTACGAGACGCTCGCCACGCTGCGCACCCGACACCAGGTCAAGCAACTGAAGGACGGCCTGCGTCCCGACAATCACATTCCGCCGAAATCGCTGTCGGCGCTCGAGCGCGGACACCTGAAGGACGCCTTTTCGGTGATCGCGACCATGCAGAAGAACCTCCGGGTGCAGTTGGCGGGCACGGGATCGCTGTGATACGCCCGGGGCCCTGGGTATTCTGCTGGCGTCGCCAACGCCTTGCGGCACGCCTGCCCCAGAACCCGCTTCGCGATTACCTCAGCCGCAGGATGCCGGACCTCAACGGCGATTGCAGCAGCACGCCGTTCCTGGCCGTGGATCTGGAGACCACCGGCCTGAATCCCAGGGAGGACCAGATCCTGAGTATCGGCTGGGTCGCGATGGACGGTCTGGCCATTCGTCTGGCCACGGCCGAACAGCGCTGGGTCCGACCCACTCGGGACATTCCGGAGGCCAGTGCAGTGGTTCACCAGATCACGGACGATCAGGCCGCGCGCGGTGGCAGCCTGGGCGAAGCCCTGGCGCATCTGCTCGGCGCACTGGCAGGCCGCGTGATGCTCGCCCACCACGCCGCCGTGGAGATCGGTTTCCTCGACCGGGCCTGTCTCGCGGAATACGGTTACCCCTGCATGATCCCTACCGTGGACACGCTCAAGCTGGCGCAGGAGGAACTCGAGCGGCGACAGGAGACGGCGCGCTCGGGGGGACTACGGCTGAACGCACTACGGCAGCAGTACAACCTGCCCCGCTACCGCGGTCACGACGCGCTGCTGGACGCACTGGCCGCGGCAGAACTGTTCGCCGCACAGGTCACCCACCGGGCCGAGGGACGTCCGCTGCCGCTGCACCGGGTGCTGCACCGGCCCGGAGGCCTGTGGTGAAACGGGTTGCGGAATGCGCGGGCAGACTTCATGGCACATGCTATCCTCGTTGGTTGAGCAGTGGCGTCAGGGGGAGCCGCTCGCGCATGCCAGAGCACGTAAAAACCAGGGGCCGCGCCGACGGTCCCTCGAACAACCATGACCTGGACCATTTGGAGGCAAGAGATGAGCGACAACATCGAATCCGCACTGCATGAAGACCGCCACTTCCCGCCGCCCGACGACTTCGTGGCGAAGGCGCGTCTGAAGCCCGCGGATGCCGAGGCCCTCTACAAAAAGGCGGACGAAGACTACGAGGGTTTCTGGTGCGACCTGGCCCGAGAGAAGATCAGCTGGAAGAAGGAATTCAGCGTGGGACTGGATGACAGCCGCGCACCGCACTTCGCCTGGTTCACCGATGGCGTGATGAACGTCTCCTACAACTGCATCGACCGTCATCTGGAACAGCGTGGGGACAAGCCCGCGATCATCTTCGAGGGCGAGTCCGGCGACACCCGGACCTACACCTACCGCGATCTCTACAACGAGGTGGGCAAGCTCGGCAATGCGCTGCGCTCGATGGGCGTGCAGAAAGGCGACCGCGTGGTCATCTACATGCCGATGATTGCCGAGGCCGTGATCGCGATGCAGGCCTGCGCGCGCATCGGTGCGATCCACTCGGTCGTCTTCGGTGGCTTCTCGGCCGATGCGCTGCGCGACCGTCTCGACAATTCCGGTGCCAAGGTGATGATCACGGCCGACGGCGGTACCCGTGGTGGCCGCGTGGTCTCCCTGAAAAAGAACGTGGACAAGGCGCTGGACATCAGTGAAGGCCTGGTCGAAAAGGTCATTGTCTGCAAGCGCGCCGGCAATGACGTGGACATGAAGGATGATCGGGACGTCTGGTGGCATATCGCCACGGCGGAGGAGTCGAACGACTGCGAACCCGAGTGGGTCGAGGCCGAACATCCGCTGTTCCTCCTCTACACCTCGGGTTCCACGGGCAAGCCGAAGGGCATCCAGCATGCCAGCGCCGGCTACCTGCTGAATGCCGTGATCACCAGCGAGTGGGTCTTCGACCTGCACGACGACGACATCTTCTGGTGCACGGCGGATGTGGGCTGGATCACCGGCCACACCTATGTCACCTATGGTCCCCTTTCCGTCGGCGCGACCCAGATCGTCTACGAGGGCGTGCCCACGGTCCCGGATGCCGGCCGCTGGTGGCAGATGTGCCAGGACCACGGAGTGACCGTCTTCTACACCGCCCCGACCGCAATCCGGGCGCTGATGAAGGCGGGCGACGAGTTGCCCTCCCAGTACGACCTGTCGAAACTGCGCCTGCTCGGCACGGTCGGAGAGCCGATCAACCCCGAGGCCTGGATGTGGTACCACGAGAAGATCGGCGGCGAGCGCTGCCCCATCGTCGACACCTGGTGGCAGACCGAGACCGGCGCGAACATGATCGCCCCGCTGCCCGCCGTCACCACCACGACCCCCGGCTCCTGTACGCGGCCGCTGCCCGGGATCATCGCCGACGTGGTCAACGAGGAAGGCGAGAGCCTCGGACCTGATCAGGGTGGGCTGCTGGTGATCAAGAAGCCCTGGCCCTCGATGCTGCGCACGGTGTGGCAGGACGACAAGCGCTACAAGTCCACCTACTGGCCGAAGTTCGACGGCAAGTACTACCTTGCCGGGGACTCGGCACGCCGCGATCCGGACGGCAACTTCTGGATCATGGGCCGCATCGACGACGTGCTGAACGTATCCGGGCACCGCCTGGGCACGATGGAAATCGAGTCGGCCCTGGTCGCGCACGAAGCGGTCGCGGAGGCTGCTGTCGTAGGTCGCCCGCACGACGTGAAGGGTGAATCGATCGTCGCCTTCGTGATCCTGAAGAGCGATCGTCCGACCGGCGCCGAGGCCGACGAGATGGTGAAGACCCTGCGCAACTGGGTCAGCGATCACATCGGGCCGATCGCCAAGCCGGACGACATCCGCTTCGCCGACGGTCTGCCGAAGACCCGTTCCGGCAAGATCATGCGCCGTCTGCTACGTTCCATCGCCAAGGGCGAGGAGATCACCTCCGACATCTCCACCCTGGAAAACGAGGGCGTGGTCGCGCAGCTTCAAGGCAAGGCCTGAGTCCTCACCCACGGTCCCGCCCCGGTTCCGACCGGGGCGGTGCCCGAGCGGGTCGCGGCTGACGGGCGTTTACCCGACCCCATTTCGGGCAACATCTACCAGGAGTTCCCGATGTCGATGCGGCACGCATACTCTCCATTGTTCCTGATCGCTCTGGCGCTCGCGTTTACCCCGATTCATGCCGAACCGCCCGAGGTCGGCATCACCGCTACGATGGACCGCGTGGAAGTCCTGCACGAGGGAGAACCGGTGTTCATTCAGCGGGATCAGGACACGTTCAACATCGTCACACCCGACTTCAGCATGACCTCGCGGCCCTGCCCTCCCTACTGCATCCAGCCGATGTCGGCCGGGCCCGGTATCGAGACGCTGGGTGAACTCGAATTGATCGATTACCTGCAGCGCTCGGGCGAGGACGACAGCATCGTCGTGATCGACTCGCGCACGGCCCAGGAATACGCGAGGGGCACGATTCCAGGTGCGGTCAATCTCCCCTGGGATCGCCTGCATTTCGGTTCCGGCGCGGATCCGATGCAGGTGGAAGGCTACCTGGAGGATTTCGGGGTGATCTTTGATGGCAGCTTCCACGATTTCAGCCAGGCAAAGACGCTGGTGTTGTTCTGCAACGGGCCATGGTGCGGCCAGTCGCCCACCAATCTGCGCACCCTGACCAACCTCGGCTACCCCGCGGAGCGGTTGAAATGGTACCGGGGAGGCATGCAGTTGTGGCACCTGCTCGGGCTGACCGTAATCAACCCCTGACCTGATGATCACGCAGGCTCCGCAGGTGGTCAGATTCGTGTTGCTTCAAGGGGTGCGGATGTAGGAGGCCAGCCCCTGGCCGATGGGCTTTCCGGCGCCAGATCGGCGAGAGGGCTCGCCTCCTACCGGGGAAGGCTCATGCGGAGAGTGCGTGGTGCACGACAGGAAGGTGAGCGGCCGAGAGTCGTCATCGGGCGCCGGGAGGTGCGGACCAACCGCAGTGGGACGACCCGACAAAGCGGCGCACGCCCCGGCATCAGCCGGTGCAATTCGCTCCGCTCACGGACACCCTGCGGCGAATGACCCACGGTTTTCGTTGACGCTGGCGATGCCCGGTCCTAGTATTCCGGGTCCGCGTTGCCCCGGATGTCCCCCGCTGATGACTTACTGTGTTGCGATCAAGCTCGATGACGGCCTGGTGTTCGCCTCCGACTCGCGAACCAACGCCGGGGTGGACCAGGTCAGCACCTACAGCAAAATGCACACCTTCGAAACAGAGGGTGAGCGTCTGTTCGTCGTGCTCACGGCCGGCAATCTCGCGACCACCCAGGCGGTGGTCAACCGGCTTAAACGCGAGATGGAGGAAGGCGTGGAGGGCAGTTTCGCAGACGCCGGCCACATGTCCGAGGCGGCCGAGTATCTCGGCCGGGTGAACCGGGAGGAACAGGAGAAGCATTCGGAGGCCTTGTCCAAATCCGGCATCGTCGCGGAGGCGACGCTGATCATCGGCGGCCAGATCCAGGGTGACGAGCCGGAAATCTATCGCGTATACCCGCAGGGCAATTACATCACCACCAGCACACACACGCCGTTCCTGCAGATCGGCGAAAGCAAGTACGGAAAGCCGATACTCGACCGCATCATTACTCCGTCCACGCCACTGGGCGATGCCGCGCGCTGCGCCCTGGTGTCCATCGACTCCACCATTCGCTCGAACCTCACCGTCGGCCCTCCACTCGAGGTCTTCGTCTATGAAGGGGGATCCTATGCCTTCGAGCACTACCTGTGCCTGGAGTCCGACAACGACTACCTGCACGCCTTGACCCACGCCTGGGACGACAACATCAAGAAGGCCTTCATCGACCTGCCACGCTTCGATTGGGAGGCGACGAAGGGGAGAAAGAAACGCGGGACCCTGTTCCACGCCCGCGCATCCAGGCAGGCATCCAAGCCGAACCGCTGAGCGCTACGGTCCCGCCTCCTCGACCCGCTGCACATCCACCGAGACCGTCAGGGTGTGCTTGGCGCCACTGCCGCGGACAACGCCCCGAATCGGCGCTACATCACCGTAGTCGCGACCCCAGGCCAGGGTCACGTAGCGCTGATCCGGCACGGTGGCGTTGGTGGGGTCGAATTCCAGCCAGCCGCGGATCGGATCATAGAGCGCGAACCAGGCATGTGTTGCGTCCGCACCCACGAGCCTTGGCCTACCGGGAGGCGGAATGGTCTCGAGGTATCCGGACACGTAGCGAGCGGGAATGCCCAACGTGCGGCTGCACGCGATCGCGAGATGGGCAAAGTCCTGACAAACGCCGACGCGCTTCGCGACCACAACGCTCAGGGGCGTGCTGACCTCGGTCTGCCCCGGACGGTAGTCGAATTCGTCGAAGATGAAGCGCGACAGTTGCAGGCCCAGCGCCTCGACGCCCTGCCCTGGGTCCACGGTCAGCCCCACGTGCTGCAACAGGTCCGGCAGTTCTGGCAGTAACGGCGAAGCCTGACTGAAGCTGCGCGCCTCCAGCGTGGCAGGCCTGCAATCCCCGCGCAGGCGCTCGCGAGCCTCGATCAGCGGCAGCGGTGGATCGAACGGCAGTTCCGCCTCGACCACGACCCTGCCCACCTCCGATACCGTGGTCACGCTCCATTCCCGGTGTGCTTCCTGGATGCCGAGAATGCTGGCCGGGTTCCCGTAGGCGTCGATGTACCCCGCGAGGTAGCTGGCCTGCGGAACGACGTCGATCTGGAAGGAGTACAGCCTCTGCGACGGCGTGGCTCGCGGCTTGAGCCGCAACTCGTTGAGGCTGCCGTGCACCGTGGCCGGGTAACGGTACCGGGTGGCATGGGTGATCCGGTATCGCATCAGGGAGCAGGGGCCACGAGCGGCAGCGTGGGCGCCGGAGCGAGGTAATACGCGAACATGGCCTGGTAGCAGGCCGCCAGCTCCTGCTGCTGCTGAAGCAGCAGCGCATCGAGATCCGCACGCAGCCCACCCTCGGGCTCGGCCCAGTCTCCGACAACGGCGAGACGCAGCCGGGAACGGGCCTCCTCGAGGTGGCGGGCATGCGCGGGCAGGCGTTCACCATGGCCGAGACGCGGCAACTGCTCGACATGCTCCACCAGGCGGTCCAGTTGATAGATCAGCGCCCTCGGGTTGTCCGGCTCCAGCAACAGCAGATCCAGCAGCCCGAGGGCGTTGCGCCGGTTTCCCGGCCGGGAACGGAATATGGACAGACTCTCGGCAAAGGCCAGCACCATATCGCCCAACAGCACCGCCTGTCGCGGCTCGGGCGGCACCACCAGCGTCGCGCGCAGGAGGTTCACCAACATCAGGCCACGTTCCAGCCGCCGTCCGCTATCCATGAAGCGCCAGCCGTGATGGCGCAGCATGCTCTCATGGGTCAATCCCGAAAGCGCCAGCAGGTGCACCGTGAGTTCGTCCAGAATACCTTCCGCCGCCAGCGGATCCTGCAGGGCCGCCAGGGGCTGCCCGACCTCCCTCAGTCCCGTCAGTACGCGCACGCTCTCCGCGGACAGCCGGTCGCGCAGGGCGTTGGCGGTATTGTGCAGGGCATTCAGCGCGGAAGGCACACTCCCCGGGACGCGGGCATCGGTCAGGAGCCGAAGGAGCTCCGACTCCGGCCGACGGACATCCCGGCCCTTGCCTTCGGCCCCCACGAACCCCGGATAACTGCCACTCAGGTGCGTGAGCGCCCGTAACATGTAGCCGGAGACCTCATCGCCTGGCCGGGCCTCGAAGCGCGCCACCTGCAACCGCCGGAGGACCAGGCGCAGCCAGCGGATCAGGCCTTCGGCACGTTCGGCGTAACGCCCGGCCCAGAGCAGGTTGTCGGCGACACGGCGCGGCAGGCTGGCGGGCTGGCTGACGCCGGGTTCCGGTTCCGGGAACGCGTCGGCGCGCGGGGGCGCCACTCCAGCACTGCGCAATACCCAGGTATCCTTGCTGACCCCTCCCTCCTGGTTCGAAACCAGACGGGTTTCGGGGCGGCTGGCAACGCGCGTCAGCCCCCCGGAAAGCACCAGGTGGCCGTCTCGGCACTGGCAGGTAAAGGCCCGCACGGTCCCGTGCCGGGGCTCGAGGAAACCCGCCTCGTTCAGGCAGGGCATGGTCGACAGTCCGATGCACTCCTGGCCCACGAAGCGAGTCGGCTGCTTCCGGATCTGCACACAGAGACGACGACGTTCCTCCTCCGGCAGCCCGGCCAGGAACAGCGGCCGCCCACCCTCGGTTCGATCAACGCTGCGGACCACAAGGGACTCGCTGTGCGCGATCACGTGTTCCAGCGAGTCCGGGTCGCCGCACCACCAGGTCGCGACCGAGGGCATCAGGAGCTCCTCACCGAGCGCAAACCGGGCGATCGCGGGCAAAAATGCCGGCCAGGCCGGGCTTTCCAGCAGACCGGTACCGAGGGCGTTCGCAACAACGACATTGCCACGGCGCACGGCCTCGACCAGACCGGCGACACCGAGCCTGGAATCCGGGTTCAGGCTCAGCGGATCACACCATGCATCGTCGACCCGGCGCAGAATCACGTCGACCCGCTCCAGCTGACCCAGCGTACTGAGCCAGATGAATCCATCGCGGAATACGAGATCCTGCCCCTGGACCAGGGTCAGGCCCAGTTGCCGCGCAAACAGGACGTGCTCGAACCAGGCCTCGTTCAATGGACCCGGGGAGAGCAGGACGATGCGCGGCTCCGGCACCGAGGGCACGAGGTCACGGAGGCCCTGGTACAGCCCACGGAAAAACGGGCCCAGTCCCTGCACGCCGAGTTCCGAGAAGGCCGCCGGCCAGGTCCGTGAAAGGATCTCCCGGTTCTGCAGGGCATAGCCGGCACCCGAGGGCGCCTGGGTGCGGTCCCCGAGCACCCAGAAGCGTCCGTCAGGCCCCCGGGCAAGATCGGCAGCGTAGAGAGTCAGGGCCGGGAGACCGGCCCGCAGCGTGCCCCGTACCGGTTGCAGAAAGGCGCTGTGCGCGGCCAGGAACTCCGGCGGCAGGATACCCGCCCGCAGCAACTCACCCGGACCCAGCACATCCTGGATGATCCACTCGAACAATCCTGCGCGCTGCACCAGCGCCTTCTCGATCCCGGCCCACTCCTCGGCATCCAGAAGATGGGGTATCGCGTCCAGCGGCCAGGGCCGCTGGACGCCGACCGGATCGGAATAGACATGGTAGGTCACGCCCAGTTCGTCGACCAGCCGCCGCGTTTCACTCCCGATGTCGCGCAGCACGCTGCCTTCGTGGGCGCCCAGTGCCCTCAACAACGGTACCCAGTGCGGCCTGGGCGTACCGTCCGGCTGAAGCAGTTCGTCGGCGTCTCCGGACACGGGAGCATAGGCTCCGAGCGCCGTGACCAGGGCATCCCCCTGACGTCCCGCGGTCTGTCCCTGGGCCTGCCCCTGCGCCAGGCTCATCGGGAACGCAGCGTCACTGCGACGGCTCCGGGCCCCGGCGCAGATCCAGCGTGTGGGGGTACTCGGGATTCCAGCCCTCGGCCGGTGGCGCCAGCGGCCTTACTCCGCTGCCCTCGGGCAGGAAACGACGCTCGCTGGCGACCGGGCCGGCCACCACGGTGCGTGGCTCCAGGGGTCCGGGCGAGTGGCCGTAGGGCCAGAACCGCGCCATGCGCCGCGCCTCTGCCTCGAAGGCATTGACCGGGAAGGTCTCGTAGTTGCGCCCGCCCGGATGCACCACGTGATAGGTACACCCGCCGATGGCGCGGCCGTTCCAGGTATCGACCAGATCGAACACCAGCGGCGAATGCACGGCGATGGTCGGGTGCAGCGCAGCGGCCGGCTGCCAGGCGCGGTAACGCACGCCCGCCACCTTCGTACCCTGGATGCGCGTCGGGCGCAGCGGCACCCTGCGGCCATTGCAGGTCAGTACATAGCGGTCCCCCGACAGACCGGTCACCCGCACCTGCAGGCGCTCCAGGGAAGAATCCACGAAGCGGGAGGTCCCGGACTGCGTCACCTCTTCGCCCAGCACGTGCCACGGCTCGATCGCCATCTTCAGTTCGATCTCGATCTCGCCGATCTGCACCCGGCCGAAGGTCGGAAAACGGAACTCGAAGAAGGGAGCCAGCCACTCGAGGTCGAAGGGGTAACCGTCTCGCTGCAACTCCTCCACCACCTCGCGCAGGTCGTTCTCCACGTAGTGTGGCAGCAGGAAGCGGTCGTGCAGTGCGGTTCCCCAGCGCACCAGCCGGTGCCGGTAAGGCTTGCTCCAGAAACGCGCGACCAGCGTCCGCAGCAGCAGCATCTGCACCAGGCTCATCCGGGCATGCGGCGGCATCTCGAAGGCCCGCAGTTCCAGAATGCCGAGCCGGCCCGAGGCGGTATCGGGCGAGTACAGCTTGTCGATGCAGAATTCGGCGCGGTGCGTGTTGCCGGTAATGTCCACCAGCAGGTTGCGGAACAGCCTGTCCACCAGCCAGGGCTCTGCACACTCCCCCTCGGGCATCTGGGACAACGCGATCTCGAGTTCGTAGAGGTTCTCGTGCCGGGCCTCGTCGACCCGGGGCGCCTGCGAGGTTGGGCCAATGAAGGTTCCGGAAAAGAGGTACGACAGGCCCGGGTGATGCTGCCAGAAGGTCAGCAGCGACCCGAGCAGGTCCGGACGCCGCAGCAGGGGGCTGTCGGCGGCGGTGGCGCCGCCCAGCGTCACGTGGTTGCCGCCGCCAGTCCCGGTGTGGCGGCCGTCGAGCATGAACTTCTCGGTGCCCAGACGGGTGAGACGCGCCTCGGCGTACAGGGTGGTGATGATCTCTTTCAACTCCTCCCAGTTCGAGGAGGGGTGAATATTGACCTCGATCACGCCGGGATCCGGTGTCACCATCAACCGCTGCAGCCGGGAATCCCGCGGCGGCTCGTAGCCCTCGAGCACTACCGGAAGACCCAGCTCGGCTGCGGTGGTCTCGATGCGGTCGACCAGCGCCAGGTAGTCCTCGAGCAGGGGCAGCGGCGGCATGAAGAGGTGCAGACGGCCGTTGCGCGCCTCGAAGGCCAGGGCCGTGTGCGGGATCTCGATCACCTCCTCCCGGGTCGACGGCCGGGGCCTGTCCGGCTGCGGGACCGGAACCACCCCGGATTCCGGAACGAATACCGGCAACGGTCCGGGCTCGTCGAAGGGATCCCTGGGTTGCGGCTGGATTTCCACCTCGCGCGTCACCGACCAGGGCAGGCGATCCAGCGGCAGGCGCAGGCCCATTGGGGAGTCGCCCGGAATCAGCCGCAGCCGGCCGTCCCGGAACGGCCAGGGTCCGGTCCGCCAGGTCTCGTACTCGCGGGCCAGCGGCAGCACGAAGCCCGCGGGGTTCTCCAGGCCGTGGCTCAGGAAGCGCGCGAGGCGTTGCCGTCCCGCCGGGGCCTTCAGGTCCGCCTTTTCCGGGTCCAGCCCCAGCGGCAGGTTGTCCTCCGACCAGGCGGCGTGAAAGGGATCCTCGAAGGCAGGAATCAGATCGTCGCGGGTCAGGCCCAGCTTGACGACCAGGGTCTCGGCGAACCGCCTCGCATCCTCCAGGTTGTGCCCATAGTCCTCGCTGAAATCAGCCAGCCATTGCGCATCGTGCCAGACCGGTTGGCCATCACGGCGCCAGAAGATGCCCAGTGCCCAGCGCGGCAGCGCTTCGCCCGGGTACCACTTACCCTGCCCGAAATGCAGAAGCCCGCCGGGCGCGAAGCGCTCGCGCAGGCGGCGGCTCAATTCACGGGAGAGACGGCGCTTGTCCGGGCCGTCGGCACGGGTGTTCCATTCCGGGCCGTCCATGTCGTCGATGGACACGAACGTCGGTTCCCCGCCCATTGTCAGCCGCACGTCCATCGCACGCAGTTCCGCGTCGATGCGCTGACCCAGGGCGTCGATGGCGACCCACTGGTCGTCGCTGTAGGGCCGCGTCACACGTGGATCCTCGTGGATGCGCTGGACCCGGTTGTCGTGCACGAACGAAACCTCGCAGGCCTCGGTATAACCGGTCACGGGCGCCGCCGAGATCGGATCAGGCGTGCAGGCCAGCGGGATGTGTCCCTCACCTGCGAACAGGCCGGAGGTCGGATCCAGGCCGACCCAGCCGGCCCCCGGAATGTACACCTCGGTCCAGGCGTGCAGATCGGTGAAATCCGCCTCCGTCCCGGAGGGACCGTCGAGGGACTTTTCGTCGGCCTTCAGCTGGACCAGGTAGCCGGAGACGAAACGTGCGGCCAGACCCTTGTGGCGCAGGATCTGCGCCAGCAACCAGGCCGAGTCACGGCAGGAACCGATCCGCCGTTCCAGCGTCTCCTCGCAGGACTGAATGCCCACCTCCATGCGCACGCTGTAGGCGATATCCTGATTCAGGCGCCGGTTCAGTTCGACCAGGAAATCGACGATGCTCTCGTGGCTTTCCGGCACCTCGTCCAGCCAGGCCTGCAGCAAGGGCCCGGCTTTGGAAACCTCCAGGTAGGGCACCAGCTCCTTGGCGAGGATGCCGTCATAGGCGAAGGGATATTGCTCGGCGTAGCTCTCGACGAAGAAGTCGAAGGGGTTGATAACCGTCAGCTCGGCAATCAGGTCGACATTGACCTCGATGAAGCGAACCGGCTCGGGGAAGGTCACCCGGGCGAGCCAGTTGCCGAACGGATCCTGCTGCCAGTGGATGAAGAACGGCTCGGGCGCGATGTTCAGCGAGTAACCGAGGACCGGCGTCCGGCTGTGGGCGGCCGGGCGCAGCCGGATCACGTGCGGCGACACGCGTACCAGGCGGTCGAACTCGTAGCGGGTGTGGTGCGTCAGTCCTACGCGTATCGCCATGCCCTGCTCTCCCGTTCATCGTCTTTACCGGCGCGGAAGCCCGCTGCCGGAGTACTGTCCATCACCATCAGGTCGGCAGCCGCGTCCGAACCGGACTTCGTGCCATTGCCGCGCACCCTGCAATCAGGCGGCCCTCTCCAGGCTGAACCAGGTGTCGACGATCGCGTCATGGATCTCGGCAATGTCCTGCTGCAGGCTGTCGAGAAAGTCGTGCAGCCGATCCTCGGAGATCAGCTGATCCACATCGGCCCCCAATGCATGACGCCGCGCCTGCATGACCAGGCGCAGCGGCACCTCGTTGCGCGGCAGACGCTCCAGGGCTTCCTGTACATAGCGCAGGGCATGGGCGACCGCGCGCGGAAACGGGATGTCCTGCAGCAGGAAACGCACGACGTCCGCACCGTTGATCCGCCGCTTCACGTGCTGGCGGTACATCTGGAAGCCGCTCTGGGAACGCAGGATGCTGGTCCAGAGCAGGCCATCGTAGGGACTCGGGTCGTCGCTGGTCTTTTTCAGGAAACGGATCGCGCCGACATCGATCTGGCGGGAGGTCATGTCGGCCCGCTCCAGGTTGCGACCGAGGCGGATGAAGTCATACGAGGGGTCGTGGCTCATGCATCCGGCCAGCAGGCCGGTCAACGTCTGGCAGCGCTGTACGATCTCGCTCAGAAACTGGTAGCGACCCCGCTTGCCGATGCCCGCATCCATGTTGTCGCGCGCGAAGAGAAAGAGTTCGTTGACGATCTCCCAGGCCTCCGATGGCACCAGGTCGCGGGTGGTGCGCACGTTTTCGCGCGCCGACTTCAGCGAACTGAAGACCGAGCTTGGATTGTAGTGATCCGCGAGCAGGAACTTCACGCAGTTGCGTTCGTCGTCGCGCTGGTAGTGCTCGTCGAAGATGTCGTCCGTGCCGGTCACCGCCACCAGCCCCTTCCAGGACAGCTTCACCGTCTTGGGCATGTCCAGCGACACGAGATTGAACGACATGACCATGCGCGCGGTGTTCTCGGCACGTTCGATGTAACGCGCAAGCCAGTACAGCCTTTCCGCCACTCTCGAAAGCATCTCAGGCCTCCTCGTCCACGATCCAGGTGTCCTTGCTCCCGCCGCCCTGTGAGGAATTCACGACCAGGGAGCCCTTGCGCATCGCGACCCGGGTCAGCCCCCCGGCGGTCACATCGGTCCGCACGCCCTGCAGCACGAAGGGCCGCAGGTCCAGATGACGCGGCTCCAGCCCTTCGTCGCAGAGGGTGGGCGCCACCGACAGGTTCAATGTCGGCTGGGCGATGTAATTGCGCGGGTCCTTCTTGATCAGCTGCGCAAACTCGGCACGCTGTTTCTTGGTCGCGTGTGGACCCACCAGCATCCCGTAGCCCCCTGATTCGTTGGCGGGCTTGACCACCAGTTCGTCCAGATGCTTCAGCACGTACTCGCGTTCCTTCTCGTTCACACAGAGGTAGGTCGGCACGTTCGGGATGATCGGATCCTGGTCCAGGTAGTACTTGATCATGTCCGGGACGTAGGCATAGATCACCTTGTCGTCCGCCACCCCGGACCCGGGTGCGTTCGCGATTCCGACCTTGCCGTTGCGCCATGCGCGCATCAGGCCGGGTACACCGAGCATGGACTCGGCGTTGAACGCCTCGGGATCCATGAACTCATCGTCGATACGACGGTAGATCACATCCACCCGCTCCAGTCCCTGGATGGTGCGCATGTAGACGCAGTCATCGTCGCCAACGACCAGGTCCGCACCCTCAACCAGCTCTGCGCCCATACGCTGGGCCAGGAACGAATGTTCGAAATAGGCCGAATTGAAGATCCCGGGCGTCAGAACCACCACCTCGGGGAAGTCCTGCGGTCGCGGCGAGATCGACGCGAGCATGTCGAAAAGCTGGGTCGGGTATTCGTCGACGGGAAGGATGCTCGAGTTCTCGAAGACTTCCGGGAACACCCGCTTGGTCACCTGGCGGTTCTCCAGCATGTAGGACACGCCGGAGGGCACCCGGAGGTTGTCCTCCAGCACGAAAAGGGTGCCGTCGCCGTCCCGCACCAGGTCCGAACCGCAGATGTGCGCCCACACTCCATGCGGGGGATGGATCCCCTTGCACTGCTCGCGGAAGTTCTTCGAGTTGTTGAGCACGTACTTCGGAAGGACCTTGTCGCGAAAGATCTTCTGATCGTTATAGACGTCGTCGATGAAGAGGTTCAGCGCGGTCAGCCGCTGCACCAGGCCCTTTTCCACCGTCTGCCACTCGCGCTTCGGGATCACGCGGGGGATGATGTCGAACGGCCAGGCGCGGTCGATGTTCTCGCCCTCGCTGTAGACGGTGAAGCTGATGCCCATTTCCAATATGGCGTGGTCGGCGGCCTGCTTGCGGGTCTGCAGTTCCTGGTCGTCCAGCGAACTGAGATAGTCCGTGAGCTTCTTTGCCACGGGACGTGGCCTGCCGCGTGACTGAATCAGTTCGTCGTAAAAGGGAGCGGGATCATACGACTTCCAGTCAATCGACATCCGGGCCATCCTCGCGCAAAAGGGAAGCGGAATGTCCGCTACTCTAACCCACCCGGAGCCCAGCAAGAACCCTGCCCGATTCCCTACCGTTCGTCGGGCGGGCATGCCCGGCAACGCTGGGGCAGGCCTGCACCAACGCGGAGCCGGTGCAGGCCGGGGCTCCCCGAAGATGCTCAGGAACGGTGCAGCAGCCAGCCCACTGGGAGCGCGGGTGGAGTGGAAGAGCGCAGCGTCATCGGCCGGCCGGCGGGCGGGACCACGTGGCGTCACGCGCTTGGGAGGTTGTATCCGCGCTCCATGGCGAATGACGGCCTGAGGCCTTCACCGCCCCGAGCGCCAGGTCTGACTCTCAGGCGGGTTTGGTGAACTGGATCTGCTTCCAGTACCCGAACAGGCTGGCCGGTTCGATGGCCACCGGCTGCTGCCCGGCCACCGCGACGAAATCGGACAGTTCCATGTCCGGGCGGAATCCGACTGCGCGGGACAGCGGCCGCAGGCTGCGCTCGAAGCTGCGCAGGATCCACTGCCGCGACGCGAAATGGTTCACCACGAGGATCTGCCCACCGGGGCGGCAGACACGCCACATTTCGGCGAACAGCCGATCCGGATTCGGCACCACCGAGGCCACGTACATCGCCACCACCGCATCGAAGCTGTCGTCGGCGAAGGCCAGGTGTTCGGCATTCATCTCGGCCAGGCCGGTGACCGCGGGACACATGCCATCCGCAACGCGCTGGCGCGCGATTTCCAGCATCTCCCGGCTGACGTCGATTCCGACCACCTCCGCATCCGGGCAATAGAACGGCAGCGAGATACCGGTTCCCACGCCGACCTCCAGAACGCGCTTGCCAGAGACCGGCGCCAGTGTCTTCAGCGCAAGGCGACGCCCCTGGGCAAAGACACGCCCGAAGATGACGTCGTAGTGCCTCGCGTAGCGACGATAGCTCTTGCGTATGCTGACCAGATCCACGGTCGGTGCCCCTTAGCGAAGTGTCGTCACGTCCGAACCCGGGCCGCCCCGCGCAGACAGCCCAGCCGGACGCATCAGGCCGCTTCGATGGCCTTCATGCTGAGCCGGATGCGCCCCTGCTTGTCGACCTCCAGGACCTTGACCGTCACCGTATCGCCTTCGGTCAGGAAATCGCTCACGTTCTCGACGCGGTCGTTCGAGATCTGGGAGATATGCACGAGGCCGTCCCGCCCGGGAAGAATGGCAACGAAAGCGCCGAAGTCCATGATCTTCACGACGCGGCCGCTGTAGACCCGGCCCACCTCGACATCGGCGGTGAGTTCCTCGATCCGACGCTTGGCTTCCTCTCCCGCGGCCTGATCGGTCGAAGCGATCTTCACGCTGCCGTCATCGGAGATGTCGATCGACGCCCCGGTCTCCTCTGTCAGCGCGCGGATGGTCGCCCCGCCCTTGCCGATCACGTCCCGGATCTTTTCCGGATTGATGCGCATGGTGATGAAGCGCGGGGCATAGCTGGACATCTCGGTGCGGTGCGAACTGATCTCCTCACCCATCCTTTCCAGGATGTGCAGCCGCCCTGCACGCGCCTGTTCCAGCGCACGTTCCATGATCTCGCGGGTGATGCCCTGGATCTTGATGTCCATCTGCAGCGCGGTGACACCGCCGGTAGTGCCAGCCACCTTGAAATCCATGTCGCCGAGGTGGTCCTCGTCGCCCAGAATGTCGGAAAGCACGGCGAAGCGGTCGCCCTCCTTGATCAGGCCCATCGCAATTCCCGCCACGGGGGCCTTCAGCGGGACCCCGGCATCCATCAGCGCGAGGCTGGTTCCGCACACGGACGCCATCGAGCTTGAGCCATTCGATTCGGTGATCTCGGAGACCACCCGGACGACGTAGGGGAAACCGTCTGCCTTCGGCATCACCGCCTGAACGCCGCGCTTCGCCAGCCGACCATGACCGATCTCCCGACGCTTGGGCGAGCCCACCATGCCGGTCTCTCCGGTGCAGTAGGGCGGGAAGTTGTAGTGCAGCATGAAACGCTCGCGGCGCTCGCCCTCGATTGCGTCGATGACCTGCGCATCGCGATCGGTACCCAGCGTCGCCACCACCAGTGCCTGGGTCTCGCCGCGGGTGAACAGTGCCGAACCGTGGGCGCGCGGCAGCACGCCGGTACGCACGGTGATCGGACGTACGGTGCGGTTGTCGCGGCCGTCGATGCGCGGATTCCCATCCAGGATCCGGTCGCGAACGATGCGGTATTCGAGGTCGTGGAACGCGGTCTTCACCGCATCGGCCGAGGGCGCGCCTTCGGCACCGGTGGCCAGCTGCTCGACGACACTCGCGCGCAGGCTGTTCAGGCGATCGGTACGCGCCTGCTTCTCGGGGATCTGATAGGCGTCGATCAGGAGATCGCGGGAGACACCGGCAACCCGGTCCTCGAGATGACTGTCGTCCGCCGGCGCGGTCCAGTCCCAGGAGGGCTTGCCGACGTCGGCGGCGAGTTCCCGGATTGCCTGGATGGCGGCCTGCATCTGCTCGTGCCCGAACATGACCGCACCCAGCATCACTTCTTCCGAGAGCTCGCTGGCCTCGGATTCGACCATGATCACCGCGCTCTCGGTGCCGGCGACCACGAGGTCGAGGTCGGATTCCGCCAGTTCGCTTGCCGTCGGGTTCAGCAGGTATTCACCATCCCGGTAACCGACGCGGGCAGCGCCGATGGGGCCGGCGAAGGGAACCCCGGAAACCGCCACCGCAGCCGATGCGCCAATCAGCGCGGGAATGTCCGGATCCACCTCGGGATTGATCGACATGACCGTGGCAACGATCTGGGTCTCGTGCTTGAAGCCCTCGGGAAACAGCGGTCGCAGCGGCCGGTCGATCAGGCGACTGGTCAGGGTCTCCTTTTCGTTGGGGCGCCCCTCACGCTTGAAGAAGCCCCCGGGAATCTTGCCCGCAGCGTAGGTCCGTTCCTGGTAATTCACCGTCATCGGGAAGAAGTCGCGGCCAGGGTCGGCATCCTTGCGTGCCACCATGGTGACCAGCACCACGGTATCCGCCACGTTGACCAGGACGGCTCCGCTCGCCTGGCGGGCGATGCCGCCGGTCTCGAGGATGACCGTGTGCTTTCCGTACTGAAACGTCTTCTTGTATGACACGCTTTGGCTTCCCGCTTCTTGGTGAACTTAACGGCGCAGACCGAGGCTCTGCACGAGCGCCTGGTAACGCTCCTGGTCTCTGCCCTTCAGATAGGTCAGCAGCTTGCGCCGCTGGTTGACCATCTTGAGGAGACCGCGACGTGAGTGATGGTCCTTCTTGTGGGTCTCGAAGTGCCCCATCAGGTGCTTGATGCGTGCGGTCAGCAGGGCAACCTGGACCTCCGGCGATCCGGTATCCGTGGGATCCCGGCGATATTCCTCGACGATGGTCGTCTTGGTTTGGGTATCGAATGACATGTCGTGCTTGACTCCTGAGACGTAAACCTTGGTTGTATGGCCCTGCGGGCGTGGCCCTCGCACCCTCTCCCACCGGCACCTCTTCCGCAGTCCGAATCACCCCTGATTCCGGGTGGGACGCAGCGCCGCGCGGCACGAACGCAAGCCTTCGCAGCATGGGCGTTGGCGAAGGCGCGAAATAGTAGCACGCAAATGCCATGAATTAACAGGAATTGGCGGACACGAACAGACGTCGCGGCGCCACGCGGCCGTCATCCTGCAGCTCGCCGATCCCCAGGAACTCGCCAACGGCACCATAGAGCCGCAATGGCCCCATCTCCCTGACCCCCGGGACGAACACCGGCTGCCCCTGCCGCAGGAAACGGCTGCTGGCTGCGTCCAGCCGCACCTCCGGGCGGTCGACCAGGGCTCGGTCGGCGGGCAGAAGCCAGCGCTCGACCGCCTCGGGACCGCCCTCGGCGGCCGCCGCCTCCAATGTCGCCATACTGACCATGTCGGCCGCGTCGAAGGCGCCGTGACCGGTTCGTCGCAACTCCGCCACCGTCGCTCCGCAACCCAGCGCCCGGCCCAGGTCCTGCACCAGGGTCCGGATGTAGGTGCCCTTGCTGCAATGCACCTCCAGGCGCAGACGGTCCGGAGCCACCTGCTCGACCGACAGGGAATGAATGATCACCGCGCGCGCGGGCCGCTCGACCTCGATTCCCCTGCGCGCCAGGTCGTAGAGGCGCTGCCCCTCGTGCTTCAGCGCCGAGTACATCGGCGGAACCTGCTGAATCGGACCCCGCAGCCCCTCGCAGGCCGCCTCGATGTCCGCATCCGACAGTGCGGGCACCGGCATTTCCCGCAAGACCTCGCCCTCCAGGTCACCGGTCGCGGTCTCCATGCCGAGCCGCGCCACGGCCAGGTAGCGCTTGTCCGCGTCGAGCAGCCACCCGGACACCTTCGTGGCCTGCCCAAAACACAGCGGGAGGAGCCCCGTTGCCAGTGGATCGAGACTCCCCGTATGCCCCGCCTTCCGGGCCGCAAGCAGATACTTGACCCGCCCCAGCGCCTGATTCGAGCTCAGCCCCAGCGGCTTGTCGAGGAGGATGATACCGTCGACGTCGCGACGCTGGATCGGCATGGCGGCGGATCGTTTCCGATCTTCCGGACCCCGGGGTGCGGAGGGCGTCAGTTCCGGGGCTCGGCGCCGGCCTCGTCGCCGGAGCCCTCCGGCGCGTCGCCGTCGGGGTGCCGGGCCTCATCCTCGGCGATCGCGGAATCGATCAGGGCCGAGAGCCGTGCCCCCCGCTCAGGGGTATCGTCATAGATGAAACGCAGGGTCGGTACGCTGCGCAGACGCAGCCGCGTACCCAGGGCCCGGCGCAGGTAGCCCGCCGCATGGTTCAGGCCCTTTTCCGCCTCGATCCCCTTTTCCTCCCCGCCCAGCTGAGTGAAGAAGACCTTGGCATGGGCGAGATCGCGGGACACCTCGACGCCCGACAGGGTCACCATCCCGACGCGCGGATCCTTGACCTCGAGCCGGATCAGTTCGGCCAGTTCCCGCTGCATCTGGTCGCCGACCCGGTCGCTGCGCTGGTAATCCTTTCTCGCGGTCATCAGAGCGTCCGGGCCACTTCGACGCGCTGGTAGACCTCGATCTGGTCGCCGGGACGTACGTCGTTGTAGTTCTTGACCGCGATTCCGCACTCGGTACCGGTCTTGACCTCGCTGACGTCGTCCTTGAAGCGCCGCAGGCTCTCCAGTTCGCCCTCGTAGATGACCACGTTGTCACGCAGGACGCGGATCGGATTCCCGCGCTTCACGGTACCCTCGATCACCAGGCAGCCCGCAACGGCGCCAAAGCCCGAGGCCTTGAAGACATCGCGCACCTGGGCGAGACCGACGATCTCCTCGCGCATCTCCGGGGACAGCAGTCCGGTGAGCGCCTGCTTCACATCCTCGATCGCCTCGTAGATGACCGAGTAATAGCGTAGGTCGATCTCATTATCGGCAGCGAGTCGCCGGGCGCCGGCATCGGCTCGAACGTTGAAGGCGATGATGATCGCCTGGCTGGCCATCGCCAGGTTGATGTCCGATTCCGAGATCCCGCCCACGCCCGTGGACACGACCTTGACCCGCACTTCGTCGGTGGAAAGCTTGATCAGCGCATCGCGCAGCGCCTCCGCCGAACCCTGCACGTCGGTCTTCAGCAGGATGTTGACCGTGGCAATCTGTCCGTCCTGCATCTGGTTGAAGATGTTTTCGAGCTTGGAGGCCTGCTGCGCGGCAAGCTTGTGCTCACGCTGACGGGTCTCGCGATGGGCCGCCACGTCGCGCGCGGTCTTCTCGTCCGCAACCACGAGGACCTCGTCGCCGGCATTGGGCACGCCGGACAGACCCAGGACCTCCACCGGCATCGATGGACCCACGGATTTCACCGCGGCACCGGTATCATCGAACATCGCCCGCACCCGGCCGTATTCCTGACCGCTCAGCATGATGTCGCCATGCTTCAGACGCCCGGCCTGCACCAGCACCGTCGCCACCGGCCCCCGACCCTTGTCCAGGCGCGACTCGATCACGACACCGCGCGCAGCACCCTGATCCGGGACCTTGAGTTCCATCACTTCGGCCTGCAGGCCAACCGCTTCCAGCAGTTCGTCGATGCCCTGGCCCGTCAGCGCGGACACTGGAACGAACTGCGTGTCCCCACCCCAGGCCTCGGGCATCACCCCGCGTTGGGAGAGCTCGTTCATCACCCGCTCCGGGTCGGCAGCCGGCTTGTCGATCTTGTTGACCGCAACGACCAGCGGCACGCCACCGGCCCTGGCATGTTCGACCGCCTCGATCGTCTGGGGCATCACGCCGTCGTCGGCGGCCACCACCAGGATCACGATATCGGTGGCCTTCGCACCGCGCGCACGCATCGCCGTAAAGGCGGCGTGACCCGGGGTATCGAGGAAGGTGATCCCGTCCTTTGAGTTGGGCACATGGTACGCGCCGATGTGCTGGGTGATGCCACCGGCCTCCCCGGAAGCGACCTTGGCCTTGCGGATGAAGTCGAGCAGCGAGGTCTTGCCATGATCGACGTGGCCCATCACCGTCACCACCGGCGGACGCGGCTTGGCCTCGCCACTCTGCTGGATGTCCACGGTGATCTCGTCCTCGATGTTCCGGGCCTGTGCCGCAACCGCCCTGTGGCCCATCTCCTCGACGACCAGCACGGCCGTGTCCTGGTCGATGCTCTGGTTGATGTTTGCCATCACGCCCATGCCCATCAGGGCCTTGATCAATTGCGGCGCCTTGATGGCCATGGCCTGGGCCAGTTCCCCGACCGTAATGGTTTCGGGAATCTCGACCTCGCGCACCACCGGTGCGGTCGGGCGCTCGAAGCCATGCTTGCTCGCCACTGCGGCGGCTGCGGCAGTCTGCGCGACCCGGCTCTTGCCCTTCTCGCGCCGGCCGCGGCGCTCACCCGCCACATGCAGTTCCTTGCGCCCGCCCTCCTCGTCACGGCCGCCACGGCGGCCTTTCTTGCGGGCAGGCTCGGCGGCCTTGGCCGGTGCATCCGCGCGCGCCTTGGCTTCCTTTTCGGTCAGAAGCCGCTGGGCCTCTTCCTTGCGTTCCAGACGGGCCTTTTCCTCGGTCTTGGCCAGCAGGGCCTCGGCCTCCTCCCGTTGCTTGGTTTCCTGGCGCTGCTTGCGCTCTTCCTGCTCCTGCTGGCGCAACTCTACCGCACGGCGCATTGCATCACGCTCAACCTCGACCTGGCGTGCCAGTTGCTCGGTCCGGCTGAGGGGTTTGGCCTTTTTCTTCGGTTCGGCCTTTGCAGGCGGCTCTTCGGGGGGCTCTGCGGCAGTTTCCGCAACGACCGGCTCAGGTTCAGGGACCTCAGGCTCTGGTGCCGCAGTGGGCTCGACCACGGGCTCGGGCACCTTCTCGACAGGCGCCGCTTCCGGCGTCGGAAGCTCGGGCGCCGGCGCCGGCGGCACCTCCGGCAAGGGCTCGGCACGAGCGGTCACCGGCTCTGGAACCGCTTCGGGCTCGGGGGCCTTGCGCACGACCTGGCGACGCTTGCGCACCTCCACGTTCACGGTCTTGGTCCGGCCCTGGCCCGCGCTGACCTTCAGGGTCTGCGTGGTGGCCCGGCGCTTCAGCGTCATGCGGCCCGCGTCGCTCTTGTCAGCGGCGCCATGCGCCTGCCGGAGGTGATCGAGCAGGCGCAGCTTCTGCGCATCGGTCACCTTGGCAGCCGGCCCGTCCACCTCAACGCCCGCCTCTTTCAGCTGACCAATGAGACGGTCCACCGGCGTACCCACCGATTCCGCGAATTGCTGTACTGTCATCTGCGACATTGCGCCTACCTCCTATCCAATTCTAACCGCTTGCACGCCGCGGCATATCCACACCATTGCGCCGCGATCAAGCGTCCGCTGCGAACCAGGGT
This sequence comes from Thioalkalivibrio sp., assembly GCF_007692535.1. GTDB lineage: Bacteria > Pseudomonadota > Gammaproteobacteria > Ectothiorhodospirales > Ectothiorhodospiraceae > Thioalkalivibrio. Next base: position 649 of record NZ_REBW01000229.1, on the reverse strand, counting down.
GCCCGGGCCGTCATGATCAGTTCGGCGGCCTTCTCGGGATCGATTCCGCTCGCCTCCACCACGTCGTCCACGGCCTGTTCGGCCAGGTCTTCCATGCTGCAGATGCCGTGGGCCGCCAGCTTGTTCGCCAACGCCTGAGTCATGCCTTCCATGCTGACCAGATCATCCGCGGGCTGCGCGCCCTCGAGTTGTTCCTCGGCGGCAATCGCCCGGGTCAACAGTGCGTCACTTGCCCGCGAGCGAAGTTCCGCGACCATATCGGCATCGAACTCCTCGATGGCCAGGAGCTCGTCTTCGTCGACGTAGACCACCTCGTCGAGGGTGGTGAAGCCCTCCTGCACCAGGATGGCGGCAACTTCCTCGTCCACGTCCAGCGCGTCCATGAACTGCTGCTGGACCTGCTGGGCCTCGGCATCGCTCTTTTCCGCGGCCTGCGCCTCGGTCATCACGTTCAGTTCCCAGCCCGTGAGCTGGGACGCGAGCCGGATGTTCTGCCCCCCACGCCCGATCGCCAGGGAAAGCTTGTCCTCGGCCACCGCGATATCCATGCTCTGCTTTTCCTCGTCGACCACGATCGACAGGACCTCGGCGGGTGACATCGCGTTGATCACGAACTGGGCCGGATTCTCGTTCCAGACGATGATGTCGA
>NZ_REBW01000103.1 GCF_007692535.1 Thioalkalivibrio sp. | reverse complement strand
AACCGCCGACATTCGCCTTGTAAGGGCGACGCTCTACCAGCTGAGCTAAGCACCCGGGAAAGCGCGCTAGTTTACGCGATCCTTAAGGGCTTTGCCAGCCTTGAACGACGGGCTTTTGGAGGCCGCGATCTGGATCGTCTCTCCGGTACGGGGGTTGCGTCCGCTGCGCGCCGGACGCTCGCGAACCAGGAAGGTACCGAAACCCACGAGGGACACCTGGCTGCCTTCGGCAAGGGCATCGCCCACCACACTGGCCATCGCATCCAGCACGCGGCTCGCCTGGGCCTTGGGAACGTCGGCCTTATCGGCAATCGCTTCGATCAATTCGGATTTATTCATGCACAGGATTCCTTTTTTATGCGTTTTATGTGGAGGGGGTACCAAGCAAGCTGCCCCTGAGAAGAACAGTCGGCATGGTCGCCTGCATGCCGTCTACGACTGGCGGTGCTCCCCTATTCTCATATCGCGCGCACGGTCGTGGCAAGCACGCCCCCGAGGAGCCAAAAGACCGGCCGCAAACGGAGAATAGACGTCTGCGGCCGAAATTGACACGGTTTATTGCCCGAACTAGTGGTGGCGCACGTTCCTCCGCCGCGGCTCACTGCCGCTCTTCGCGGCCTCGGGCACCTTGGGCCCAGGTTCGCTGCCGAGTGCCTCGGGCATGTGGGTCAACGCGACGGACAGGACCTCATCGATCCAGCGCACCGGACGGATATCCAGTTTCGCCTTGATATTCTTCGGGATATCAACGAGGTCCTTTTCGTTCTCCTCCGGAATCAGCACGGTACGGATACCGCCGCGGTGAGCCGCCAGCAGCTTCTCCTTGAGTCCGCCGATCGGAAGGACCTGCCCTCGCAGCGTGATCTCTCCGGTCATCGCCACATCGGCCCTCACCGGGATGCCGGTCAGCGCCGAGACGATCGCCGTGCACATCCCGATCCCCGCACTGGGTCCGTCCTTGGGCGTCGCGCCCTCCGGCACGTGGATGTGCAGGTCGGTCTTCTCGTGGAAGTTCTCGGCCAGGCCCAGCGCCGCGGCACGGCTGCGCACGACGGTCAATGCCGCCTGGATGGATTCCTGCATCACGTCACCGAGCTTGCCGGTCTGCAGGGTCTTGCCCTTGCCCGCCACCACGGAGGACTCGATGGTCAGGAGTTCGCCCCCGACCTCGGTCCAGGCCAGACCGGTGACCTGCCCGACCTGGTCGTTTTCCTCGGCCAGGCCGAAGCGGAACCGGCGCACTCCGAGGTAACGTTCCAGGCTCTTGGGCGTGACCTGCGTGGTCTTGGCCTTGTCCTTGCCCAGCAGGCGCTGCTTCACGACCTTGCGGCAGATCTTCGCGATCTCGCGCTCCAGCGAGCGCACGCCCGCCTCCCGGGTGTAGTAGCGCACGATGTCGCGGACCGCGGTATCCGCGATCTGGATCTCTTCGTCGCTCAGGCCGTTGGCCTCGATCTGCTTCTTGATCAGATAGTTCCGCGCGATGTTGATCTTCTCGTCCTCGGTATAGCCGGACAGGCGGATCACTTCCATACGGTCGAGCAGCGGACCCGGGATGTGCATGCTGTTGGCCGTGGCCACGAACAGCACGTCCGAGAGGTCAAAATCGACCTCGAGGTAATGATCGCTGAAGGTGTGGTTCTGTTCGGGATCCAGCACCTCGAGCAGGGCCGATGCGGGATCACCCCGGAAGTCCATCGCCATCTTGTCGATCTCGTCCATCAGGAACAGCGGGTTGCGCACCCCGACCTTGGACAGGTTCTGCACGATCTTGCCGGGAAGCGACCCGATGTAGGTGCGGCGGTGACCGCGGATCTCGGCCTCGTCACGCACACCGCCCAATGCCATGCGGGTGAACTTGCGGTTGGTCGCTCGGGCGATCGACTGGCCCAGCGAGGTCTTGCCGACGCCGGGAGGACCCACCAGGCAGAGAATGGGCCCCTTCATCTTCCGGACGCGCGACTGCACGGCCAGGTATTCCAGGATGCGTTCCTTGACCTCCTCGAGACCGTAGTGGTCCTCGTTGAGGACCTTCTCAGCCGCCGCCAGATCCTGGCTGACCTTGGTGCGCTTCTTCCAGGGCACGTTCACCAGCCAGTCGATGTAGCTGCGCACCACGGTGGCCTCGGCCGACATGGGCGACATCATCTTCAGCTTGTTCAGTTCCGCAAGGGCCTTTTTCTTGGCCTCCTTGGGCATGCCGGCCTTCGCGATCTTGCGGGCGAGTTCCTCGGCCTCGTTGGGCGCGTCCTCGAGGTCCCCCAGTTCCTTCTGGATCGCCTTCATCTGTTCGTTCAGGTAGTACTCGCGCTGCGACTTCTCCATCTGCTGCTTCACGCGTCCGCGGATGCGCTTCTCGATCTGCAGCACATCCATCTCGCCCTCGATCTGCGCGATCAGGTGCTCGAGCCGCGCTTTCACGCTCGAGATCTCCAGCACCTTCTGCTTCTCGTCGAGCTTCAGGGACATGTGCGCGGCGATGGTGTCGGCGAGGCGCGAGGCATCGTCGATGCCGGCCAGCGAGGTCAGAATCTCCGGCGGCACCTTCTTGTTCAGCTTGATGTACTGCTCGAAGAGATTCAGCGCGGAGCGGGCGAGGACTTCCATCTCGCGTTCCTCGGCGCCGGTCTCCTCCTCCATCAGGCGGATCTGAGCGACGAAGTGGTCTCCCTCCTCACCGAGATCCATCACGTGCGCGCGCTGGGCGCCCTCGACGAGAACCTTGATGGTGCCGTCGGGCAGCCGCAGGAGTTGCAGGATGTTGCCCAGGGTACCGATATCGTGCAGGTCCTTGGCCTCGGGCTCGTCGATCTCGGCGCTCTTCTGCGCCACCAGCAAAACCTGCTTGTTCTCGGACATCGCCGAGTCCAGGGCCCGGATCGATTTCTCGCGCCCGACGAACAGGGGGATCACCATGTGCGGATAGACGACCACGTCGCGCAGGGGCAACACGGCAACCCGCTTCACCGGCGATTCGACATCGTTCTGGGAGGAGCTGGTCTTCTGATTCATGGGTCCCCTCGAGGGTCAGCAATAGTTGAATGATTTAGTCTTGGGATGATCGGGTCGTTTTCAAGGGCGGCACCCGCGGGGCATGCGGAGCACGGGGTACGACCTGCCGGCCCTGAAAAGTGGACAGGGAGCCGATGCGAACGTTCGGCCCGGAGCGGGCGCTCCGGGGTCCCTGGTCTCAGGAATCCGACGCCGCCTGCTTGGCGAAATTCGCGTTTTCGTAAATCAGGTAGGGTTCGGCATCACCGCGGATCACCGCCTCGTCGATCACGACCTTGCTGACGTTTTCCATCGACGGCAGCTCGTACATGGTGTCGAGCAGGATGTTTTCCATGATCGAACGCAGGCCGCGGGCGCCTGTCTTGCGTTCCATCGCCTTTTGCGCGATCGCGCCGAGCGCGTCCTCGCGGAATTCCAGGTCCACGCCTTCCATCTCGAACAGGCGGCCGTACTGCTTCACGAGGGCGTTGCGCGGCTGGGTGAGGATGGTGATCAGGGCCTCGACGTCGAGTTCCTCCAGGGTCGCCTGCACCGGCAACCGGCCGACGAACTCGGGGATCAGCCCGTAGCGCACCAGGTCTTCCGACTCCAGCTTTTTCAGCCAGCCGATGCCAGAGGCGTCCTTGTCCTTGGAACGCACCTCGGCGGAGAAGCCGATGCCACCCTTTTCGGCGCGCTGCTGGATCACCTTCTCCAGCCCGGAGAAGGCACCGCCGCAGATGAACAGGATGTTGCGGGTATCCACCTGCAGGAATTCCTGCTGGGGATGCTTGCGTCCGCCCTGCGGCGGCACCGAGGCGGTGGTCCCCTCGATCAGCTTGAGCAGCGCCTGCTGCACGCCCTCGCCCGATACGTCGCGCGTGATCGACGGGTTGTCCGACTTGCGCGAGATCTTGTCGATCTCGTCAATGTAGACGATCCCGGTCTCGGCCTTCTCGACGTCGTAGTCGCTCTTCTGCAGCAGCTTCTGGATGATGTTCTCCACGTCCTCCCCGACATAACCCGCCTCGGTCAGCGTGGTCGCATCGGCGATCGTGAAGGGTACGTTCAGAACCCGCGCCAGAGTCTCGGCGAGCAGGGTCTTGCCGGATCCGGTGGGCCCGATCAGCAGGATGTTGGACTTCGACAGCTCGACGTCGTCCTTCCCGGACTTCGCCTCGAGCCGCTTGTAGTGGTTGTACACCGCCACCGACAGGATCTTCTTGGCCGAGTCCTGGCCGATCACGTACTCATCCAGGATGGAACGGATCTCGCGGGGCTTGGGCAGCGAGTCGCGCTCGGCGTGACCCGCCTCCTGCATCTCCTCGCGGATGATGTCGTTGCAGAGCTCCACGCATTCATCACAGATGAATACGGAAGGCCCGGCGATGAGTTTACGTACCTCGTGCTGGCTCTTGCCGCAAAATGAACAGTACAGCAGCTTGCCATCATTGCGAGGAGATTTTTCGTCGCTCATCCGTATGCCTCGGTCTGCGAATAGACTTGCAGTTCAAACATGCCCCGTTTAGGACCCCGATGCAAGCGAGCCGCCGGTACGTCCGGTTGACTGGCTCATTTCTTCGCCTTGACCTCGCGCTTGTCGAGGACATGATCGATCAGTCCATATTCCTTCGCCTCGGGGGCGGTCATGAACCGGTCGCGTTCGGTGTCGGTGCGGATGGTCTCCACCGACTGCCCCGAGTGCCGGGCCAGCAACTGGTTGAGTTCTTCCCGGATCTTCAGGATCTCGCGGGCATGGATGTCGATGTCCGTGGCCTGCCCCTGGTAGCCGCCCAGCGGCTGATGGATCATCACCCGGGAATGCTGCAGGCAGTAGCGTTTGCCGGGCGCACCGCCCGCCAGCAGCACCGCGCCCATACTCGCGGCCTGGCCCACGCACAGCGTGCTGACCTGCGGCTGGATGAACTGCATGGTGTCGTAGATCGCCATGCCGGCGGTCACCGCTCCGCCGGGCGAGTTGATGTAGAGGCTGATCTCCTTGTCCGGGTTTTCGGACTCCAGAAACAGCAGCTGGGCCACGATCACATTGGCCATGTAATCCTCGACCGGGCCGACACAGAACACGACGCGGTCCTTCAGCAGCCGGGAGTAGATGTCGTAGGCGCGCTCGCCCCTTGCCGTCTGCTCGACGACCATTGGCACGAGGTTCAGCGCCTGCGTGTGCTGTGCACCCGGTCCTGCCAGCGGTTGCGTCATTCGGTAGTCTCCTTGTTCGTGTTCATCAGGGCGTCGAAACTGCTTGGCTTCTCGGTGACGCGGGCCTTCTCGAGCACCCAGTCCACGACTTGATCCTCCAGCACGAGCGATTCCATGCCGGCCATCGCCTGGGGGTTGCTGCGGTAGTGCCGCTTCACCTCGTCCGGATCCTCATAGGTCTGCGCCAGGGCATCGAGTTCCCGCTCCAGGCGACCGGGGTCGACCTCGATCTTCTCGGCGTCGAGGACCGCCCGCACCACCAGACCCAGCCGGACCCGGCGCTTCGCCTCCTCCTCGAACAGGGCATCGGGCAGCGGTTGGGACTGTTCTGCGCCACCGAAGCGATTTTCGGTCTCGGTGCGCAGACGGTCGATTTCGCCCTGGACCAGGCTCTTCGGCAGGTCGAAATCATGCTTCGCGACCAGCGCATCCATCACCTGCTTCTTTACCCGACCCTTGATGTTCTGGGCGAGTTCCCGGCCCATGTTCGCGCGCACCTCCTCCCGCAGCTTGTCGACATCGCCGTCGGCGACCCCGAATGCCCGGGCAAAATCGGCATCGACCTCGGGGAGGCGCGGTTCCTCGACCTTGTGGATCTTCAGGGCGAACTGCACGGCCTGCCCCTTCAGATGCTCCGCCGGGTAGTCCTCCGGGAAGGTCACATCGATGGTCTTCTCCTCGCCCGGCTCAACGCCCACCAGCTGGGACTCGAAGTCGGGCAGCAGCCGCCCTGCACCGATCTCGACGGCGAAGCCCTCGGCCTTGCCACCGTCGAACGGCTCTCCGTTCAGTGTCCCGACGAAATCCAGCGTGACCCGATCACCCTCGCCCGCGGCGCGCTGCACCTCGGCCCAGTCACGCTGCTGCTTGCGCAGGGACTCGATCACCCGCTCCACGTCAGCGGCGTCGATCTCCGCCACCGGGCGCTCGATCTCCACGTCCGAGAGGTCGGCCACCGAAACCTCCGGGAACACCTGGAAGGAGGCGATGTATTCAATCGGCTTGCCCGGCTCCATCATTTTCGGCTCGATGTTTGGCCCTCCGGCCGGCACGAGACCCTCCTGCTGGATGGCCTCGCGATAGCTCTCCTGCAGGACCTCGCCCAGCACCTCCTGGTAGACGCCGGCGCCATAGCGCTGCTGCACGATTTTCAGCGGCACCTTGCCGGGGCGGAAGCCATCGATCCGTACCCGCCTGGTCAGCGCCTTCAAGCGCTTTTCCACCTCGGAGTCGACCCGGTCGGGCGGAAATTGCACCGTCATCCTGCGGTCCAGGCTGCCGGTGGCTTCAACAGAAACTTGCATCAGATGGCCTCGCGTGAAATCTGAGATTCGGGAAAACGCGCCGTCCCGGCGCAATGAAATAAGTTGTGCATGCAAACTGTCGGGATGGTGCGAAAGGAGAGACTCGAACTCTCACGGGTTACCCCACTGGAACCTAAATCCAGCGCGTCTACCAATTCCGCCACTTTCGCCTGCCCGCCCCGGACATGACCCCTTAGTCTAACCCCTGGAACATATCGCGTCACTTTGGCGGGCGGTTCGGGGTTCATGCAGGTGTCCGGGAAGCGGCGCCTGATCAAGGCCTGACCAGGTTGCAGGCCACCCGCCACGACGGACTAACTTTCACAATCCTGCGTTACCCCAGACGATGCGAAGCCGCAAACTGTACGTCGGGTTAGCCCAAAGGGCGTAACCCGACGGGCCTCGCTGTGACTTTCACGCTAACTGCGGCGGGAGGTCTCGGCAAGGGCCGGCTCCTGGTCGCCGGGATCGTCCGCCCCAGGTTCCCGTCCGACGCGCAGGCTCTCCGGATCCTCGTCCAGTCCCGCCTCGCGCAGCAGCGCGCGCAGCGAACGTTCCGGAAGATTGAGCCGCAGGTGCATCACACCGGCGGCGCCGGTCTGCTCGGACTCGACCGCCTTTTCGGCGAACAGCCGGCTGCGCAGTCTGCCGGACGCGGCGGGCAGGGACACCCAGCCGCGAAACATCGTCTCGGTGAAATGACGCGCCAGCCGCTGCTCCAGTTCGGCCAGCCCCGCGCCCGTAACGGCCGAGAGCCACAGGGCGTCGCCACCGAAGCGGGCCGTGTCACCGTCGTCGCCGTCGGGCAACCGGTCGATCTTGTTGTAAATGCGCCAGATCGGCACCTCGCCGGCGCCGATCTCCTCGAGGACGTCCTCGACCTGCGCGATGTGGGCATCACGTTCCGGGTCGGAGGCATCGATCACGTGGAGCAGCAGTGCCGCCTCGCGAGTCTCGGTCAGCGTGGCCTTGAACGCAGCAATCAGTTCGTGGGGCAGATCGCGGACGAAGCCGACGGTGTCGGCGAGAATCACCGACTGGTGCGGAGCGAGATCCAGGCGCCGCAGCGTCGGATCCAGGGTCGCGAACAGCTGGTCGGCCACAAAGACCTGGGACTCGGTCAGTCGGTTGAACAGGGTCGACTTGCCCGCATTGGTATAGCCGACCAGGGCCACGGTGGGCGTCTCGGCACGGCGGCGCGCCTGCCGGCCCTGCTCGCGGGCCCGCTGCACCTTGTCCAGCCGCCGCTCGATGTGCTTGATGCGCCCGGCCAGCAGGCGCCGGTCAGTCTCGAGCTGGGTTTCGCCCGGACCGCGCAGTCCGATGCCGCCCTTCTGACGTTCCAGGTGGGTCCAGCCACGGACCAGGCGCGTCGACATGTGCCGGAGCTGGGCGAGCTCGACCTGAAGCTTGCCCTCGTGGGAACGTGCCCGCTGGGCGAAGATGTCGAGGATCAGCCCGGAGCGGTCCAGCACCCGGCATTTCAGGTGCCGCTCCAGGTTGCGCTCCTGGCTCGGCGACAGCGGATGGTTGAAGATCGCCACTTCGGCGCCGGACGACGCGACTGCGGCGGCCACCTCGTCGGCCTTGCCGGAACCGATGAAGAAGCGGGAATCCGGCTGCCGGCGGGTTCCCGCGATCACGCCGACGACGTCGGCCCCGGCGGACTCGGCCAGTTCCCTGAACTCCTGCTTCTGGGCCTCCATATCGGCCACGTCGCCAATCGCCAGGGCGACCAGCAAGGTGCGATCGCCGCTCTCGGGACGCTCAAACAAGGCCCGTCAACTCCAAAATGGGATTACGAATTCTGTTCCTCCGCGGGCGGTTCTTCGCCCTCGAGATGCAACCGTACCTGCCGGGCGGGCACGATGGTGGAGATCGCGTGCTTGTATACCATCTGCGATACCGCGCTCTTGAGCAGCACGACAAACTGGTCGAAGGACTCGATCTGTCCCTGGAGCTTGATCCCGTTCACCAGGTAGACAGACACCGGTATGCGGTCCCTGCGCAATGCATTGAGGAAGGGTTCTTGTAGCATCTGCCCTTTTGCCATGATTGAGGTTCCTTTTTTTGTTGTAGCTGCAAGTGCGCTTGGTCAGACCGCACGTTTCCAGAAGATAGCATATCGCTAGCCAGGCACCGCGCCATAATTACCCGTAAAATCCCCCGCGACCATGGGTAGAACCACCACCTGCGGGATCGGCCGCGCTCAGCGATCCGCGCCGCCGAGCAGATCTTCGACCCGCACGCGCTCTGCGGGAAGGTACTCGAGGCCTTGGGTTTGCATGCCGCGAAGCCAGGTCAGCTGACGCTTCGCCAGCTGCCGGGTCGCGGTGACCGCGCGCTCGCGGAATTCTTCCGGGCCGATCTCGCCTGACAGCCATTGCCAACCCTGGCGATAACCGACCGCTCGCTGTGATGTGTGGCCGGCAGTCAGCCCGGGACGTTCCATCAGCGCGCGCAATTCCCCGGCGAAGCCGCTGGCCAGCATGTGGTCGAAGCGCTCGGCGATGCGCCTGCGCAGACGTTCGCGATCCTCGGGCCAAAGCGCGAACCGGCGCCAGTGCCGCGGCACGGTGCCGACCGCGCCGGACTGAAACGATGCCAGCGGACGCCCGGTGCTTCGGTAGACCTCCAGCGCGCGCAGGATCCGCTGCGGGTCATTCGGATGGATCCGCAGCGCCGATACCGGGTCGACGCCGCGCAACTCGGCGTGCAGACGCTCGGCACCTTCCACCGGAAGGCGTGCCCGCAGGGCGGCGCGGATTTCCGGATCGATCGCGGGCATCGCATCCAGGCCGTCGAGCAGGGCACGGAAGTAGAGCATGGTGCCGCCGACCAGCATCGGGACACGATCACGCGACTCGATCTCGCCGATCAGCCGCTGGGCATGCTCCACGAAATCCGCCGCAGACCAGGTCTCCTCCGGGTCGCGGACATCGATCAGGTGATGCGGGACCCGCGCCCGCTCCTCGGCGCTGGGCTTGGCGGTGCCGATGTCCATTCCCCGGTACACGAGCGCCGAATCGACGCTGATGATCTCGCCCCCGATCCGCTCCGCCAGGTCCAGGGCCAGGGCCGTCTTGCCGGTGGCGGTCGGGCCCATCAGCAGGACCACGGATTCGCGCACGCGCTCAGCGTCCGCGCAGGAAGAGGCGATCCAGGGCCTGCCGGTCCAGCTCGACGTAGGTCGGACGGCCGTGGTTGCACTGACCGCTGTTGTCGGTCGCCTCCATGTCGCGCAGCAGACGGTTCATCTCCGGCAGACTCAGGCGCCGGCCCGCCCGCACCGAGCCATGGCAGGCCATGGTGCTCAGCACCGCATCCAGCGCAGCCTCCGCCCGGTCGGCGTGCCCGAGGTGGTGCAGGTCGGCCAGCAGATCCCGCACCAGCTGGGCCAGTTCCCGGCCCTGCAGCAGCGCCGGTGCGGCCCGCAGCATCACGGCGTCGGGCCCCGCACGGTCCAGTTCGAAACCCAGGCCGCGCAGGAGATCGGCGGAAGTCTCGACCAGTTCCGCCTCGGCGCGGGTGACCGCGATCGTCTCCGGCACCAGCAGCGGCTGGCGGGTCACGCGCGCCTCGCGCCATTCCGTCTTCAACCGCTCGTAGGTGATGCGCTCGTGCGCCGCATGCATGTCCACCAGGATCAGGCCGCGGGCGTTCTCGGCCAGGATGAAGATGTCTGCAACCTGCCCGATCGCAAAGCCCAGGGGCGGCGCCACGCCCTCGGCAGCCGCAGGTGACCACGGCCGGGCGTTCGGCGGGGGCGCGACAGGCGCCGGGGCCCCTCCCGGCGGCTCGCTGACATGCGGCAGCGGCAGTTCCCAGCGCGTGTCCCTGGGCGTATCCCTGGGCGCCCGGTTCTCGGCAAAGGCGGCACGCGGATAGACCGTCGGTGTGCCGGGGAAGGCATTGCCGCCGGGCTGGACCGCCGCGCCGGTCGAGTGCGCCGCCGGCTGCTGGCGCCCGTCATCACCGGGGCGCAGGCCAGCCAGCGCGCGGTGCAGAGTCTGAAAGATGAAATCGTGCACGAGGCGCCCGTCCCGAAAACGGACTTCGTGCTTGGCCGGATGGGCGTTGACATCGACCCCGGCCGGATCCAGATCGAGGAACAGGATGAACACGGGGTGCCGCCCCTGATACAGGACGTCGCGGTAGGCCCGGCGCACCGCCGTGGCCAGCACCCGGTCCCGCACCGGCCGGCCGTTCACGAAGAAATACTGCTGGTCCGCCTGCGACCGGGCGTGGGTGGGCGCGCCCAGCCAGCCGCAAAGACGCAGCCCGGAACCTTCCTCTTCGACCTCGAACGCATGCTCCAGGAATCCCTCGCCGAGCAGCGCTGCCACGCGGTCGGCGGCGCCCGCCGGCCCCACGGCAGGCAAGTCCAGGGTCTGTCGGCCGTTGTGGCGCAGTTCGAAGGCGATCCCGGGTCGTACCGCCGCATGGGTACGCACCACGTCCTCGCAATGCAGGTACTCGGTACGCTCGGTACGCAGGAACTTGCGCCGCGCAGGTACGTTGAAGAACAGGTCGCGGATCTCGACCGTGGTGCCCTGCGGGTGGGCCGCCGGCGCCGGCTCGGCGAACGCATCCGAGCCGTCACCACCGAGGCCCCAGCCGCTGCGTGCTCCCGCGACTGCAGAGGTCATGGTCAGGCGCGCCACCGAGGCGATCGAGGGCAGCGCCTCGCCGCGAAAGCCCAACGTGTGCAGGGACTCGAGGTCACTCCACGCGGCGACCTTGCTCGTCGCGTGCCGGGAAAGCGCCAGCGGGAGCTCCTCCGGCGGGACGCCACTGCCGTCGTCGGTGATCCGGATCAGGCGCACCCCGCCCTGCTCCAGCTCCACCCTGACCCGGCGCGCACCCGCGTCGATGCTGTTCTCGATCAGTTCCTTGACCACGGACGCGGGACGCTCGATCACCTCGCCGGCCGCGATCTGGCTGATCAGCTGTGGGGGAAGCTTCTGTATCGGCACGAGGGGTCCGGGCGCAAAAAATCTAGACTAGCCCAGAACCGGGACCCGCAGAAAGCGGCGCGACCCCTGGCAGCTCCGGGAACCCGCCCCCGATCAGCTGCCCCGGGACGGAATCTGCAGGACCTGGCCTGCAAAGATGCGATCGCTCGGGAGGTCGTTCACCGCGCGCAGTTCGGCGACCGACATCCGGTAGCGGTCGGCGATCACCGAGAGGGTCTCGCCCGGTCGAATGATGTGCCGGTCGCGCCGGCCCTCGGCAATGATGGTGCCGGGCGGTGCATGGGTGGCGAAATAGGCGCGCAGACCGGTCAGAATCGCGTCGGCGAGGGAGTTCTGGAAGCTCTCGGTACGCAGCTTGCGCTCTTCCGAGGGGTTGGAGATGAAGGCCGCCTCGATCAGCACCGACGGCACGTCGGGGGACCGCAGTACCGCGAAGTTCGCCCGCTCGACCTCGGGTTTGCGCACCTTGCCGACCCGGTGCATCTCCGAGATCAACCGGTTGGCGAGGGAATGACTGGCCTCCAGGCTGCCGCTCTGGGCAAGGTCCAGCAACACGCTGGTCAGGGAATCGTCCTTGCTCTCGATCGGCACCCCGCCCAGACGCAGGTCCGCGCTGTTCTCGCGCTGCGCAAGGAATCTCGCCGCCTCGCTGGAGGCGCCACGGTCGGACAGGATGTAGACGGACGAACCCTGAACGCGGCGATCCTGTATCGCATCGGCGTGGATGGACAAAAAGACGTCGGCCTGGGCCGCACGCGCCCGGCTGATGCGCTCGCGCAGGGGGAGGAAGTAGTCGCCGGTGCGGATCAGGACCGGTCGCATGCCGGGTTCGCGCTCCACCCGCTCCGCCACGCGGCGCGCAATCTGCAGCACCACGTCCTTCTCCCGGGTGCCGCCCGCGCCGATCGCGCCGGGATCGTGCCCGCCATGGCCTGGGTCGATGGCCACGATCAAGTCCCGGAGCGGCTCGCGCATCTGATCGGGCCGCACCACGGAATTCGTCTCGGGCACCATCCGCGCAACCATCACGCTGCGCGGGCGCTCGGTGAGATCCAGCACCAGCCGGTGCGGCGAACCCTGCGCGGGCAGCAACACGAAACTGTGCTGATCCGCCGCGGCGCGCAGGTCCAGCACCACCCGCAGATCGTTACCGTTACGCTCGGCGTAACGTACGCCCTCGACCAGGGATCTGGGGTTCGACGGCACCTCCAGCGACGCCAGGGCGCGCGTGCCGGAAAGATCCACCACCACCCGATCCGGGGATTCGAGGGCGAAAACCTTGTAGTCGGCGGGCCCTTCCATGTCGAAGACGAGTCGGGTTGTCTGACCGTCCACCGACATGCGCACCCTCTGCAGACCGGAGTTGGCCCAGGCGGAGATTGGCGCCACGCCCAGCCCAAGGCCAGCCAGGCCCTTCAGCAATAAGCGTCGACGTTGATCCGTTTGATGCGTTTTTGCCACAGACAATCCCTTTGCGATCAGGGGCTCTGCCTACATTGTGGACTTTCCTCGTGAAAATGCAAGAAAGAATTTTGCAGCATATGAACAACATACCGATGACTCTGACTGCGCCGTCAGAAGTCACCCATCTGGGCGGAAATGGTCCCGGCCTGCGGACCTGAAAACGACAGCCGGCGCCCGTCGCCGTCCTGGCGCAGGCTGGCCACCAGTTCCGGCGCGGGCAACCAGCCAGCACCCCTGTCAGGCCACTCCACCAGCCACAGGGTCCGTGCATCGCTCTGCTCGCGCACCCCGAGGTACTCGAGTTCCTCCGGGTCCGCGACCCGGTACAGGTCGAAATGCAGGACGGTCAGACCGGGAAGTTCGTAGGGCTCGAGCAGGGTATAGGTCGGGCTTCGAACCGTGCCACGATGACCGAGCGCATGCAGAAGGCCGCGCACCAGGGTGGTCTTCCCCGCGCCCAGATCGCCCTGCAGGTGGATCTGGCGCACCTGCTTCAGGCCGGGACACTGTGCCAGCGCCGCGCCGGCCCTTTCGGTGGCCTCCGCGTCGGCGAGGAAGAAGCCGGGACGGCTCATACTCCAGAGTCGGCACCGCTGGCGGGAAGGGCCTCGATCACGTCGCCGGCAAGCAGGCCGCGCTGTCCGCCCAGGCGTTGCGCGGCAGTACACGCTGCGGCGATGTGCCAGGCCGCAGCGGTCACGGCCGCGGCCCCGGCGTCGAGACCCTGCGCGCGCAGAGCGCCGATGATGCCCGTCAATACGTCACCCATGCCGGCCGTCGCCATGCCCGGATGGCCGCCGGTGATACAGGCCGGCGTTCCCTGGGGTCCCGGTGCCACCAGGGTTCCCGCACCCTTGAGCAGGACCGTCCCGCCATAGCGATCCTGCAGTTCCCGCAGGGCGGCGAGCCGATCCGCATTCACCGTCGCGGCCTTGCTGCCGAGGAGGCGGCTGGCCTCGCCAGGGTGCGGCGTCAATATCCAGTCGTCCCGCCGCCGTGGCGCCTGCGCCAGCAGGTTCAGGGCATCCGCATCCACGACCAGGGGGCCGCGCCAGTCCGCGACCGCCGGCCACAGGCCGCGGGCCCAGGCCTCCTGACCGAAACCCGGACCCACGGCCACTGCATCCGCGCCCGCCAGCAGGGCGTCGATGTCACGCGCCGTTTGCGCCGGACGCACCATGAGTTCGGGACGATCCAGGTTCGCGAGTGCGGCATGGTCGGGGTGGGTCACCAGCGTCACGCGGCCGGCACCGGCGCGCAGGGCGGCCGCAGCGGTCAGCCGGGCGGCACCGGAATAACCGGGCGCCCCGCCGACCACCAGCAGATGCCCGAAGTCACCCTTGTGCGCCGCAGGCCTGCGCGACGGCAATCCATGCGGCGCCTGTTCCGGCGTGACGCGGGTCGCGAGCCAGGACACGCCCTCGTACAGCGACTCGGGAAGATTCAGCGCCGCCACCCGCACCCGTCCCGCCTGGTCGACCGCGGCTCCGGTGCGGAGACCGAACTTGTCGGCGATCATGGTGACAGTCAGCCGCGCGCGCACCGCGACTCCGCGTACCGAGCCGGTATCGATCAGTACGCCGGAGGGCACATCGGCGGCGAGCACCGGCGCGCCGGAGCGGTTCAGCGTCTCGATCAATGGTGCGAACGGGGCCTCGATGGGACGCCCGAGTCCGATGCCGAAGAGGCAGTCGGCCCAGACCTCGGAACGATCGGGGGAGAACGCGTCGAGCGGCCGGATCTCCCCGCCGCTGTCGATCCAGGCCCGACGCGCCCGGGCGCCATCGGAGTCGGGTTGGCCGCCGGGTTCACCGGCGTGCACGGTCACGGTCCAGCCCGCGTCTGCAGCGAGGCGCGCGAGCACGAAGCCATCCCCGCCATTGTTGCCAGGGCCACAGAGCACGCCGAGCGTCCGCGCCGACGGGAAGCCTTCCGACAGGGCCTCGAGCAGGGCCGCACCGGCGCGTTCCATCAGCTTCCCGTCGCCCATCCCCGGCAGCGCCATCGCCCGGCGGTCGAGTTCGCGCATTCCTGCCTCTCCAAAGAGGCGGTTGGCAATGGGAACGGTCATCGGGTCATCATTCATGTTGTAGACACCGCCAAGGGCCATGACCAGAATCGTGCCGCAATCCCTGTCGCAAAGCCAATGCCGCGAACTCGCCGCCCGCATCCGCGGCTGGGCGGGTGAGCTCGGCTTCCAGGCGGTGGGCATCAGCCCCGCCGATGTCGGCGCGCACGCGGAGCACCTGGAGCGCTGGCTGGACAGCGGCTCTCACGGTGACATGCAGTGGATGCGGGATCGCGCCGCCCTGCGCAGCGATCCGTCGCTGCTGGTTCCGGGCGTGCAGCGCATCATCAGCCTGCGCATGGATTACCTTCCCCCGGACTCGGCCGACCCCTGGCGGATCCTGGCCGACCCGGCTCGAGCCTATGTCTCGCGCTACGCGCTCGGCCGCGACTACCACAAGCTGCTGCGCCGTCGGATCCAGCAGCTGGCACGCCGGATCGAGGCCGAGATCGGCCCCTTCGGCTACCGCGCGTTCACTGACAGCGCGCCGATACTGGAAAAGGGGCTGGCCGAGCAGGCGGGTCTGGGCTGGATCGGCAAGCACACCAACCTGCTCGCCCGCGAGGCCGGGTCCTGGTTCTTTCTGGGCGAGCTGTTCACCGATCTGCCGCTGCCCGTCGACGACCGGGTCGAAGCCCATTGCGGCAGCTGCACCGCCTGCCTGGACATCTGCCCAACACGCGCCTTCCGCGGCCCCTACGACCTGGATGCGCGGCGCTGCATCTCCTACCTGACCATCGAGCACCAGGGCGCGATCCCGGAACCGCTGCGACCGCTGATGGGCAACCGCGTCTACGGCTGCGACGACTGCCAGCTGGTCTGCCCGTGGAACCGCTTCGCCGAGGTGAGCGTGGAGCCCGATTTCGCCGCGCGTCACGGTTTGGACACGGCATCGCTGATCGAGCTGTTCGCCTGGGACGAGCCCAGCTTCCTCGACCGGACCGCCGGAATGGCGATCCGGCGCATCGGCCACGAGCGCTGGCTGCGCAACATCGCGGTGGCCTTGGGGAACGGCCCGGCGAGCCTCGACGCGGTCGCGGCGCTGGAACGCCGTGCGCAGCACCCCTCCGCACTGGTCCGGGAGCATGTCGCCTGGGCGCTCGCCCGGCTCCATGATCGCCCGAAAGCGGGAGCAAGCTCCCGCACTCCATAGCCGCATCCTCCGCCCCAACCCCTGTGGAGTGCGGCGGCTTGCCGCCGCTTTGGATGCGCTGCCCCGACCTGGCCTCAAAAGCGGGCCTGATTATCACGAAAGGTCCGCCGGTGGTCGGATTCGCGTTTTTTCAAGAGGCGCGGATGTAGGAGGCCAGCCCCTGGCCGATGGGGTTCCCGGCTCCAGATCGGCGAGAGGGCTT
>NZ_REBW01000106.1 GCF_007692535.1 Thioalkalivibrio sp. | reverse complement strand
GGCCACCTTCCCCGACGGGACCAAGCTGGTCACCGTGCATGAACCCATCCGTTGAGCGTCCCGCTGACGGATCACCCGGCTTACACCCCGGGCACGACCGGACTCAATCGACGAAGAGGCAAAGGATCATCATGACACCCGGTGAGTACCTGCTCGAAGAGGGCGAGATCGAATTGAATGCTGGGCGTCCGACGGTGACGCTGGCGGTGACCAACACGGGGGATCGGCCGGTGCAGGTGGGGTCGCACTACCACTTCCACGAGGTCAACGACGCGCTGGACTTCGACCGCGACCGGGTGCGCGGTTTCCGTCTGGATATCCCCGCGGGCACGGCCGTGCGCTTCGAGCCGGGGCAGAGCCGGACGGTCCAGCTCGTGGCCTATGCCGGGGCACGGCAGGTGTACGGTTTCCAGGGCCGGATCATGGGGCCGCTGGACGCAGCTGACGGGGGAGGCCGGTCATGAGTGTCAGGATTTCTCGCAGCGCCTATGCGGACATGTACGGACCCACGACCGGCGACCGCGTTCGCCTGGCCGACACCGAACTGTTCGTGAGAGTCGAGCAGGACTTCACGATCTACGGTGACGAGGTGAAATTCGGGGGTGGCAAGGTCATCCGCGACGGCATGGGCCAGAGCCAGCGCGCCGGTCCCGACGTTGCCGACACCGTAATCACCAACGCGCTGATCATCGATCACTGGGGCATCGTGAAGGCGGACATCGGAATCCGGAACGGCCGCATCCAGGCGATCGGCAAGGCCGGCAACCCGGACACCCAGCCCGGCGTGAACATTGTCGTCGGTCCGGGCACCGAGGCGATTGCCGGCGAGGGCATGATCGTGACCGCCGGCGGCATCGACGCCCACATCCACTTCATCTGCCCGCAGCAGATCGACGAGGCGCTGATGAGCGGCGTCACGACGATGCTCGGCGGCGGTACCGGCCCCGCGACCGGCACCAACGCGACCACCTGCACCCCGGGCACCTGGCATATCCAGCGCATGCTGGAGGCCGCCGAGGCCTATCCAATGAACCTCGGCTTTCTGGGCAAGGGCAATGCCAGTCTGCCCGACGCGCTGCGCGAACAGATCGAGGCCGGCGCACTGGGTCTGAAGCTGCACGAGGACTGGGGCACGACCCCGGCCGCGATCGACAACTGCCTGAGCGTCGCGGACGAATACGACGTGCAGGTCGCGATCCATACCGACACGCTGAACGAGTCCGGCTTCGTCGAGGATACGCTGGCCGCGATGAAGGACCGCACCATCCATACCTACCACACCGAGGGGGCCGGCGGCGGCCATGCCCCGGACATCATCAAGGCCTGCGGGCGGCCCAACGTGCTGCCGTCATCGACCAACCCGACCCGTCCGTACACGGTGAATACCGTGGACGAGCACCTCGACATGCTGATGGTCTGTCACCACCTGGATCCGGCGATACCCGAGGATGTGGCCTTTGCCGAGTCGCGCATCCGGCGCGAGACCATCGCCGCCGAGGACATCCTGCACGACCTCGGCGCGTTCTCGATGATCGCGTCGGATTCCCAGGCGATGGGCCGGGTCGGCGAGGTGGTCCTGCGTACCTGGCAGACCGCGCACAAGATGAAGGTGCAGCGCGGCACGCTGCCGGGCGACGAAGAGGGCGCGGACAATCTCCGCGTTCGCCGCTACATCGCGAAATACACCATCAACCCCGCGCTGGCCCACGGCATCGCCCACGAAGTGGGCAGCATCGAGCCGGGCAAGCTGGCCGACCTGTGCCTGTGGCGCCCGGCCTTCTTCGGCGTGAAGCCGGCCATGATCCTCAAGGGGGGCATGATCGCCGCCGCGCCGATGGGCGATCCGAACGCCTCGATCCCGACGCCGCAGCCGGTGCACTACCGACCGATGTTCGGCAGCCACGGCCTGGCGGTTTCGAGCACGGCGGTCACCTTCCTTTCCAAGGCCGCGATCGAGGCCGGGGTCCCGGAGCGGCTGGGTCTGCGCCGCCGGGCGGTAGCGGTGCGTGGATGCCGCAGTGTGCGCAAGCAGGACATGGTGCTGAACGGCTGGATGCCACACATGGAGGTGGATCCCGAGACCTACCAGGTCCGCGCCGACGGCGAACTGCTCACCTGTGAACCGCTGGCCGAGGTCCCGATGGGCCAGCGCTACTTCCTGTTCTGACCGCGATGCTGACCCTGACCCGGCGCTGCACGACGCCAGCGGACATCACGGCGATGCCCGTACTCCGTCTTCCTTTCGAAACCCGGCAGAAGAGCCGCTTCCGGGCTCTTCTGACCGACGGCACCGAGGTGGGCGTGATGCTGGAACGCGGTCAGGTGCTGCGTGACGGCGAGTGCCTGTGCGCCGCCGCGGGCGACGTCGTGGTGCGCGTTCAGGCGGCACCGGAGCCGGTGAGTGAGGCCCATTCCGCCGACGCCCTGTTGCTGCTTCGCGCGGGCTACCACCTGGGCAACCGCCATGTGCCACTGCAACTGGGGCACGGTTGGCTGCGCTACCTGCACGATCATGTGCTCGACGAGATGCTGCGCGGCCTGGGGCTGACCGTGGGCTTCAAACAGGCACCGTTCGAACCGGAGTCGGGCGCCTACGCCGCTGGCGGCCATGCCCACTCGCATGCCCACGGTCACCAGCATGCGCACTGAATGATGGAACCTCCGGTCATGACTCCGACAAACGCCGGCCTTGCCCGGCGGCGCCTCTGGCAATTGATCAGCCCGACGCTGCCGGTTGGCGCCTACAGCTACTCCACCGGCCTTGAGCAGGCGGTGGATGCGGGCTGGGTCAGCAGCCCGGAAGCGGTGCGGGACTGGCTCGAGGCGCAGCTGCTTCGGGTCCACGCACGCGTCGATCTTCCCGCGCTGCTGCGCCTGCTGGCGGCCTGGCAACACGAAGACGGGCAGGGGCTGGAATACTGGAACGACTGGCTGCGCGCGAGTCGCGAGACCTCCGAGCTGCGTGCCGAGGATCTGGGCCAGGGCCGGGCCCTGGCGCGCCTGCTGGCAGACCTCGGGGTCGCCGCCGCGCAGTCCTGGGCGACCCGGGAGGATGCCTGCTGGGCGACCCTGTTCGCGCTGGCGGGCCGGGAATGGGCGATTCCTTCGGATGAGCTTCTGGAGGGGTATCTGTGGTCCTGGTGCGAGAACCAGGTGGCCGCGGCGGTGAAGCTGGTGCCGCTGGGGCAGACGCAGGGGCAGCGCCTGCTGCGGGATCTGGCCGAGACGATCGCGGTGGCGGCCGATCAGGCCCGGATGGTCGACGACGCCGGCATGGGGGCCGGGTTGCCCGGGATCGTCCTGTCCTCGGTGTTGCATGAAACCCAGTACAGCCGCATGTTCCGCAGTTGATGCAAGAGGTGGCGAGATGAAGGCGCAGGCACTCAGGGTGGGAGTCGGTGGTCCGGTGGGTTCGGGCAAGACCGCGCTGGTCGAGGCCCTGTGCCACCGGCTGCGCGAGCGCTACCAGCTCGCGGTGGTGACCAACGACATCTATACCCGCGAGGATGCGGAGTTCCTGATCCGCCGCGAGGCGCTTGATCCAGGGCGGATCATCGGTGTGGAGACGGGAGGCTGCCCGCACACGGCGATCCGGGAGGACGCCTCGATGAACCTGGCGGCGGTGGACGAACTCGAACAGCGCTTCCCGGGCCTCGATCTCGTATTCGTCGAGAGCGGCGGCGACAATCTCTCGGCCACCTTCAGCCCCGAGTTGTCGGATCTGACCCTGTACGTGATCGACGTCTGCGCCGGAGACAAGATCCCGCGCAAGGGCGGTCCCGGGATCACCCGTTCCGACCTGCTCGTGATCAACAAGATCGACCTCGCGGACGGCGTCGGCGCATCGCTCGAGGTGATGGAGCAGGACAGCCGGAGGATGCGCGGCGACCGTCCGTTCGTCTTCACGAATCTGCGCACCGGCCAGGGTCTGGATGAGGTCGTCGGCTTCATCGAGGCGCAGGGAATGTTCGGGTAATGGCACAGGCGCCTGCACCGGGACACGAATGTGTTGAAGGGTTCGGCGCTGCGGCCTATGATCAGTCGAGGTGGCTGCTCTGGCGCGGTGCCATTGGGGATGACACTGACAATCTCGAAGGGGGTTAACATGGCGAAGGGACCGAAGAAGAGCGTGGGTACTCCGGAGAAGGCCGTACCGGCCGCAACGACCACACCCGCGAAGACTGCCGCACCGGCCAAGGCCAAGGCGGCACGCCCGGCAAAGGCTGCGGCGCCGGCGGCGAAGGCGGCCGCAGCGCCTGTCGAAAAGAAGAAGGCAGCGCCCCGCAAGGCACCCGCAAAGGCGGCTGCAGCATCCGCGGGCAAACCGGCGAAGAAGGCCGAGGTTCCTGCGGTGACCCCGGAGCAACGTTACCGCATGATCCAGGACGCCGCCTACTTCATCGCCGAGCGCAATGGCTTCGTCGGCGACAACCACGCGTACTGGCTGCAGGCCGAACAGGCGATCGACGCCGAACTCAGCCCCCGCTGATAACCCGCGGGGCGCAAGGGGCCCGGTGAACGCAAGCAGGCATACCGGCACGTCGTTGCTGGGTCAGGCCCTGATGGCCCCCCAGCATCACGAGCTTTCGGAGAATGCCTAGACGTTCTGGGACGAGGAGGGCGGGTTCGAGGTCTGGCACCGGGCCATCCGCGGGACCCGGGTCATGGGGGCGATTGCGATTGCGCTGATCGTGTTGCTCGCGGCGGGCTTGGCCCTGACGGGTGCCTGACCCAATGCCGTGACCACAACCCTCGCCGACCGTCAGCCCGAGGACTTTGCTCAGACGCTCAGGTGCCGGCTCACCAGCTCGTCGCTGAGTTCGCTGATCGCGCCCTGTGCGACCACCGATCCCTTCTCCATGATGTAGAAGTCGTTCGCGACCCGGCGGGCGAAGGGCAGCTTCTGCTCCACCAGCAGCACCGACAGCCCCAGTTCCGTGTTCAGTTGCCGGATCACGTCCCCGATCTGCCTGAC
This sequence comes from Thioalkalivibrio sp., assembly GCF_007692535.1. Lineage (GTDB taxonomy): Bacteria > Pseudomonadota > Gammaproteobacteria > Ectothiorhodospirales > Ectothiorhodospiraceae > Thioalkalivibrio. The sequence goes on along the minus strand of NZ_REBW01000106.1, from coordinate 11,441 downwards.
GATGTTGGGCTGGATGCCCTCGCCCGGTTCATCCAGGATCAGGAGCTTCGGGTCCAGCACCAGGGCCCTTCCGATCGCCAGTTGCTGCTGCTGTCCGCCCGAGAGATCGCCTCCGCGCCGGCCACGCATCTCCTTCAGTACCGGAAACAAGGCGTAGATCGAGTCCGGGATCTGCCGTGCCCGATCTGCGCGGGCGCCGAGCGATACGCGCAGGTTTTCTTCCACCGTCAGTTCCGGGAAGATCTCCCGGCCCTGTGGCACGTAGCCGATCCCTGCGCGGGCCCGCGCCTCCGGGGAAAGCCGGGTGATGTCCCGGTCGCCGAGGAGGATACGCCCGCTGCGGATCGGCAGCAGCCCCATGATGCACTTCAGCAACGTGGTCTTGCCCACGCCATTGCGGCCCATCACGCAGGTGCAGCGCCCGGGTTGAGCCTCCAGTTCGAGATCGCGCAGGATGTGGCTCTGGCGATAGTACTGATTCACACCGCTGACCTGGATCATGCCTCTTCCCCGAGGTACACCTCGATCACCTTCGCGTCGCTCTGGATCTGGTTCATGCTGCCCTCGGCCAGCACGCTGCCCTGGTGCAGTACCGTCACGCGCCGGGCGATGGAACGCACGAAGGCCATGTCGTGCTCGACCACGATCACGGTATGGCCTCCGGCCAGCGAGACCAGCAGTTCGGCGGTGCGCTCGGTCTCATCCCCGGTCATTCCGGCGACCGGTTCGTCCACCAGCAGAACGCGCGGGTTCTGCATCAGCAGCATGCCGATTTCCAGCCACTGCTTCTGGCCGTGTGACAGGGCGCCGGCCATGCGTGCCCGCTGCTGCTCGAGCCCGACCATCTCCAGCACCTCGTCGATGCGTGTGCGCTGTTCCGGGGTCAGCCGGTGGAACAGGGTCTTCCAGGCCCCCTTGTCCGAGGCCATCGAAAGCTCCAGGTTGTCGAAGACGCTGAGCGCCTCGAAGACCGTCGGTTTCTGAAACTTGCGGCCGATGCCACCCCGTGCGATCTGGTACTCGTCCAGGCTGAGCAGGTCGATGTTCTGCCCGAAGAAGACTCCTCCCTCGTCGGGGCGGGTCTTCCCGGTGATCACGTCCATCATGGTCGTCTTGCCGGCGCCGTTGGGGCCGATGATGCAGCGCAGTTCACCCTCGTCGATGCTCAGATTCAGCCGGTTCAGCGCCAGGAAGCCGTCGAACCGCACGCTGACGTCGTCCACGTACAGGATCGTGCCATGCGAGGTGTCGACCGGCAGTGCGAAGTCGGGTTCCGGCTGCAGGAAGCCGAAGACGCGGTCACGGCGCATCGCCTCGCGGGTATTCCTGAGTACGCTCATGCGCCGCCCTCCCGGCGCCGGCGGCGGAAGATGCCGACCAGGCCGCGCGGCAGGAATACCGTGACCAGCACGAACAGGGCGCCGAGAGCGAACAGCCAGACCATGGGGTAGGCGGTGGTGAACCAGGTCTTTGCGCCGTTCACCGCGAAGGCACCGATGATCGCACCGAACAGACTGCCGCGTCCGCCGACCGCGACCCACAGTACCGCCTCGATCGAGCGCAGCGGCGCAAACTCGCCGGGGTTGATGATGCCGACCTGCGGCACGTACAGGGCGCCCGCGATACCGGCGAGCATCGCCGAGAACACGAACAGCCAGAGCTTGTAGTGCTCCACCCGGTAGCCGGAGAAACGGGCGCGGCTCTCGGCATCGCGCACCGCGATCAGGACCCGCCCGAAGCGCGAGGTCACGATGAAGCGGGACGCGACGTAGGCGAGAATGAGCACCAGCGCCGAGACCACGAACAGCGCGACCCGGGTCTCCCGTGCCTGCACCGGGAAGCCGAGGATGTCCTTGAAGTCGGTCAGCCCGTTGTTGCCGCCGAAGCCCATCTCGTTGCGGAAAAAGGCCAGCATCAGCGCGAAGACGAGCGCCTGGGTGATGATCGCGAAATAGACCCCGGTTACCCGCGACCGGAACGCCAGCCAGCCGAAGACCAGCGCAAGAAGCCCCGGGACCAGCACCACCATCAGCATCGCGAACCAGAACATGTCGAAGCCCCACCAGTACCAGGGCAGCGACTCGTAGCTCAGGAAGACCATGAAGTCGGGCAGTTCCGGATTGCCGTAGACTCCACGGTCGCCGATCTGCCGGGTCAGGTACATGCCCATGGCGTAGCCGCCGAGCCCGAAGAAGGCTCCGTGCCCCAGCGACAGGATGCCCGCATAGCCCCAGATCAGGTCGATCGCCAGCGCCAGCAACGCGAAGGTCAGGAACTTGCCGATCAGGGCCACCCAGTAGGTCGACAGGTGCCAGGGTGACTCGGGAGGCAGCACCAGATTGGCGTACGGTACCGCCACCGCCATGGCGAGAAGCAGCACCAGCACGGTCATGCCGCCCCAGTCACTCAGAAACAGGCGTCGGGTCAGCATCGGGTCAGGCCTCCGCCGCCCGGCCCTTCTTGGGGAAGAGTCCGCGCGGGCGCCGCTGAATGAACAGGATGATGAAGATCAGGACCAGGATCTTGGCCAGCACCGCACCCGTATGCGGTTCGAGGAATTTGGTCATCATGCCGAGTCCCATCGCGCCAACCAGCGTTCCCCAGAGGTTCCCGACGCCGCCGAAAACCACGACCATGAAGGAATCGATGATGTAGGCCTGACCCATGTTCGGGCCGACGTTGGTCAGTTGCGACAGGGCGACCCCGGCGACGCCGGCGATCCCGGCGCCCAGGCCGAAGGTCAGGGCGTCGACCCAGCCCGTGCGCACACCAAGTGCGCGCGCCATCGGCCGGTTCTGGGCAACCGCGCGCACCTTCAGCCCGAGGCTCGTCTTCTTCATCACCAGCAGCAGCGCGACGAAGACCATGATCGCGAACACCAGGATGTAGATGCGACTCCAGGTCAGCGACAGGATGGGGTTCACGTACAGGGAACCGCTCAGCCACTCGGGCGAGGCCACCGGCCGGTTCAGCGGCGAGAACATCGTGCGCACCGCCTGTTGCAGGATCAGGCTGATGCCAAAGGTCGCCAGCAGGGTCTCCAGCGGCCTCCCGTAGAGGAACTGGATCACGCCCCGTTCCATCGCGATACCGACGATTCCCGCGACCACGAAGGCCGCCGGAATCGCGAGCAGAATGCTGGTGCTCAGTGCCTCGGGTATCAGCGTCTGGATGAACCACGTGGTATACGCGCCGATCATGATCAGTTCGCCGTGAGCCATGTTGATCACGCCCATCACCCCGAAGGTGATCGCAAGCCCGATGGCCGCCAGCAGCAGCACCGAGCCGGCGCTGAGTCCGAAGAAGAGGTTCTCGGTGAAGCGGAAGAAGCGGATCCGTGACTCGATCGAGTCGAGCGCATCGCGCGCGGCGTCGCGGACTTCCGGATCATCGTCCCGCGTCGCGGTTGCCTCCAGGCGCACGCGCACTTCGCTGAGCAGCGATCCGCGCAGCAGGGCGATGGACTCGATACGCTGCTCCGGGTCGTCCACGTTCAGGCGTGCGAGCGCCCGCACGGTCAGCAGAAGGTCGGTCACGCGCGGGTCGGTTTCGAGTTCCACGCGCTCGTCCAGGTAAGTGAGCATGTCGGGGCTCACGTCATCGCGCATCAGGCGCCGCAACGAGGCCGCGCGGCGCTCCGGATCGGGCGCCGCAATCGTCGCCACCGCGATCAGGTTGCGCAGTGCGTTACGCAAAGGGTTGTGCACAGGGATGCGACGGCCCGACGCGATCAGGTCCGCATCCACGGGTTCTCCGGTCAGGGCGTCGCGCCCGGCACGGCCGGTCTCCGCGCGGATCAGGATGCGCGGCGGATCGTCACCGGTGGCGAGCAGGCGTCCCTCCACCAGAGCGGTGAGAACCACCGGGACGCGGGGATCGCCGGTCGCGGCCAGCTCTTCGGCGACCGCACGCCGATCGTTGAAACTGCCCTCGGGCAGGCGCTGGATCAGCAGGTCGACGTCCGCCGAGGTCTCCTCGAGGCCCTCGTAGACGGCCTCTTCCATAAGCTCATCTTCGGTCGCGGCAGCTTCCAGTTCCGCGGCTTCGGGGTCGTTGCCGAGGAGACTCGGGTCGATCATGTCTCCGGTGTAGGGATCGGCCTGTGCGATCACCGGGACTGCGGGTGTGATCGTTTCCGCGGTGAGATCCGCCGCGGGCATCTCCAACCCGAAGGCCTGTGTCTCCGCGTGCAGGCTGCCGCCCGCAATCAGCAGCCAGACGGCCATGATCCAGCCTGAAACCCGACCCCAAGGAATCCCGGCAGGCGATGCCGAATCGGGCATGCCGTGGATTTCGGAATGCACGCCGCCGTGTCCTCGTCGGGCAGCCTTTCGGCAGGACCGATGGGGAATGAAACGCGAACGACGGGCGGATGGTGGCGCGAGGGAATATGCGGTCACCGGGGGGATTCCTCGGGGTCGGGTTCAAGAATCTGGGAAAGGCGGCGGGGGATACCCCCGCCGCCGGTGCCGATCAGTAGTCCTGACCGGAGCAGGTCTGCGTGACGGTGTTGAAGTTCCCGCAGGAAATCGGCGGGGTCCAGTCGGCGATGATGTCGCGGCTGCCGGGCAGGTGCGGCGACCAGGCATCGCCGGCGATGAGGTCATCGGTCTGCCAGACCACCAGGAACTGTCCGTCCTCCTGGATCTCGCCGATCAGCACCGGCTTCGTGATGTGGTGGTTCACCAGCATCTCGGCCATGCCGCCGGTGAGGTTGGGTACGGTCACGCCCTTCAGCGCGTCGATCACCGTGTCCACGTCGGTGGTGCCGGCGTCTTCCACCGCCTGCACCCACATGTTGAAGCCGATGTAGTGCGCCTCCATCGGGTCGTTGGTCACGCGGTTCGTGTCGCCGATGAAGTCGTGCCACTTCCCGATGAACTCGGCGTTCTCCGGCGTATCCACACTCATGAAGTAGTTCCAGGCCGCGAGATGACCGACCAGCGGGCGGGTATCCATTCCCGAGAGTTCCTCCTCGCCTACGGAGAAGGCGATCACCGGGATGTCCTCCGCGGACATGCCCTGGTTGCCCAGCTCACGATAGAAGGGCACGTTGGCGTCGCCGTTGATGGTCGATACCACGGCGGTCGCTTTGCCCTGCTCGCCGAAGCGCTTGATCTCCGCCACGATGCTCTGCCAGTCGGCATGGCCGAACGGCGTGTAGTTGATCATGATGTCCTCGTCGGCCACGCCGTTCGCCTTCAGGTAGGCCTCGAGGATGCGGTTGGTCGTGCGCGGGTACACGTAGTCGGTGCCGGCCAGCACCCAGCGCTCGATGCCGTACTCGTTCATCAGGTAATCCACCGCGGGGATGGCCTGCTGGTTGGGCGCGGCGCCGGTGTAGAAGATGTTGCGCGAGGACTCTTCACCCTCGTACTGCACCGGGTAGAACAGGATGCCGTTCAGTTCCTCGACCACCGGCAGCACCGATTTCCGTGCCACGGAGGTCCAGACGCCGAAGATCACGTCCACCTGGTCCTGTTCCAGCAACTGCCGGGTGCGTTCGGCGAACAGTGGCCAGTCAGATGCCGGGTCGACGACCACGGCTTCCAGCGGGCGACCCAGCACGCCACCCTTGGCATTCTGCTCCGCGACCAGCATCTCGATCGTGTCCTTCAGCGTGGTCTCCGAGATCGCCATCGTGCCCGAAAGCGAATGCAGGACGCCGACCTTGATCGGCTCCTCGGCCTGCACTGTGGCACCGAACAGGGACAGTGCGAGGACGAGGCCCGGGGTTCGGGCGGACGTAAGCCATTGTTTCTGGGTCATACATGATTCTCCTTGCTATTGGGTAGGTGGGACTGTTGCTGCCAGCCGCTATGTCTTGACAGTGGCCGGTAAGGTCCGGCGACGGCGAGGCGTGGCTTGGTGATGACGGGGGCAGGTGGCGCCCCGGCACTCGGTGCGGGCATGCCGGTGGCGCCGCGCAGGGACGGGAGGTGACGTTGCCAGACGCGGGCCCAGGCGAGCAGGCGCCGATCCTGCCAGGCCGGGGCGATCATGCTGATGCCGAAAGGCAGACCATCGACGCGAAAGCCCGCCGGAACCGCCAGTGCGCAGCAGTCGGCCAGGTTCACGAAGCTGGCGTAGCGGCCAAGCCGGCTGTCCTGTTCCAGGGGTTCGACCGCGATTGCAGTGAGGAGCGGATGGCTCGGGGCCGTGGGTACCAGGAGTGCATCGTGGCTGGCGAACAGCGCCCGGACCTCGCGCAGCAATTCCTGGCGCCGTTGCCGGGCCTCGAAGACATCGCTTGCGGAGAATTCCCGGCCCCGGGCAATGATGGCGCGGACCACCGGGTCCACCGCCTCCGGGCGGGCCTCGATGAAGCCGCCCAGTGCGGCGTGCCGTTCCGCGACCCAGGGTCCGTGGTAGAGCAGTGAGGCCAGTTCGAACAGGGGAGTGAAATCGACCGCATGCAACGCCATCCCCATGTCCTCCATCCGGGCCATGGTGCCAAGCCACGCCAGTTCGGCACGGTTGTCGCCGAACCACTCGGTGGATTGGGGGATCGCGAGGCTCTTTGGAATCGAGGGGGCGGAGTCGGTGGTCGGATCGGAACGCGACCATGGGTCAGCGGGATCGTATCCCTCGATCACATCGAGAGCGATCGCGGCGTCGTCCACCGTCAAGGCGAACACTGCGATGCAGTCCAGCGAGGGGCAGGCGGGCACCACGCCCTGCTTGCTGCAGCGGCCGCGGGTTGTCTTCAGCCCTACGACATTGTTGAAGCCGGCGGGGATCCGGCCGGAGCCCGCGGCATCGGTACCCAGCGCCAGTGGGACGAGTCCCTCGGCGACCGCCACCGCGGAGCCGGCGCTGGAACCGCCGGCGACGTAGGCTCGATCGAAGGGATTGACGACTGCGCCGTACGGGGAACGCGTGCCCGCAAGGCCAGTGGCGAACTGGTCGAGATTGGTCTTGCCGATCAGTACGGCCCCGGCGGCCTCCAGTCTCGCGACCACAGCGGCGCTGTGCGTGGGGTGGTAGGCAAAGCCGGGACAGCCTGCGGTGGTCGGCCACCCCGCCACGTCGAAGTTATCCTTGACGGCAAACGGCACGCCGTACAGAGGCAGCGAGGACGGCAGTTGCTGCAGCCTCCGGATCTGTTCCTCCAGGCGCTCCGCCGGGATGCGGCTGATCCAGGCATTCGAACCCGTATCAAGGGTCTCGCGCAGCGTGCGCAGCGATTCGGCCGCCGCCGCGAAATCGCTGCGGGAGGCAGATATCCATTCGGCGAGGGTTCGCCCGGTTGACGGTAGACTGGACACGGGTGGCTGCTCCAGACAGGGGATCGGCTCGTGTCGTCCAAGCAGGAAATGTGCCGGGACTCGGGCAGGCGGGTCCGGATCGCTGCATGTCCAGGGCGGCGCTAGCCGGTTCTGCGGAAACAGCGGCCCGCCGACAGGTATCCACAGCAGGGGTTTGGTCGTTGTCCACCAGTCCGCCTACCGGCGGAATGACCCAGGCGTCGTTTTGGGGCCCCATCCCGGTGCAGCCCGGGGATGGCTGCACCCTTTTTGCACAGGACAGGGGGTCGCGGGGGCGGGCGGGGGCCTCCCGAATCCCGGTTTTTCCGCTTAGCGGGTGTCCGCGAACAGGCGCTCGCGCACCATGAACAGGCCCGCGATGGAGCGTGCCTCCGAGCAGTCCTCGCGCTCGAGCAGGCGCCCGAGATCCCGAATGGGCCAGGGAAGGACCTCGATTTCCTCCGGCTCGTCACCCGGGACGCGTGCCTCGTACAGGTCCTCGGCGAGGACAAGGTGCGAGGTATGGGACATATAGCCGGGCGCCAGCGACAATGCCCCAAGGTACGTCAAGCGGCGGCTTCCGTAGCCGATCTCCTCCATGATCTCGCGGTCGGCGGCGGTCAGGAGGTCCTCGTCGGCCTCGACCTTTCCCTTCGGCAGACCCAGTTCATAGCGGTCGGTGCCGGCCGCATATTCGCGGATCAGCAGCACGGTCTCCGGATCGAGCATCGGCACGATCACCACGGCGCCACGGCTACCCCCGACGAGCCGCTCGTAGCACGTCCGGACGCCGTTGCTGAATTCCAGGTGCATTTCCTCGACCTCGAACAGCCGGCTCCGCGCCACCGTCCGGCGTTCGTGTACAGCGGGCTTGGAACGGCTCATTCGCGGTCAGGGCCGATCGCCGTTCACCAGGCGCAGGACCGTCGTCAGCCGGCCCTCGAACGTGGCATCGATGATCACGCCGTGCTCCGATTCCGTGACCAGGAATCCGGGTTGCGACTCCGGTTCGCTGCGCGCGAGGGCCAGGCCCAGGTCGCCCCAGTTCACCGCGACCGTCACACGCATGGGGAAGTAGCCGTCGAGGTATCGGCGCATGAACGGCCCGTTCTCGAGTGCATAACTGCCGTCGTCGAGGATTTTCAGCATCTGTGAACGGGCGCGGATGCAAAGCTCCGCATCCGGCTGAATCCGGCGCAGCTGCACGCTGGCGCCCTCGACCCAGGTTTCCCCGATGTTGCTCTGCGATTCGATCTCGATTTCCCGAGTCGTGGCAGCATTGTAGAGGATCTGTGCACGGCCCACGCGGTCGAGGTCGCTGTGGCACTGACGCAGCTTGACCCAGCCGTCGTCGAGGCTGCTTGCGGCCACCGTGATCTGGTTTTCGTGGTGATGCACGCGCCCGTCCGGCGTGTCGCCGAGGAAGTTCAGCGTGCCGCGATTGCTGTCGGCCTCGGGCGTCTCCCACAGGCTGTCATCGTCGAAGGGGTCGTCGCTCGCACCGGCGGCCAGTGGCAGGGCAAGCGCGGCGACCAGGCCGGTGGCGGCGAGACCGCCGAGGCGCGGTTTTGATCTTGCGGGCATGATGACAACCTCTCTGCTTTTTCCGAGTATTACGCATGGACATCGCGAACGCGTCAAAAAATCCGGTGAATGAACCGCAGGCTGCAATTCCGCCCTGGGCCGAGATCGACACGGTCCTGTTCGATATGGACGGAACCCTGCTCGATCTGCACTTCGACAACCGCTTCTGGCGTGAACTGATTCCCGCCGAGTATGCGCTGTTGCATGCCCATGAGCCGGATCTTGCGCGCCAGCGTCTGCTCGCCGAGATGGACCGGATCCGCGGTCAGTTGCAGTGGTATTGCCTGGACTACTGGGTCGGGTTCACCGGCCTCGACCTGCTGGCCCTGAAGCAGCGGCTGGTGGGGCACATCGCCTATCAGCCGCACGCACTGCACGTCCTCGATACGCTGCGGGTCCAGGGAAAGCGTCTGATCCTGGTGACCAATGCGCATCCGCAGGTGCTCGCCTTCAAGCACGCCCACACGGGCGTCGCCGATCACCTGGACCAGGCGGTGTCCGCCCATGCGCTGAACTGCGCCAAGGAGGAGGCGTGTTTCTGGGATCGGCTGCAGACCGTGGAACGCTACGAGCCGGGCCGCACGCTGCTCGTGGACGACAACCTCGCGGCGTTGTCCACGGCGCGCGACGCCGGCGTGCGTCACCTGCGTGGCATGCGCTACCCGGACAGCCAGGGGCCGGCGATGGAATCCGCGCATTTTTCGCTGCTCGAGAGCCTGGCCGAACTGCTGCCCGACCGCTTTCTGCATCCCTGATGCCGCGTACTCGGTCGTCTCTTCCGCCCTGTCTGTGAAAAGATCCGTTCACCACGAAGAACACGAAGACACGAAGGGGCAATGGGGTTTGGGGAGCAAGGCTCGGGCAACCGGTTCGGGAGAGCGGCGGTTTCATGATCGACGGTGCCCCTCGCCGTGACCGCTGGCCAGGGAATACGGCAGACCCATCCCCCTCAGAACCTTCGTGTCTTCATGCCCTTCGTGGTGAATGCGCCCTTCACGGCGGCCGGTCAGTCTTTGCCGCGGGTCGTTGCCAGATGCCGACCGCCTTTTCGAACCTGCAGAACCGATGGGGTTGAACTGGAATCCGGCGCAGTTGCCCAAATGATAGGACGTAACCGAAAACAATCGCGAGGACGCTATGCGTAATGCCTCTTTCTCAATTGGACAGATCATCCATGTCCGCGATGGCGACATGCGTGGCGTCGTTGTCGACGTGGACGAGCACTTCCAGGCCCCGGTGGAACTGCCGGAAAAGGTGCGGGCGTCGCTGCCCGATCCCGAACAGCCGTGGTACTACATCCTGGTCGATGGTTCCGAAGAACGGGTCTATGTCGCCGAGGAGAGCATGCACCCGGATAGCGACGACTCCCCGGTGGATCACCCCGGCATCGAGCAGTTTTTCCGCCATTTCGACGCAGGCCGCTACGAACCCCAGTACCTGCTCAACTGACCGATATCGCCGCGGGGGCCGCGGTTCTTCGCGGTCGCCGCGGCCGGCCATGAGAAAACCGCCCTGATCGTGCACAATCGCTCGATGCCGAGCAACGCCTGTTTCCCCGTTACGCCGCAGGCATCGGCGGTCGTGTCGGATGCACCTCCGGCTTCTTTCTTCACTTGTGGCAGGGGAGGTGAGTGTTGATCGATCAGGGGGTTCTCGTCGCCGCCTTCGCCGTCGGAGTGCTCGGCGGTGTGCATTGCCTGGGCATGTGCGGGGGTATCGTCGGGGCGATTTCGTTGAGTCACGCCGGCTCGGAATCGCCTGCCTGGCCGCGCCTGCTCGCCTACAACCTCGGACGCATGAGCAGTTATGTGGTCGCGGGTGCGCTGGCTGGATTGCTGGGCGCTGCACTGCTCGGCGCTTTGCCGCAGGGGCAGCGGATCCTGGAGTCGCTCGCCGCTGTATTCCTGATTCTGCTCGGGCTTTACCTCGCGGGCTGGTGGCCGGTTCTGGCCCGACTGGAACGGCTTGGCGGCCACGTTTGGAAGTGGATCGAGCCATTGGGACGGCGCTTCATTCCCGTGCGGCATGCGGGGCAGGCCTTCGTGGTCGGCGGGATCTGGGGCTGGCTTCCCTGCGGCCTGGTCTACAGCGTGCTCGTGTGGGCGCTTTCGGCGGGCAGCGCCGCCGACGGCGCGCTGCTGATGGCGGCATTTGCCCTGGGCACCCTGCCCAACCTGATGCTGATGGGCCTGTTCGCGGCCAGGCTCGCCCGTTTCGTGCGCAACGAACTCGTGCGCCAGGGGGCCGGGGCCCTGCTCATCGCCTACGGGCTCTGGCGCATCTTCACGCTCTTCGCTTAGCCGGCCGCAACAGATCCACAACCCGACACCACGTTAACTTTCATGGCCCTGCGCCACCCCTGACGCTAAAAAGCCGCAAACTGTAGGTCGGGTTAGCCCAACGGGCGTAACCCGACGGGCCTCGCACCCACCCATGGGCGCAAAATCGCGTCGTCCCCGGGACGGCGTCGGGTTACGCTGCGCTAACCCGACCTACTGGGCTGTGACTTTCACGCTAACGTTCATGCCGTCGTGGGGTGCGGCACCCCTGACGATGAAAAGCCGCAGACTGTAGGTCGGGTTAGCCCAAAGGGCGTAACCCGACGGGTCT
>NZ_REBW01000026.1 GCF_007692535.1 Thioalkalivibrio sp. | reverse complement strand
GCGGCTTGTCATCGTCAGGGGTGGCACGCTCCGAGGCCATGAGAGCTAGTTGGAGGAACACGATGGGGCGGGCACGTCCAGGACCAGTTCGCCGCGCAGAAACGTAGCGGCGGCGGCTGTCGCTGGGGCCTCGAAAAAACGTGCTGCGGGCGTGTGTTCCATGATCCGGCCGCAGCACATGAACACCACGTCATCCGCGAGGCGGCGCGCCTGACCGAGATCGTGCGTGGTCATCACAATCTTGGTGCCGTTGGCGTGAAAGGCATTGACGGCATCTTCCACGGCCTTGGTCGCGGCAGGGTCCAGGGCGGCACTGGGTTCGTCCAGGAACAGGATGCCGGGTTCGAGGGCCCAGGCGCGGGCCAGCGCCAGCCGCTGCTGTTCGCCACCCGAGAGGATTCGGGCGGGGCGCTGTGCCAGGTCGGCAAGGCCGAAACGCTCCAGGGCTTGCCCGGCCAGGTGGTGGCGCAGTCGTCGTGCAACGCCGTTCAGGGCCAGCGCGTGGGTCACGTTGGCGATCGTCGAGCGCCTCAGGAGAACCGGCCGCTGGAAGACCATCGCCTGGCGCGGAAACACCGACCCATTGCCCCCGGCCACGATCCTGCCCTGGGAGGGCTTGAGCAACCCATGTGCAAGGCGCATCAGCAGGCTCTTCCCGGCGCCGTTTGGCCCCATGATCACGGTGCGTCCCCCGGATCCCAGCGTCAGGTTGGTGCGGGCAAGCAGTTCCTTCCCGGATCGCACGAACGTGACGTCGTGCAGTACCAGCAGGGGATCCTTTACACCAGCCGGGGGCATCTGGCTCATTGCATCCGGCTCCTGCTCATCTGGCCCAACAGATACGCGGTAGCGTTCACCGCCGCCACCAGCGTCAGCAGGACCAGTCCCAGTGCGAGCGCCAACGGGAGGTCACCCTTGCTGGTCTCGAGCGCGATTGCCGTCGTCATCACGCGCGTGACCCCCTCAATGTTGCCACCGACGATCAGCACGGCCCCGACTTCGGCACTGGCCCTCCCGAAGCCTGCCAGGACGGCGGTGGTCAGCGTGATGCGCGCATCCCACAGCAGCGTCGGTATCGCCCGCACCCGACCCGAGCCCATGGACTGCAGTTGTTCCCGGTATTCCTCCCAAAGATCCTCGATAGCCTGCCGGGTCAGAGCTGCAATGATGGGAAGGACCAGCAGGGTCTGGGCGATGACCATGGCGGTCGGCGTGAACAACAGCCCGAACTGGCCCAGCGGGCCGGCCCGGGACAGGCTCAAGTAGACGAGCAGCCCGGCAACGACAGGCGGCAGTCCCATCAGCGCGTTCAGCAGCGTGATGACGAGGCCTCTCCCCGGAAACCGGAACAGGGCGATCGCCGCCCCGAGGGGCAATCCGATCAGGCTGGCGACGAAGACTGCGCTCAGGCTCACCTGGAGCGACAGCTGAATGATGCCGAACAGGCCGGGATCCCCGGAGAGGATCAGCGAAAACGCCAGCGTGAAGGGGTCGTGGCTGTTCAATGGAATCTCTGCGCTGCATACTTTCTGAAGAATAATGGCTTGTGCAGCCCAATGCGCCGTGAGGCGAAAAGGAATCTACCAAAGACATGAATATGCAGCCACGCGAGGATCTGATGACCACCGCCGAGGTTGCGGAGTATCTTCGCCTGGGGGAACGCAAAGTGTACGAGCTCGTACGGGAGCGCGTCATTCCCTGTGTGCGTGTGACGGGCAAACTGCTGTTCCCGCGTCAGGCCATCGATCTCTGGCTGATGAATCATCTCGAGAGCGACGAGCGGATCGCCCTCGATACACCGGCAGTGCTGGCAGGGAGTCATGACCCGCTGCTGGAGTGGGCGGTGAGGGAATCGGGAAGCGACCTGGCACTGCTTCTGAACGGCAGTGGTGATGGTGTCAGGCGTCTACTGGCGAACCAGGCGCAGGTGATTGGATTTCACCTGATCCACGAAGACGGCACTTGGAACAACCCGGCCCGTTGCGGTTTGGGTGGACTTCGGGATCTGGTCACCATCGAGTGGGCACAGCGGACGCAGGGGTTGATTGTCGCCCCGGGAAACCCCCTGGAGATCCGGGATGTTCGCGCACTTGCCAACCCGAGGGTCCGCGTTCTGCGTCGGCAGGAGGGGGCCGGTGCTGACGTTCTGCTCAGGGAACTGCTCAGGCAGGCGGGCCTGACGCTGGGCGATGTACATACGCTGGAGCATTGCGCGCTCACCCACGATGACCTCGCACTGGAGGTGCTGCGCGGCGGGGCGGATTGTGGGTTGGGTGTGGAGGCCGCAGCCCGGCGTCACGGACTGGACTTCGTTCCAGTCTGCCAGGAGCGGTTCGACCTGGCGCTGCGGCGGCGCGCCTATTTCCAGCCGCACCTGCAGGCCTTGCTCGGGTTTGCGCAGACGGAACGCTTCCGCAGTCGGGCCGCATCCCTCGGGGGTTACGACCTCGCCGGGCACGGGCAAGTGCGCTACAACGCTTGAGAGCGCATCGCAGGCTGCGTCGGGGTTCAATGGCCCCGGCCTCCGCTTTCCATGCGAGTGATGCGGACGTCGACCAGTGTGACGATCCGGTGGAAGGCGAGGGGGCCAAGATTGTAGAGCCATCCCTCTTTGGCGCTCCCAACCCGGCGGACGGATCAGGTGTCGCCATGCCGTAACAGACGAACCATCGCCTCTGCCACACTGCGACTGGATTGCGGGTTCTGGCCGGTCACCAGCATGCCGTCGACGACCACATGATCGCTCCAGTCCTCCGCGGGATCGACGTCACCCCCGAGCTCGCGCAGGCGATCCTCGAGCAGGAAGGGCATGGCGTCCACCAGCTCCACCGCGCGTTCCTCGGCATTACTGAAGGCGGCGATCCTGCGCCCCTTGGCCACCGGCGTGCCGTCCTGCAGCATGGCGCCGACCAGGCACGCTGGCCCATGGCAGACCGCACCGAGGACCTTCTCATGCTCGATGAACTCGGTCACCAGCCGCTGCACATGCGGGTTCTCGGGGAGATCGAACATGGTTCCATGTCCACCGGGAAAGAAGAGTGCGGAATACGACTCGTGACGGACGTTCTCGTCCAGGGGAATCGTGTCACTCAGGGCCTGTTGCGCAGCAACGGTGGGGAAGGACGGGTCGATGTCCAGGCTCTTTGGATCAAGGGGCGTCGGACCGCCTTTCGGACTCGCGACCTTGATCTCGAACCCCGCTTCACGGAAGCGCGCGTAGGGGATCGCGAATTCCTCAAACCAGAGGCCAGTCGCGTGCCCCGGGGCAATTTCGTCATGACTGGTGACGACCATCAGTATCGTCTGACTCATTCGAATTCCTCCTTCCTGGTCCCACTTGGTGGACCGGGGCGCTGCAAACGGGTTCCGGGAAAACCCGTGTTGCGGGTTGTGATCAGGCCGACTTCGGGTCGGGTTCTCGTTGCGGCCACAGGACATCGGTCGGGGCGCCGTGGACGGCGATCCCGGGGCTGACCTGGAGGGGCGGCGCCGTGCCGTCTTTGTCCTGGCCAAAGTAGACGGTACGGTGCGGGAACGGGATCTCGATGCCGAGTTCGTCGAAGCGTTTCTTGATGCGGTGGTTGAAGGCGCGGCCGACCATCCACTGCTTGATCGGCTGGGTCTTGATGCGGCC
>NZ_REBW01000167.1 GCF_007692535.1 Thioalkalivibrio sp. | reverse complement strand
ATCCCGTTGCACCAGCTCCCGTAGGAGGCCAGCCTCTGGCCGATGGGTTTTCCGGGGCCAGATCGGCGAGAGGGCTCGCCTCCTACGGGGAAAGGCTCATCCCGAGAGTGCGTGATAATCAGGGCCTCGCAAGCCGCGACAACGTTTCCCTCACGCTGGCCCGGCCAACACCCGGCGCAGTCGCGCAACCGCCTCCTCGAGGCGCTCGCGTGGCTGTGTGTAGGCGATGCGGATGTGATCGCGCCCGGAACCTGGACTGAAATCGGTACCCGGCGTCAGGGCCACCCGCGCCTCGCGCAGGATGCGTGCGCACAGAGCCTCGGAATCGGGGCCATGCGCACGGCTGTCGGCATAAATGTAGAAGGCGCCCTCGGGACGGGCTCGCACCTCCAGACCCAACTCGGGCAGAACCGAGAGCAGGAAATCACGGCGACTCTCCAGTTCCCGCACCCGCGCCTGCAGCAGATCTTCCGTCCCCGCTTCGAACGCCGCCAGCGCTGCCGCCTGGGCCATGGTGGAGGGTGCGACGAAGAGGTTCTGCGCCAGTCGGCGCACCGGTTCGATCCAGTGTTCAGGCACGACCATCCAGCCCAGGCGCCAGCCGGTCATCGCGCAGTACTTGGAGAAGCTGTTGACGACCACCGCTTCCGGCATCCACCTCAGTGCCGTGTCCGGACTCCGGCCAAAGACCAGGCGTCCGTAGATCTCGTCCATGATCAGCACGCCGCCACGTGCGCGAGCCACTGCGGCGATGGCGACCAGTTCCTCCACCGGCAACAGGGTCCCGGTAGGGTTGGCCGGCGAAGCCAGCATCACCGCGCGGGTCCCCGGCTCCCAGGCTGCGGCGATCTGCGCCGCCGTCGGCTGGAAACCACTGGCGGCCGGGACCGGGACCAGCACCGGACGAGCACCAAGTGCGGTGACGAACTGGCGGTTGCAGGCGTAGCCGGGGTCCGGCAGCAGAACGCCGTCACCGGCATCCGTGGCCGCGGCCAGCGCCAGCAGGATGGCGGCGGAGGCACCGGCCGTGACGACCACGCGCTCGGGATCGACCTCGAGACCATGGAGTCTGCGGTAGTCGGCGGCGATCGCCTGCCGCAGCGCGGCCGTGCCGTGGGCCGGGGTATAGCGCGTGATCCCGTTGGCCAGGGCCCGCTGCCCGGCCGCAACGATCGCTTCCGGAGTCGGGAAGTCGGGTTCCCCCACCTCGAGGTGGATTACATCGGCCCCGCCTGCCTCCAGGTCCTGCGCCTCGGCCAGTACCTGCATGACCCGGAACGGTTCCATGGCTCCGGCGCGTGCGGACACGGTCGGCATCGCGGGACTCAGCGCCGCTTCACATGCTGCAGCAGGCGCTTGCGCTTGCGTTGCTGCCGCTCGGTGAGGATGTTCTTGCGACCCGCGAAGGGATTCTTGCCCGTCTTGAATTCCATCCGCAACGGCGTGCCGACCAGCTGCAGATGCCTGCGGAAGAAATTCTCGAGGAAGCGCTTGTAGCTTCCCGGGAGAGCATCGGTCTGGTTGCCGTGAACCACGATCACCGGCGGGTTCTGGCCACCCTGGTGGGCATAGCGCAGCTTGATCCGGCGGTTACCGACGAGTGGCGGCTGGTGCTCCGCGACCGCCGATTCCAGCAGCCGCGTGAGTTTGGGCGTGGACAGCTCGGCAAATGCGCTGGCATGGGCCTCGCGCACGTCCTCCAGCAGGTGTCCGACATTGGTGCCGTGCAGGGCGGAAACCAGGCGCATCCGGGCGAAGCGCAGAAAACCCAGCTTGCGTTCCAGATCCTGGCGCACCGACTCGCGAACCTCCGGATCCAGACCGTCCCACTTGTTCACCGCCAGCACCAGGGCCCGGCCCGCTTCCAGCACCATGCCGAGCAGATGCGCATCCTGATCGGCGATCCCGGCACGGGCATCCAGCACCATGATTACCACATGGGCCGCTTCGATCGCCTTCAGCGTCTTGATCACACTGAACTTCTCGACCACCTCGTGGACCCGCCCGCGCCGCCGTATGCCGGCAGTATCGATCAGGGTGTACTCCTGGCCGTCGCGCGCGAACGGAATGAAGATGCTGTCCCGCGTGGTGCCGGCGATCGGAGTCGCGACGACGCGCTCCTCCCCAAGCAGCCGGTTGATCAGCGTGGACTTGCCGACATTCGGGCGGCCCACCAGCGCGACCCGAATGCCCGGCCAGCGGTCCAGGGCCTCGGTGTCGTCCAGGAGCGGCGTGTCCCCGTCGCCGGCGGTCTCCGCGGCAAGGGCCTCGATTTCATCCCGCACCCGCTGCATCAGCAACGCGATGCCGCGACCGTGCGCGGCGGCGATCGGAACGATGCCGCCCATGCCCAGCGAGTGAAATTCGACGGTCGCGGAATCGATGTCCAGGCCGTCGGTCTTGTTGGCGACCAGGAGCGCCCGCACGCCCTGCGCACGCAGGTCGCGGGCGATGACCTCATCCTGCGCGCTGAGTCCCGACCGCGCGTCGACCATCAACAGAACCACATCAGCCTCGGCAATGGCCTGGCGCGTCTGTTGGGCCATGGCGCTGTCCATGGTCTCGTCTTCGCCGGAGAGGCCGCCGGTGTCGACCACCATGTAGGGGAAGCCGCCGACCCGTCCAATCCCGTACTGACGGTCGCGGGTCAATCCGGGCAGATCGGCGACCAGCGCGTCGCGGGACCGCGTCAACTGGTTGAACAGGGTGGACTTCCCGACGTTCGGGCGCCCTACCAGGGCGAGCACCGGTATCATCCCGGCGCCCCTGCGCGGGGGCCGCGCTCAGTCATTGCCTACACGCGCCCGGATCGCACTGACCTGGCCATTGCCGGAGACCACGTAGAGCACATCGTCACGCAGCACCGGGCGGGTCACGATGGCTCTGGATCCGGCCCGGGTCCGGGCCAGGATGCGACCGTCATCGACGCGCAGCCAATGCAGGTAGCCTTGGTAATCGCCGACGACTGCCTGGTCCCCGATGACCACCGGCCCGGTCACGTCCCGCAGGCGCAGGCCGCGCTGCTGCCAGAGATCGCCGCCGTTACGCGGATCAAGGCCCCATACATGGCTGTCCGCCGCGGTCATCACCAGGATCTCGGAGTCGCCGTGGATATCACCGCCCTGATACGACGAGAAGTCCCGGGCCCAGATGAGGTCACCGCTGTCGAGCGTCACCGCGGCCAGGCGACCCTGATAGGTCGAGGCGAAGGCGACGCCCCGATAGACGGGAATGTGCCCGTCGGCATCGATCAGGCGCTCCAGTTCGGACCGCCCCGAAGGCACCGCGATGGTGGCCTCCCAGAGGACATTGCCGCGAGTCGTGCCGAGCATCAGCAGGCGGCCGGTATCGAAACTCGCGAGCACCCGACCCGGCAGCATTTGAGGCACCTGCACGCCGCGCAGACTCAGCGCGGGAGTGGTGCGCAGGACCGTCCAGCGCACCGTGCCCGAGGACGCGTCCAGCGCGTGCAGGCGACCGTCATTGGTGCGCGCGACGACGACCCCTCCGGCGACCGTCGACAGGGCCAGCACCTCGCTGGAAAGCTGCGTACGCCAGACCTCGTCGCCGTTATCGAGGTTCAGCGCGATGGCGGTGCCGTCCATGGTCCCCACGACCGCGATGTCCGCTCCCGCGCCAACCCCCGAGGAGACACGCACGTCACGCAGCCGGTTCTCCCAGCGTGGGGTGCCCGTGCCGCGATCCAGGGCGCTGACGCGCCCACGGGAATCCGCGACCAAGACCAGGTCGTCGGTGACCGCCGGCTTGGCCTGCCATATCGAGCGGTCCGCCCCCCGGCCGATGGAGCGAGACCAGAGAGTGTTCGGGCTTCCCACCGCGGTGAATTCCGGCAGAGGCGCCGGGGACTCGGTGATGTCTCGCGTCCACAGGCCGCAGGCCGAGAGCGACAGCAGCAACGCGGCGACAAGCCAGAAACGCAATACGACGGGAATCATGATTGCCGACATCCCTCAGGCAGAAAGCTCATCGAGCTTGAGCCGAAGAAATTCCGTGTTGTGCCCGGCAGCCAGGGCCTCTTCGTAGTACTGGCGCGCGCGCTCGGAATCACCGCGGGCACGGGCAATATCGCCGCGCGCCTCCGCGCGCAGGCCTGCAAAGGCCTCTGACTCAACCTCGGCCAACAGGGCCTCCGCCTCATCCAGGCGGTCCGCGGAAACGAGATGACGCGCCAGGCGAAGCGTCACGACCTGCCGGTAGCCACGATCCTGCGCGGTCTCGCGCGCCTGTTCCAGGGCATGGATCGCACGCTGGTGATCCTCCTGACGCACGGCCACGTCGGCGACGATGGCCCAACCCATGGCCACATAGGGCGTGCCACGACCTCTCTCGGTCAACTCAGCCACGACCGCTGCTGCCTGGGTGTACTGGCCAGCGCCGGCATGGGAGAGCGCCGCGGTGTAGAGCTCGGAGGCCATCTCGGCGCGGCTGTCCTGCCGATCGGTCCACCAGTTCCAGCCGAAGAGGCCGGCGATCCCGATCGCCAATCCGCCGATGATGGCTGCAGCGTTTTCGGACCACCACTGTTTGATTCGTTCCGCTTTTTCCTCGTCGGTGAGGTAACTCATCAGTTCCATCCTCCGGATTGTCGTCCCAGCCTGGCCTGCATCAGCGCCGCCAGATCCTGCTGGGCCACGGTCAGTTGGCTGCTCTCGGGATCCCGCAGCGCCTTCACCACGACGGTGCCGGCCGCGATCTCGTCGGGGCCAAGGATCACCGCGTAGCGGGCGCCCGCCCTATCAGCCTTTTTCATCTGCGACTTCATGCTGCCGCCGCCGCAGTTCAGCAGCAACTGCAGCCCCGGGAGCTGGTCCCGCAGCCGCTCGGCAAGGGTCAGGGCCTGCGGACCCGCCGCCGTGTCTCCCGGGACCACCAGGTAGATGTCAGGGCCGGCACGCGCTGTCACCGCTCCCTGATCGACCAGCAGGCTGACCAGTCGTTCCAGTCCCATGGCCAGCCCGATGGCGGGAGTGGAACGGCCCCCGAGCTGTTCGACCAGGCCATCGTAGCGGCCACCCGCGCAGACCGTGCCCTGGGCGCCGAGTTCGTCCGTGATCCACTCGAAAACGGTATGGGTATAGTAATCCAACCCACGAACCAGCCGGGGATTGTGCGTGTAGGCAATGTCGAGCGCATCGAGATGGGCGCAGAGGCCATCGAAATGGGCGCGCGACTCAGTGTCCAGATCCTCGATCAGCGTCGGCGCGCCGCGCGCGATCGCGGCGGTCTCGGGGTGTTTGCTGTCCAGCAGGCGCAACGGGTTTTCATGCAGGCGACGAACGGCCTCGACATCCAATCCATCGCGATGCGCCTCGAAATAACCGATCAGCCGTTCTCGGTAGCGCAGCCGGCTGGCCGGCGTCCCCAGGGTATTCAGTTCGAGACGCAGGTTGCGCAATCCCAATGCCTTCCAAAGACGTGCAGTGAACGCGAGGAGTTCGGCATCGACGTCGGGGCCGGGCACGCCGAAGATCTCCATTCCGACCTGATGAAACTGCCGGTAACGCCCCTTCTGCGGTCGCTCGTGCCGAAACATCGGCCCCTGGTACCAGAGTCGCTGCACCTGGTTGTGCAGCAGGCCGTGCTCGATCCCGGCACGGACGCAGCCCGCCGTGCCCTCGGGACGCAGGCTCAGCCGGTCGCCGTTGCGGTCCTCGAAGGTATACATCTCCTTTTCGACGATGTCGGTGACGTCGCCGATGGAACGTGCGAAGAGGTCGGTGAACTCCACCGCCGGCAGGCGGATCTCCCGGTAGCCATAGCCATCGAGCAGCTCCCGCAGGCGACTCTCGAGGAACTGCCAGGCATGGATGTCATCGGGCAGGATGTCATGCATCCCGCGAATCGACTGAATGGCCTTCATGCCGGGCTCTCGATACCGGCGATACACATCCCGAACGGCTGCATCAGTCGGCGTCCAGACTGAACCGGGCAGTGCGGTCGGTGCGCGAGTGCGGGGTCAGCTCCACCGCTGCGCCATCCCGAACCAGGCGGACCGCGGGCGCGTTGCCGAGGACCACCCTCGCAGGGAGTTCGACGGAGACGGTACGCTCATCGCCCGAATGGAAGATCCCCTGCAGCGCCACCCGATCCGATGCCGAACGGATCTCCACCCAGGATGTGTCATCGAAGGAGAGGGTCAGCATGCTCCGACCCTCGGCAACCGGGGCGGCCTCCTGCCCGTCGCGGGCAGCCGGTGCCGGAGCTGGCACGGCCGCAGCGGACATATCCCGCTCGGCGGTGGCGACTGGAGCCTCGTCCAAAACAGGATCCGGCTGTGGCGCCGACACGGGATCCGGCAACGCCTGCTCCGGCAAAGGATCCGGCTGTGGCGCCGACACGGGGTCCGGCAACGCCTGCTCCGGCAAAGGATCCGGCTGTGGCGCGACGGAAGCTTCGGGCTGAACCGCATCGTCCACGCCCGCCGGGGTCTCCGGCAACACCGCCGGGAAATCTTCTTCGCCACGGGGTGCTGCGGGTGCCGGCTCGATCGACGGTGCAACCTCCGGTTCGGGCAGGGGCTCCAGCATCAGGGAGTCCTGTGCAGGCTCAAGAGGTGACACCTCCTGCGCCCACTCCAGTTCCGTCACCGGCTGCCCCGGGGCTGATGACGTCGTCGGTTCGGGAACTGGCTCGGCTTCGGGTAAGGGTTCCGGTGCTGCCCGGGTAAATCGCTGCCGTACTTCATCAAACCATAGCGCGACACCGGCAAAGGGAGTCTCCCGGTCGCCTTCGGTCCACGCATAGACGCCGAGCCCGAGCGCCGAGACGAGGATGGCCGCGACGGTCAGCGACCAGACGCCGCCGCTGAGACCCCAGCGCCCGGACGGATTCCGCTGCACGGTCGGCCGCAGCACCGGCTCCGTGTACCCCAGACCCTCGTAGGCCCGGATCCAGGTCTGGGCGTCGCCGCCCAACTCGCGGGCCACCCCCCGGAGATATCCGCGAACATAGGCCGGCGGCATGGACTCGAAACGGTTTCCCTCGAGGTCTTCGATGATCCGCCGGGACAAACGCGTACGGGATGCAAGATCGCTCTTGTCCATACCGAGCTTCTCGCGCGCGAAACGTATGCCCGCACCCGGTTGTCCCGGCCCGGATCCATCCGGCGCGGGTTCCACAGGGTGGGTGCGCATCGTCAAGCCGCTGGCCACGGAGATGGCGGGCTCGGGCTCGTTCACTCCAAGCGTCGTGTCACCGGCGGAATCCCTACCGGCGAACGCTGCGCCGCGGCGATCGCGATCTCCCTCGGAGCGCAGTCCCAGGCCGCGCAGTTCAGAAGGCAGGCCGTCCGTCTCGTCGAGATCGTCCAGCTTCCCGAAAACCGGCTCCTTATCCTTCCTCTCAGCCATGCGCCTGCTCCAGCCGCATGAGTTCGGCCGCCTCCCTGCTGTCCGCGAAATCCCGCCGCAGGCGCTCGGCGCAGGACCGTGCGTCGCCATGGTTGCCGAGTTGCATCTCAGCGCGGTAACAGAGCAGCAGAGACTGCGGCGTGACGACCTCGAGCGCGCTCAGGCGCGACAGAAACGCGCGGGTCTGGAAAGGCCGTCCGTCCGCATACGTCAGCAGCGCCATCTCGTACAGCGCCTCGTGATACTGCGGATCGACCCGCAAGGCCTCACGCATCCGCTCCTCCGCGCGCTCCAGATTACCCATCCGCAGATCACAGATGCCCGCACTCAGCAACGCGACCTCGCGAGCGGAATAGGAAGAGTTCGCGATCGCCTTGGCCAGCAGTGCCTGGCCTTCCGCGAACTGTTCCTGGCGACACAGCAGGTCGCCAAGGTTGGTCTGCACATAGGGGTTGTCGGGCTCCAGCGCGAGCGCCTCGCGATAGTGCTTCACGGCACTGTCCGTAGAACCCTGGCGTTCGCGCACCGAGGCCATGCCCAGATGCGCCATCGCCAACCGCGGGTCGAATTGCAGCGCCCGGTCCAGCGCACGCTGCGCCTCGGCGAGGTCGTTCTGGCGCAGGTAACTGATCCCCAACTCCGCGTTGGCTTCCGCCGCCCGCCTCTGGTCGACGGGGGTCTGGGACTGCAGACCCGCACACCCGCCGAGCAGGCCTGCGGCGATCAGGCCGAGGAGCAGCAGGACGGCCCTCCCATGGTACCCGCCGGGCACCCGAACCCCGCCCCTCATGCCGTCGCCCCCACGCGTTGCGGCAACGCCGCATGCAGGCGGATCATGCGCGCCCCACGACCGCTGCGGTCGGCCACCTGACCGACCAGCTGGCCGCAGGCCGCGTCGATGTCGTCACCGCGAGTACGCCGGATGATGGTCACGAAACCGGCATCCCCGAGCAGCCGCTCGAACGCATGCACCGCGTTCATCGACGGGCGGACAAACGGGGAACCAGGAAAAGGATTGAACGGTATCAGGTTGATCTTGCAGGGAACGTCGCGCAACAAGTCGATCAGCTCCCGTGCATGCTCGGGCTGGTCGTTGATGCCGGCGAGCAGGACATACTCGAAGGTCACCCGGTGGTGTCGGGCGCCGTCACGCGTGTAACGACGGCAGGCCTCGAGCAGCTCGCGGATGGGATATTTCCGGTTGATGGGCACCAGGCGGTCGCGCAGCGCATCGTTCGGTGCGTGCAGGCTCACGGCCAGCGCGACATCGGTGACCTCGCCAAGGCGATCCAGCGCCGGGACCAATCCCGAGGTGCTCAGCGTGACCCTGCGCTTGCTCAGCCCATAGGCATTGTCGTCCAGCATCAGGTCGATTGCGTCGACCACGGCGTCGAAGTTCGCCAGCGGCTCACCCATGCCCATGAAGACCACGTTCGTGACCGCGCGGGACCGCCCCTCGGGCACCGGCAGACGGCTGTTGGCCAGCCAGATCTGCCCGATGATCTCGTGCGCGGTCAGATTGCGGTTGAAGCCCTGCTGGGCGGTGGAGCAGAAGGTACAGTCCAGCGCGCAGCCCACCTGCGAGGAGATGCACAGCGTGCCGCGGTCGTCCTCGGGAATGAAAACGGTCTCGATGGCATTGCCATCCGCCAGCCGCAGCACCCACTTCACGGTGCCATCGTCGGAACTGCGTTCCAGGGCGATCTCCGGCAGATCGATCTCGGCGACTTGTCCGAGCCGTTCGCGCAGCGCCTTGGACAGGTCGGTCATCGCGGTGAAGTCGGTCACGCCGCGCTGATGAATCCACTTGATCAGTTGGGTGGCGCGAAAGCCGCGTTCACCCCACTGCTCGAACTGCTCCGCCAATCGCTTGCGGGGCATACCCAGCAGATTCAGAGGATTGGCAGGCGACGTTGACATGGCTTCTATTCTGGACCCTAAAGCGTTGTAGTGTAATGCACGCAGCACTGATACGCATTACCCGCAGGAGCCGACTGCCCCTGCGACATTCCGTCCAGAACCCGCCCGACCCGAAGCTCGAGGCCGCGCCGGGGAAGCCCCCATCCTCGGACCGGAATCCCAGGAGCCTGTCGGACTTGGGCTGTTAGCGCGTACGCGGGCAAACGCCATCGTCGCCGAAGAAAAAGGCAATCTCGGTCTGGGCCGTATCCGGACCATCGGATCCGTGTACGGCATTCTCATCGATGCTGGTCGCAAAATCGGCACGGATCGTTCCTGGTGCCGCGTCCTTCGGGTTGGTCGCCCCCATGATCTCGCGGTTCCGGGCAATCGCATTGTCGCCCTCGAGCACCTGGACCATCACCGGACCCGACATCATGAACTCGACGAGATCCTTGAAGAACGGACGCTCCCTGTGCACCGCGTAAAAACCCTCGGCCTGGTCACGCGACAGGTGCAGCATGCGTGCCGCCACGATACGCAGTCCGCCCTTTTCGAAGCGGCTGTAGATTTCCCCGATCACGTTCTTGGCAACGGCATCGGGTTTGATGATGGACAGGGTACGTTCCTGGGCCACGGGCAATCTCCTTGGGCAATGGAAAACAACAGCCCGCCGGACGGCGGGCAGGAAACCTGAAATCGCGGGGTAGTCTAGCGACAGCCCCCGGCGAGGGCAATCGAGCCAGCCGCCGGGATGCGGAGCCTGTCAGGCCTCGCCGCTTCCGGCTGCCTGCGGCGGCGCGGCGGTGATCGGTATGGTGCGGCGGGGCGACTGGCCCTCCCCCTGCCAGACCGACAGGGCGAACGCATCTCCACGCGCCTCCAGATGACGCTGGAGGACGTCGGTCAGGGAGCGACTGCTGAGGAAGTCCTGCATCTGCTGGCTCAACTCGACCCAGAGATCATGGGTCAGGCAGCGTGAATCCTGGTTGCAGTTGACGAGCCCGCCGCAGCGGGTCACGTCGACCGGTTCGTCAACCGCCAGGATCACGTCCGCGACGGTGATCTCCCCGGGATGGCGGTCGAGGCGGTACCCGCCGCCCGGCCCCCGGCTGCTGCGCACCAGCCCGTGCCGGCGCAGCCGCGCGAACAGCTGCTCGAGGTAGGACAGCGAAAGACGCTGCCGCTCCGCGACCTCGGCAAGCGACACCGGCCCCCGCGTGGAGTGCATGGCGACATCGAGCATGGCGGTCACGGCGTAACGCCCCCGCGTGGTCAGTTTCATGGCGGTCCCGGAAGACTTGGAATCTCTATGAGGGTATCTTTACCCGAGCGGATCCATCAAGTATTCCCGGACGTCCCGCGCGGAGGAATCTCGCAGTCCTCGGGCTCCAGCCCCTCGAGATCGCACTGCGAGATCGGATGCATCTCTTCGGCCGCACCCATATCGATCCCGGCCCCCTTGAGGGCCTCGCACGCACGTTCCATGCGCTCGTCGAGTTCATGCAGATGATCGACGATCCGGTGGATGGCATCGGCCACCGGGTCGGGCATATCCCGGGTCAGCCCGTAGGCGTCGAAGCCCATGCGGTCCGCCATCGCCTTGAAGCGCGGATCGGGTTCCGGACGCGGCACCAGCACCCGTGCCGGGATTCCCACCGCGGTGGCATCCGCGGGCACGTCGCGCAGCACCACGGCATTGGAACCGATCCGGGCGCGGGCGCCGATGTGCACGGGTCCGAGGAGCTTTGCTCCGGCGCCGATCACGACGCCCTCCTCGAGGGTGGGATGACGCTTGCCCTTGTCCCAACTGGTTCCGCCAAGGGTGACCTGGTGGTAGATGGTGCAGTCGTCGCCGATCTCTGCCGTTTCGCCGATCACCACACCCATGCCGTGATCAATGAAGAAACGTCGCCCAATGCGGGCACCGGGGTGGATCTCGATTCCTGTCAGCAGGCGACTCACGTTGGCCAAGATACGGGCAAGCCAACGCAGCCGGATACGCCAGAGCCCGTGCGCCGCACGGTGAACCCAGACGGCGTGCAGCCCCGGATAGGTCGTCAAGACCTCGAAGCCGTTGCGCGCCGCGGGGTCACGATCGAACACGCAGCGGATGTCTTCCCGGAGCCGTTGAAACATGGTGTCCCGTCGCCTGAGGATGGCAGGCAACTAAGATATCACGGCCGATCCAGCGGACGGCCGCCGCCCCGCTCGGTGTGTGTGAGGATGCCGCGCAGGATCCTGACCTCGCTCGCGCTGAGCCCGGCACGCAGGTACAGATGGCGCAGGCGGCGCATCAGGTGCCGCGGTTTTTCGGGATCCAGGAACTCGATGCGCACCAGCGCACGGAGATAATGCTCGAACAGCCCCTCCAGTTCGGCCTGGGTCGCCGGAGGATCGGGGTCGTATGCCGGTGGTGACGCCACCGCATGTTCCAACGCAGCCATACGGCAGGCGTATGCCAACACCTGCACCGCTGCGGCCAGATTGAGAGAGCTGAAGCCGGGGTCCGTCGGGATCTGCACCAGGGCGTTGCAGTGATCCAGCTCGTCGTTGCTCAATCCGCTGCTTTCGCGGCCGAACACCAGCGCCACCGGTCCCCTGGCAGCCCTTGCAACGAGATCGCGCGCCGCGGCGTCCGGCGCCAGCACCGGGACCGAGTGGCCGCGACGGCGCGCGGTGGTTCCCACCACCCAGACACAGCCGGCGACCGCCTCCTCGAGCCGCTGCAGCACCCGCGCATTGACCAGAAGGTCATCCGCGCCGGCCGCAAGGGTCGTTGCCTCGGCTGCGGGAAAGTGCCTGGGGTCCACCAGCACCAGATCGGAAAGGCCCATGGTCTTCATCGCCCGCGCGGTCGAGCCAATGTTTCCAGGGTGGGTGGTTCCCACCAGGATTACGCGAATGCGACGGAGTGTGTCTTGCATGCCTGCTTCCCGCCGGGGGCCAGCCCCGCAGGCTCTCAGTCGTCGGCCAGCGGGCGCCGCGGTTCGCGGGCAGGGCGCTCATGCTCCGCGTCGTCCAGCAGGGTTTCGAGGGCCCGCGTGAACCCCTGCGCCGCCTCCGGACCGTCGATCGCGACCACCTGGTCCTGAGCCCACTTGCGGTTGGTGGGACCGAGCACGTCGGTTACGCGGTCCCCCAGGCAGCACAGCATGGTAAAGCCGGGCCCCTCTTCCGGGCTGTACCTGCACTCGGCATAGACGCCGGTGCGCTCGTTCAGCTTCTCGATGAAACGATCGCGGTGGTCTCCGGGGCCCTGCGCATCGGTCCGGTTCTCATCGACCAGCTCGGCCAGACGCATGGCCATGGCGGTGATGAACCGCGCCCGATCCTCCGCAGACAAGGTTTCGTAGACCAGCCGGTCGGCCAACAGCAGCAGGAAAGCGACGAACTCCTCGATGATGTCGATCCGCTGCGCACGCGAGCTCGTCTCGAAGCCCTCGTTCTCGAGGTTGAGCACGCCGTTGCAGGCCGCGCGCCAGGCGTTGGCGGCCCCGACCGTGGCCAGATCCTCCAGGCTGCGTTCCCGCTCGCCCTGCTTCCAGCGACTGCGCAGACGGAGACTCATGCGGCCTCCGCAAGGTCGGCATGCACACCGTCCCAGAAGCGGATCCGCGCCTCGATGGCCGAGCGGGCAGCCACGCGGGCCTCCTCCAGTCGCACGGGATCGCCCGCGCAGAGCAGGTCCAGCATGCGCAGGGACAGGGGCCCGTGGAAATCCTCATCGAGGTGGATGTGACGATTGAGGTAGAAGTGGAACTGCGGGGCAACGTCGGCGCCGATCCCCATGTTGCGCAGGAAACTGCGGAACATCCCTGGAATCACGTGCTCCCGACCCACGGCCAGGGCGGCCGCAACGACATGCGGCTTGTCGGTGGCAATGAAGTCGAAGGTACTGCGCATGAACCGGGCCGAGGGTTCCGGAGCGATGCCCGCGGCCAGCGCCGCATCGATCCCGCGCGTCGCGGCGATCTCGACGAAGCGCCGGGGACGGTCCGGGTCCGCGCCCAACTCGGCCATCGAGCCGCAGTAGAGTTCGAAGTGGCTCATGTGCACGTCGCTGCCGTCGGGCCCCGGAAACGCGTCGGATTCCTCTTCGAGCACGAGTTCGTTGATGAAGCGCCTGACCGCGGCATCACCCACCGGGCTCCACGGATAACGAACTGGTGCAATATGTTGCTGCAGATACTTGATAAGGGACATGAAGTCCCAGACGGAGTAGACGTGATGCTCCATGAACCGGCGCAGATCCGACAGATCGCGCAGGCCATAGACGGGGTGGTCATTGAGGCGCTGGCTCAGCGGCGCCAGTACCTCCGGATCGAAACCGGGGCGATCTGACATAGGGGTATCCGAGACTGATGGGGGTACGCTTGTTCCCGAGCCGCGCGGCGTGACGCGCGTCCGAAGAAGGGCGGGCGGGCAAGACCCTGCCCGTCCGCCGGGCGACGCGGATATTAGCGGCGCGAGCCCTTCTCTTCGTGAGCGATATCCACCAGCTCCATCGCGATATCGCGGTAGCGCTTGTGATAGGCGTGCAGCGCATGGCCCTCGGGCGCCAGGTAGTAATCGACCGGGTCGACGCCGTTCTCGTGCTCGTAATCCATGAAATGCTTCTGCATCTCGAGCATTTCGTTGATCAATTCCTGTTTCTTGCTCATGGTTCCGTGTCTCCAAGTAATGGGGCGGCGAACGTGGGCCCCGACGACCTACGCGACTGTAACACCGGCCGCCGGGGCGCTTAACCTCCCTTAGGGGATAGGCAACGATTCAATAGCCACCCTTCCGGCGGCTTTCGGGCAGCCCGGCAATGCGCCCGCCCTGCTTGCTGGGATCCAGCGGGAACAGGTCGTAGACGGTCTTGGCATCCACCTTGCGATCGTCCCACAACTGCTGCATCGCCTTCACGATGGTGCGGGTGTTCGGCTGGCTCTCATTGTTATTCATGTACTCGTCGCGCAGGTAGTGGATCAGGTCCCAGTGGCGCTGGGTCAGCTCGATGCCTTCCTTCGCGGCGATGGTTTCGGCCACCTTCTCGCTCCAGTCCGACAGCTCCAACAGGTAGCCATTGGGGTTGGTCTCAATGGTGACACCGTCAACTTCCAGACTCATGAAAATTCCTCCCTTGGTTTAGTCATTCACTGCAAATATTTGGAAATCCTTACATTTCCACCCCAAAACCCCGGCCGGACACGGCCGTTCAATTGCCCCCGGGCACCGGGGCGATATCCTTGTGCCCGATGAACAGGCCACAGCCCATGGCCCGCTCCGGACCGATACCGCTGCGCTGCAGGCGCAACGACTCCTCCGGCTCCAGCTCCGCGACCATCAGGCTGCGCGTGTGCAGCATGCCTTCCGGGACGCGCAGCACGTGCCTGCGACCGCTCAGCAGCTTGGAGACAGGCACCCCGAGGCGGCTCAGCTCCGCCGCCATTTCGGCAAGGAACGCAGCCTCGTCCTGGTCCGGTTCCGAAACGACGTAACGTGCAAACACCACCGGCAGCGGCTCCAGCGGAATCACGTTCATCTCGCCGATCCCTACTGCGAATCCGGCAACATCGAGCCGGCTGCCCACCAGCGCGGCGGCGGAATCCACGCGCGCATCCGGAACGCGCAGGCGCAGGCGCGCGCGGCGCGACAGGTGCAACAGGTCCCGTTCGGGATCCTGGGGCCGCATCCAGCCGTTGCCCGACTCGGCACCGTGGATCAGGTGAACCCCGGCCAACTCCTCCGTCTCCAGCCACGGCAGCGATTCCAGCAGTGCCGTGGACAGGGCGTGAGCATGGTCCAGCGGCAGACAGGAACAGTCGATCCGGAAGGAGACATCGACCACGTCCCGCAAGCCGGCGAGTTCGTCATATGGAGCGTCGTCATCCCAGAACATCTCGATCCCCGCTCAACCGTTCGGGGAAGTGAACGCGGCCTCGATGCGCTCTTCCCAATCCATGGGTGTATCCGGAAACGGCGGACGCACGTCGGAACTCAGAAAGCGCTCACCTTCGCGCGCGCGCTGCTGCACCAGCTCGATGAGCTGCTGGAAGGACTCGAGGTCCTGGTTCTGCATCAGCATCTCGCTCAACCAAATCATTTCAATACCTCAGGTTTCAGCCACACGATCGAGAAACCGCGCCCGGTAGACCAGGCGCCGATGGCCGGATTCCCGGTCGTCCCGGAATCCCGTGCGGTTATGTAACACGTTATTACAGAGGATGCCCTCCCCTGGACGCAACCGGTAGCGGAAGATGGGGCTGTCCGGGGCATCCAGGATGCGACCGATCAGCGCCACGGCCTCGGCAGTGACCGGGTCGTCGCGCCAGCGAATGTTCCGGCCCCGGGCGGTGTAACGCATGTGCAGTGCACTGCTGACCGGATCCACGCTGAACACCGGCCCGGTGCGCTCCGGACGGATCACCTCGCCGTCCTGCGTGTTCGCGGGAATGGTCAGGGCCTCGGGATGCATCAGGGCCTCGATATAGCGTGACCCCGCATCGCGCAACGCGATGTAGAGCATCTCGTGATCCATCAGCGCGTTCTCGCCCCCCTGCGCCGCAGCAGACACGCAATGCAGCAGCATCGCCCGGATCGTCCCGTCGGGCGCATTGTAATAGCCGTCGCAGTGCCAACTCAGCGGACGATCGGTGTAGGGGATGTACTCGCCAGTGCGTCCGCCCTCGCTGACCTGCAACTGGCTGATTCCGTCTTCCTCCGCACACAGGTGCTCATCGAGCCGCCAGAGGCCGAGCGCCTGGCCAAACCTGCGCAACGCATCTCGATCCACCGCGGCGCCGTCACAACGGTAGATCGCAATGTTGGCACGCCGGATGCGCTCGATCAGCGCCGAACGCTCGGCCGCAGTGACACTGGCCGGGTCCTCCACATCCACCCTGAGATCGTCGATGGAACCCGGAAACCCGGACAACTTGGCTTCGCGCCAGCGGCCATAGGCCAGATGATCCGCGGGGTCGAAGGGGCCTCCGCCGGAGAGACTGCCCGGAGTCCTGCCACCGGGCCTGGCAATCGAGTCGTTCATCATCGGAATTACGGGATCCTCGGGCTGCCGGCCACGAACCGCCGGTGGTTGGGCGGCCGGCCGGTGCGACGCGTCCGCGCGCGCAGGGCTTCGCGAGTGGCAAAGTGTAATCGTGTCCCGGGCCGCCACAACTATCCATCCGGGATAGCCAGCCAGCATCACCGCCGCCCTGATGGTAAAGTGCCGAACGCGCCCGGACCGGGGCGTCGCGCGCAGGTCCGGCCCCGAGGAACGATCGCACCCCGGCAGATCCCG
>NZ_REBW01000227.1 GCF_007692535.1 Thioalkalivibrio sp. | reverse complement strand
CTAACCCGACCTACAGTTTGCGGCTTTTCATCATCAGGGGTCCCGCGCCCCCCAACGGCATGACAGTTAGCGCCAAAGCTCCACAGGTGGTCGGATTGCCGCTGTCTCAAGGGACGCCCCTGTGGAAGGCCAGCCTCTGGGCGAAGGTCTTTCCCCGTTAGGTCGCCGAGAGGACTCGCCTCCCACAGGGCACGGGTATGCGGGCGGGTGGGAGAGCGTTACGCGGGGGCGGATTCCCAGCGGAGCTTCCGTGATAATCAGGTTTTCGATTGATTTCTCCAATACACATCGAGGGCGCTTGATGAACGCTGTTGCCCAGCAACTGGTCCCGTTTGCAGTGCGCGCACCATCTGGACACAACACCCAGCCCTGGCGCTTCTCGGTGGATGGGGAAACGATCCGGATCTACCCCGACCTGTCCCGACGCCTCCCGGTGGTCGACCCGGACGATCATGCCCTGTTCATCAGCCTGGGCTGCGCGCTCGAGAACCTGGTTGTCGCAGCGGGGCAGCAAGGTCTCTCGGCCAGCGTCGACTACTTCCCCTCCGATGAAACGGACGAATGCCTGCGAGTTCGGCTGTCCGAGGGCGCGCAGAAACCCTCAGATGCCCTGTTTCGTGCCATTCCCGACCGGCAGTCGAACCGCGGAATCTACGATGGGCGAGCGATAGATGAATCCCATCTGGCCCACCTACTGGAGGCCAGCCGTTACGAATCCGTGGGGGTGCGCCCGTTCCGCGTAGGACATCCCGATGCCGAACCGATCATCGGCTTCGTTCGTGACGGCAATGTCGCGCAGTTCAAGGATCCGGCGTTTGTCGAGGAGCTCGTTTCGTGGATCCGGTTTTCCAAGCGGGAGGTCTCCGACCGCGGGGACGGCCTCGCGGCCGAAGCGCTGGGCTTCCCGTCGATTCCGCGCTGGCTCGGCCGTTGGATCATGACGACGCTGGTGACCCCGGCGGGCGAAGCCGCCCGGCAGGAAAAGGCCATCCGCAGTTCCGGCCTGCTGCTGCTCTTCATCGCCCGGATGCATGACAAGCGGCACTGGGTCGATGTCGGTCGCAGCTTCGAGCGCGTCGCGCTGACGGCGACTGCCCTGGGCATCGCACACGCGCACGTCAACATGCCCTGCGAGGTCGAGCCGATTCGCAGGCGGCTGGCTGCGCACCTTGGTTTGGACGCGGGAGAACAGCCCCTGCTGCTGATCCGCCTGGGATTCGCAAGAAAGCGGTTGTCGCCATCCCCCAGAAGGCCCGTCGATCAGGTTTTGCGGCATTCCTAGCGCAAGCCCATGCAACGAGACACGATCACCCGTTGGCCCAATCCACTCGTATCGGAGGAGCGTCGGACGCGTGCGGTTCTGAGATCGGGTAACAGCTCCTTTTCTCAAAATGCCACGCGAGTGATGCGAGCGCGAAAGAACGGATCGTAGGATTCTGGCGCAGGCTCGCGCTGGGTCAGTAACGCGTCCCAGACCGCCTGCGTGCTGCGGACGTCCCGAGTGTTTCCCTCGGGCTCGGATCCATCATCGATGCCTTGCCCTGCCGCCCCTGCTTGCCTTTATCTGGCCCCGTCGCTTGAATGAAAGGGGAATACCTGACGCCGGAGTGTTGGAGTGCTGATGAGCCGCGCGATCGAAGTGGAAGGGCTGGTGCGAGACTTTGGCGGCACGCGCGCCCTGGACGGCGTGAACCTGAGCGTGCCGACCGGCCAGGTGCTGGGTCTGCTGGGCCCGAACGGCGCCGGCAAGACCACCGTGGTCCGAACCCTGGCCACGCTGCTGGCCCCCACTGCTGGAAGGGCGTGGGTCGGCGGCTTCGACGTCGTTCGGGAGGCGGCGCGGGTGCGGGAAATCATCGGCCTGACCGGGCAGTATGCGTCGGTCGACGAGAAGCTGACCGGGCGCGAGAACCTGATCCTGATCGGCCGCCTGCTGGGACTGAAGCGCGCGGAAGCGAAGGCGCGTGCGGATGCGCTGCTGGCGGATTTTTCCCTGGAAGAGGCCGCGCGCCGGCCCGCCCAGACCTATTCGGGCGGCATGCGCCGACGGCTGGACCTGGCGGCCAGCCTGGTAGGGCGTCCGCGCATTTTGTTCCTGGACGAGCCTTCCACAGGGCTGGACCCCCGGGCACGGCGCGACCTGTGGCATCGCGTCCGCCAGTTGCAGGCGGACGGCACGACCGTCCTGTTGACCACCCAGTATCTCGAAGAGGCGGATGCCCTCGCCGACTCCATTGTCGTGCTGGATCAGGGCCGGGTCATCGCCGAAGGCACGTCCGCCGAGCTCAAGGCACGGGTTGGCGCGCGCACCCTGTACGTGACCGTATCCGACCCGGCGGTGGCCGCACGCGCCGCCGAACAAATCACCGCGGTTGTGGGCGTGCAGGCGCAGGTGGACGGCGATCAGATCAGCGCCCCGGTACAGGACCCGGGGCTGCTTCCGGCCGTGTTGCGAGCCCTGGACGAGACCGGCATCGAAGTCGCGGAGCTGGGCCTGCGCGGGGCGAGCCTGGACGACGTATTCCTCGCGCTGACCGGCCACAGCGGCCACTTCGAACCCACTGCATCGGAGGACGCCGCATGAATGGCTTGCAGCAGACGCTCACGCTGGCCTGGCGCAGCCTGGTGCAGGTGCGGCGCAACCCCTGGGAGCTGGGCGACTACAGCATCCAGCCGATCCTGTTCCTGGTGCTGTTTCTGTACGTCTTCGGCGGGGCGATCGCGGGCTCGCCGGACGACTACCTGGAATTCGTGCTGCCCGGGGTCATCGTGATGAACATGATGTTCGTCACGGTCTATGTCGGCCACGGCCTGAACACCGACCTGACCCGGGGCGTGTTCGACCGCTTCCGCGCCCTGCCCATCCCGCGCTGGGCCCCGCTGGCCGGGCGCATCCTGGCCGATGTGGTCAAACAGGCGCTTGGCATCGCGCTGCTGCTGGCCGTGGGCTACCTGCTCGGCTTTCGCCTGGCGACATCCATCGCGCACCTGCTGGGCATGGTCGTGCTGGTGCTGGTGTTCGCCGTCGCCTTCTCCTGGGTGATGGTACTGGTCGGAGTGCTGGCGCGCGACCCGGAACACGTGCAACTGTTCGGCTTCACGGCGCTGTTTCCGGTGACCTTCGTCAGCTCCGTCTTCGTGCCAGTGGAGACCATGCCCGAGTGGCTGCAGGGCTTCGTCTACGCCAACCCCGTGTCGTTACTCGCGGACGCGGCGCGCGCACTGATGAACGGCGGCCCGGCCGCGGCCCCGGCACTGGGGTCCCTCCTCTGGGCCCTGGGTATCGCGGTCGTGTTCGCGCCGCTGTCCGTCTACGCCCTCAACCGCCGCCTCGCGCGCGGCTGACTGCGGCACCGACGAATGCCGAAACGAGGGTCCGGGTGGGCTCGCACCACTTTGTCGCGCCTTTGACCTACTCGTGCGCCGTCGTCGGATGCCCTTCCACACTCAGCCGCAGAGCCCGGTCGGCGGCCGCTTGGGGGGCACGCAGCGAACTCATTTCGCTATCGAGTAAGTTCCGCTGACATCGAGCACGATGTCGCCATGGGGCGCGAATCCCTGGCCGGTAAAGCTCCCTCGCCCGGCCCGTCAGAAGCTCAGGGTATAACCGGCCACCAAGAGATCCTGGGCATCGCTCTCATCGCGCGAGGCATAGGTGAGGGAAATCTCTC
>NZ_REBW01000223.1 GCF_007692535.1 Thioalkalivibrio sp. | reverse complement strand
GCGAAACCCGTCGGGTTACGCCCTTTGGGCTAACCCGACCTACGGTTTGCGGCTTTGCATCGCTCCAGCAACGGGCACCCAAGCGCCGTGCAATGCGCTCTCCGCAGGTGAAGACGCGCGTCTCCAACAGACCCGCCAAGACCTTAACACGGGGCGCGCCCCTTGCAACTGCCTTCATGACCGCTCAACACGGATCCTCCGCAGGCAGGAAAAATCGCATTGACCGCAGCGAAACCGCCAAAACATTCGCGCAGCTTGCGTGATCATCAGGAGACGCGAAGGGGTGCCCTGCTACGGAGCACTTTTGGTCAGGTCCAAGGGCTGAAGGCCCGTGCGGGGGTGCCGTGGCCGGACCGTTGGCGGCCATGGATGGCCGCCATCGAGCGCCCAGGGATGGCTTGAGCGTGTCCGGCCACGGAACCCACGCATGGGCCATACGCAGCCGCGGACAGCCGCCATCGAGCGCCCATGGACGGCTTGAGCGCGTCCGGCCACGGCGCACCCGTGTCGGCCATGGGCACGACCATGGACATGGCACGGTGCGTAGCGACGGACGAACCTACACCAGCCGGTTGAGGCAGGCTTCGTCGTTGCTCAGGCAGCGCAGGTTGTCGACGGTGGTGCGGGCGATCTCTTCCATCGCCTGCCGGGTCAGGAAGCCCTGGTGTCCGGTGACCAGCACGTTGGGGAAGGTCAGCAGCCGCTGGAACAGGTCGTCCTGGATGACCTCGTCGGAGAGGTCCTTGAAGAACAGGTTCTCTTCCTGCTCGTAGACATCCAGGCCCAGACTGCTGATGCGCCCGCTCTTGAGACCCGCGATGACCGCCTGGGTGTCGATGATCGCGCCGCGACTGGTGTTGATCAGCATCACGCCGGGCTTCATCAACGCGATCGCGTCGGCGTCGATCATGGCGTGGGTCTCCGGCGTCAGCGGACAGTGCAGACTGATGATGTCGCAGCGACTGAGGAAAGCGTCCCAGGGCAGGTACTCGATGCCCATCTCCTCGACCTCCGGGTCGGGATAGGGGTCGAATCCCACCACCTCGCAGCCGAAGCCCTGCATGATGCGCCCGAAGGTCCGACCGATCCTGCCGGTGCCGACGATCCCGACGGTGCCGCCGTTGAGGTCGAAGCCGATCAGCCCGTCGAGCAGGAAGTTCCCCTCGCGGACCCGGTTGAACGCACGGTGGGTCTTGCGGTTCAGGGTCATGATTAGCGCCACGGCGTGCTC
Organism: Thioalkalivibrio sp.; assembly: GCF_007692535.1. Lineage (GTDB taxonomy): Bacteria > Pseudomonadota > Gammaproteobacteria > Ectothiorhodospirales > Ectothiorhodospiraceae > Thioalkalivibrio. Next base: position 2,451 of record NZ_REBW01000223.1, on the reverse strand, counting down.
CGCGACGGCGCTGGGCGAATAGGCGGGCACGCGTGCGACCCGGATCCCGAGATCCTCCGCCGCCTGCAGATCGACGTTGTTGAAGCCCGCGCAGCGCAGGGCGACCAGGTCGATCCCGGACTCCTTCAGGGCCTTGAGCACCTCGGCGTCCAGACGGTCGTTCACGAAGGCGCAGACGGCCGTCGCATCCTGCGCCAGGATCACGGTATCCGGCTCCAGCCGAGGCTCGAGGAAATGGAACTGGACGTTGCTGTCGGTCGCGGCCTGGGTCAGAAACAGGCGGTCGTATTTCTGCGCGCTGAAGACCGCAACACGGCATTCGCGGGAATCGCTCATCGAGATGCCTCTCAGGGATTGGAGAGCCCTCTAGATTACCAGACCGGACCCCTTATGAGAGCGGGAGCCACAGCCGCGCCGCGTAGTCGCGCGCCTCGTCCCGAACCGGCAGGCGCGTGAAGCCGCGGCGCGCGAAGAAGCCTTCGGCATCGGCCTGCGCCCGGACAACGATGCCATCATGACCGCGCATCCGGGCCGCTCCAGACGCGTCGTCGAGCAATCGTGCCCCGAGGCCCTGCCCGTGCCGCTCCGGATCGACATAGAGGCCGTGCAGCAGCATCCCCGACCCCGCTCCGGGCAGGTCGCGCGGGTCGGCCGGCTCCCAGGCGGCGACGGCGACGACGCCGGCGGACTGCTCCAGCACTCGAAGCTGCAGGTGCCCGAGGTCCTCCGGAGTGTAGCGGTAGACCGGCAGGGCCAGGCGCTTGACGCGCTCGGGCAGCTTCCAGGTGTGGATCGCCGCCTCGACCACGGCATTCACCGCGTCGAGATCGACCCTGGCTGCATCGCGGATCAGGCTGGGTTCGGTCATGGCATCAACCCTGCAGCACGGTGGCGGGCTGCACCTGGGCGCGGCCCCGGATCCGATCCCAGACCTTTTCGTGGTAGTGATAGGCCAGGGTGTTGACCAGGGGCTCGATCACGGCCACCAGGCCGCCGATGACCAGGCTGCCGGTCAGCGCGAACACCACGGCGAAAGCCACCGTAAAATGGACGATGCCGAACGAGATGGTCTTGATCATGACAGTGCCTCCTGTTTCAACCCAGTAACCTTGGCACCAGTTTTACCCTGATAAACGCAGTAGTGAAAGATAATTGAAACTATCTAAATGATAGCATTGGCCAATCAATCAGACGGCCCTTCACGGTTCGAACCCGGGGGCCGCATCAGGACACCAAGCTGAATGGACATACTCCAGAACACCATTGACGAAGCGCGGCGACGGCTGCAGAAAGAGCTCCAGGAGCCTCTGGATGGCATTGCCCGGCGGCTGCCGGAGGTGTGGTCCAGCCGCGAGGCACTCTCGAGGGTCCTCCAGGAATCGATACGCGAGCTGCCGCAGTGCACCTTCGTCTACGCCCTGAACACCGGCGGCATCCAGATCAGCGACAACGCCTCTCATGCGTGCCTGCTGCCGGAGCACTTCGGGCGCGACCGCTCACAGCGCCCGTATCTGAAGCAGGTCGTGCCGGCGGACGGGTTCCTGCTCTCCGAGGCCTACATCAGCCTGCTGGGCCGGCGGCCGTCGCTCACGGCCCTGCAGCTGATCCGCGACGCCGACGGTACGGTCCTGGGTTTCCTGGGAGCGGATTTCGATCTGCGCAACCTGCCGACCACCGGGAGCCTGTACGAAGAGTCCACGGAGTGGCGCCAGATCAAGGGGGACCCGTCGATTCGCGGCACCGTCTTCCTGCAGACGCGCACGGAGAGCCTGATGGACCGCGACATGGACAGCGTCCTCTCGGTCCTCGAGGAGCTCTTCACCGAACGGGGGGTATTCCAGTGCGTGCTGCACTTCTCCAGCAGCCGGGCCACGGTCTGGACGCTGGAGGACCCCTACCGTTACCGCATCCTGACCCACGAGACACTCAGCGATCCCGACACCTGCCTGGCCTTTCCCAGCATGCCCTACCCGACGAACGCACTGATGCCCGCCGACGCGATCCCCCGGATCCTCGAGAACCTGAAGCACCTGCGCTTCGCCGACGAGACGGTCTACCTGCGTTCGTCGTCGCTCAACATCTTCAACGGCATGATCAGCCTGACCTTCTCCTGCGACGGCTCGCACTACATGACCTGGAAGGACTTCCTGGACCGTTCCGTGGGCTTCTGGCTGGGCAGCGACGACTGATGTGGAGCACGGGAACTTGCTCCCGCTTTCCGGCAGCGGAAGCTTGCGCGCACGTCCCATAGCGGCGGCAAGCCGCCGCACTCCAGAGGCGCTGCGCGCCGGGCTTATACCTCGCGGTAGATCCGGGCGCCCTCGGTCACGAACTCGGCGGCCTTCTCCTGCATGCCCTTTTCCAGCGCCTCCTGCTCGGACACACCCTGCTTCGCGGCATAGTCGCGCACGTCCTGGGTGATCTTCATCGAGCAGAAATTGGGGCCGCACA
>NZ_REBW01000039.1 GCF_007692535.1 Thioalkalivibrio sp. | reverse complement strand
GGAGCGCGCCTTGCGCGCGAAGGGACCCTCTGCGGAGCTTCCGTGATCATCAGGAGCGGGAAAGCCGCGGGATGCGGGCCGCGTCCGGCTCAATCCAGATAACGATCCCCGAATTTCAGCAGCAGCGCCCAGCGCGGGTCGCGCATCAGCGCCTCACGCCCCGACGGCTGGGCCCGCCTCAGCGGCTGGCCGCTCCCCTCCCCCACGCGGCTCGCAAGCATTTCCAGGCGCTCCGGGTTGGCTCCATAGCGCTCGACCAGCCGCTGGCGCAGGGCCTCACTGAGCGGCAACTGGTACAGCGTCGCCAGTTGCGCCGCCAGCCGCTCGGCCATGCGCCCGAGATCCTGTCGCACCTCCTTGACCACGGCGGCGCCCAGTCCCGCCTTCCCATCCGCCGTCATTCCGGCCTGCAACCCGCCGAGCCAGGCCGCCGGGGCGGCCTGAATCGCCCGCTGGATTGCGAGGTCGCTGAGATCCAGCGACTCCTGCAGCAGGGTGAGCAGGTGCAGGCCGAGCCGGCGGATCTCGCCCCGATCCACCGCCTGCCCGCCCACTTGCAGGCCCCGCTCGTCGAACTGGATGCCCGCTTCGTCCATCACGCGGCAGAATTCGCGCGCAAATGCGAGTTTGCGCTCGTTGCTGAAGTCGATCACATCTTCCTGGATCTGCAACCCCCGTCCGCGTAGCCGCTGCCACCAGCGACGCCGCTCGGGCTGTACCCGCTGATGCATTCGTTCCCAGTACGCCAGCGCCGTATCGAAGGCCTGGCCGGCCTTGAGCCAGCGTGCATGATCCTCGTGCAGCCGATGCACCTCGTGCAGCAGCCGAGCCAGACGCTTGGCTGCTGCCGACCCGGGACGGGGACGCGCGGCAACCAGGGTCTCCAGCGCCAGGAGTACGCGCTGACCCAGTGTCACGGTGTCGAGGGACAAGTCGCCGTGCCGCAGGCCACTGCCGGGGGTTCCCGCCAGCAGCCGTGCCAACCCGCGCAGGCGGCTGTCGACCCGAGCCTGCGCCAGCCGGTGGCGGGTGCGCTTGATCTCGACCTCGGACAGGGCGCGGGCCACATTCCAGCTCCCCTTCCAGGAAAAACGCAGGTAGCGGATCTCGCGTCCGTTGACCAGCTCGAACAGCAGCACCAGCAGTTCCTGTACGTCGGCGACCGGCAGGGCCCCGGGATCATCCTGCTCAGCCGCTGCCAGAAGCCGCTGCAGGAAGCCTTCCCGACGGGGGATCCCGCTGCCCTGGCTCGGCGCCCGGCCCGACAGGCGCTCGCGCAACAGATCCGCCAGCTCCGGCACCTCCGCGTGCGCCCGCTCCAGCGCCGCCAGCCTCGCCTCGGTCGAGGCCTCGACCAGGTCCCGGACCCGCGAGTGCAACCCCACCCGCCGATACACCTCGATCTGCTGCGCGATCTGTGCCAGACCGATGTCGCCGCTCAGCTCACGCACCGCCAGTGCCAGCGTCTCCGGCCCGAGGTCGAGTTCCTGCAGCAGTGCACCGGCCGCGCGGCGGCGTCGGTCCTCGGTGCTGTCCGCCGCGAGGTCGGCGTCACGGATCGCAAACAGCAGTTCGGGAAGCCAGTCGATGGTCCGCCGCAGTGCCTGTGCCGCCTCCTCCGCCCGGCGTTCGGTGATGGCGACGGAGACGAACTTGCTGCCCAGCGCGATGACCCCGAGGAACAGGGTGAAGAACGCGAAATAGATCACGTTGCGAGCCGGTGCGAACTCGCCGAATCCCAGCCAGTAGCCGCCCTGCATCGCGAGGAAGGTGGCCGGACCGGCGACCCAGAGCACCTGCAACAGGTTCCAGAACCACGGAACCCGGCGGGCGCTGGCGCTGATCTCCGCGATCCGCCCGCGTCCTTCGGTCTCGATCTGCAGTGATCCCGAGTCCTCGTCGGGTCGGCCGGCGGTCTCGGTCGATTGCCTCATACCGTTCCTCTGCACCAACACCGGGGCCAACACCGCGGCCAAACGGCAGTCAGTGGAGCCCGTACAGCTGTGCGGTGGGCTACCCGGCTGCCGCTGCCATCATCCGTGCGGAGAACGCATGGCCTGTTCGACCAGTGCCTGGAGTTCGAGCTGGAGGGATGCATCGGGGTCGGTGAACCTGATGCCGATCAGGTACTGTTCCTGGGAAAGCCGGCGGATGTGCCGGACCCGTCCTTCAAAACGCAACTTGCCCACCTCGGCGTACTCGGGCGCCTGCACCGCGACCGAGACCGGCGGCACGCCTGGATTCAGCATGCCGCCGGACGGCGCGAGGAAGGCCGCGACCCCACGGTCGACCAGCATGGCCATGCCCGTCAACGAAATGTCGGCGGCCTGCGCGCGGAAACGTCGCTCTTCAGGCCCGACGATCTCCACCGGCCAGCGGCACGCAAAGCGCGGGGAAAGACGTTGTTCGCTCATGTGTCTGATTCTAGACCGTGGCGGGCCGTCACGCCGAATCGACACCGATCTGTACCTTGTCGGTTTCCGCCATCGCGCTGATCGCCGCCTCCAGATCGACCTCGTCGGGGTTCTCCGTGCCCTGTTCACGCAGCAGCGCAACGAGTTCCGACTGCTCCAGAATGCGCTGGTTGCCCTCCCTGTCCTGCACGTAGGCGGCCCAGGGGACGAAGTGGGTCGTGGGGAAGATCTCGCCGGGCTGCGGCGAGATGTCGATGTTGAGGCCGGCGATGTGCAGCAGCCGCTTGCCGTGAAAGCTCGGCGCCTGGGCGGCCGTCCGGAAGGCACGGTCGAACTCCACCTGGGTATTGATCTGCGCGGCGGTGAGCAGCGGGTTGGGCGAGGTCACGATCCACGGCATCGCGGCGATGAGGCCCGCCTCCTGCTGGTCGCGGCTTTCCGGTTCCTGGTCGAGTTCGCGCTGGTAGAAGAACATCTTCGGTCGCAGCCGCGTCCCGATCGCGACGCGCTGCCCCTCTTTCAGATCCAGGTCCGACACCTGGCGCTGCAGGGCACTGGAGGCGGTAAAGCTCTTCGACGTGCTGTAGGTGCGCAGTGGCGTGAAGTCCCCGTCGGCGTCGCGCTCGACCAGTCGCGGCAGGTTGAGAAACAGGCCCTCGGTGCGGTTTCCCCGCAGCAGGCCATTGTCGATGCGCACGCACAGCACCCCCTCGCAACGTTCCAGGAGCACGCCCGCCTGCGCAAACCGGTACTCCCGGAGGTACCGCGACACGACCGCCGCGATTTTGCCGCAGTTGGGCGTGTACTCGGCATGCGCGGCGTGAATCCGCCGGTAGGTCCCGAACTGGGCGGTCTCGGGATCGTATCCGACGTGGCTGGCCTGGATGATCACCAGGTCCTGGCCGTGCTCGGCGAACGGGCCGTGGCGCTGTGTGGCGACGATTGCGCCGCCGCGCCCGTGGTTGAACGGAAAAGTGCCGAAGTGCTTGGCGATCAGGATCGTGGGGTAACCCTGGCTCTCGTCGGAGCAGAAGGCCCGCGAGGGCAGCATCCGGCCCGGCTCGAAGCCCAGGCTGCGGCAGTAGTTGTAGAGCCGGGGAACGAAGCTGCTGTAACGCATCATCGCCTCTTCGATCCGGAAACTGCGGATCAGCTCTTCGACATTGCTTGCGGAGGTGAACATGGACAAGGGTACTCGGCGGGCGGATTCGATTGCGCGGCGACGCCGCCGGGGGAATCGGCCAGTGGGAGGGAACTGCGAACCTGATTATCACGGAAGCTCCGCAGCGGCCCCCTTCGCGCGCAAGTCGTGCTCCCACGGGTCC
>NZ_REBW01000027.1 GCF_007692535.1 Thioalkalivibrio sp. | reverse complement strand
TAAACTCGAGATGGAACTGAGCCAGGGCTGATTCCGGCCCTTTCGGAACTACCGGCCAACCGACGTTTCTAACGGAATTCCGTAACCACCTTGTCAGGGCACGGGAGCGTTGTCTATCGTGTCCCTGACATGCCTGCGACAGGGGTTTCTTCCCCGAAATGATGAGCAAGATCGGACTCACTGCCACCGCGCTGCTCCTCGTGGGAATCGTCGGTGCGCTCTTTCTGCGCCCGGAGGTCACGAGTCCCGACCAGCCTTCCGGCCGTGTCGGCGACCGTGGTGCCGTCGGTGATCCCGCCGAGCGGACCGGGGCGCTGGTCGATCAGATCGTATTCACCCAGGAGTCCGACGTCGGCAAGGTAACCGGGCTGATCGAGAGCGGAACGCATCACCTGTTCGGACAGGGTGTCAGCAGCACCACGGTGTTCCAGCGCCTGCGGGATTCCGAGCGCGCGACTTATGCCCTCGCCTACGGCTCGTCGATGGAACTGACGGTGAACCCGGCGGGTCCGCATTTCGCCAACGGCGAACTGAACCCCTTCCACGTTTCCGAAATCCGCGAAGCGCTGAACCGGCTGATCAACCGGCGCTACGTCGCGGAGGAACTCTACGGCGGGCTGGCGGTACCCCGCTACCTGCCCCTGAACACGGTCTTCCCCGACTACGCGCGGCTCGCCGAAGTCGCGCGCGCGCTCGAACTGCGCTACCAGCACGATCCCGAACGCGCGGAACGGGTGATCCGTGTGGAAATGGAACGCCTCGGCGCGAGCTTTGAGAACGGCCAGTGGATGTACCAGGGCCAGCCGGTTCGGGTCAGCGTGCTGATCCGCACCGAGGACGCACGCAAGCGGGTCGGCGACTATGTCGCGAACCTGATGGAGGATCTCGGATTCCGCGTCGAGCGGCTGTACCGCACCGCCGAGGAGGCGTCGCGCATCTGGATCGCGGGCGACCCGCACTCCGGGCGCTGGCACCTGTATACCGGCGGCTGGATCTCCACGGTGATCAACCGCGATCTCGCCGACAATTTCAGCTACTACTACACACCGCGCGGCCGGCCGGAGCCGCTCTGGCAGGTCTATACCCCGGATCCGGAGTTCGACGAGATCGCGGACCGCCTGCAGCGCAGGGACTACACGGACTGGGACGAACGCCAGGCGCTGATGACGCGCGCGCTCGAACTGGCGATGGCTGACTCGGTGCGCATCTGGGTCGTCGATCAGCTGAACGTGTTCCCCCATTCCCGCGAAGTCGAACTGGCGGTCGATCTGGCGGGTGGCATCTCCGGCTCGCGGCTGTGGCCCTATACGATCCGCTTCCGGGATCGGGTCGGCGGCAGCGTCGTGTTCGCCGTCCCCAGCCTGCTGACCGAACCCTGGAACCCGGTGGCCGGCAGCAACTGGATCTTCGACACCATGATCATCCGCGCGCTCGCGGACATCGAGTTGGTACCGGACCCGTTCACTGGACTGTACTGGCCGCAGCGAATCGATCGCGCGGAGGTGACCGTGCAGGAGGGGGTGCCGGTGATCCGCAGCCACGACTGGCTCACGCTCGACACCCTCCCGGAGATCGAGGTCCCGGAGGACACCTGGATCGACTGGGACACCACGTCGGGACGTTTCGTCACCGTGGGTGAACGCCATCCCGAGGGCATCACGGCCAGAACCCGGACACGCGTGTACTACGAAGCGGGTTTCCTCGACCGTGACTGGCATGATGGCTCACCCATGTCGCTCGCAGACATGGTGCTGCCCTGGATCCTGACCTTCGAGCGCGCGGAGGAGGACAGCCCGCTGCATGACCCCAGCCACGTACCGACCTTCGAGGTCTTCCAGCGTCATTTCCGCGGCTGGCGGATCGTTTCGCGGGATCCACTCGTGGTGGAGATCTACAGCGATCAGATCTATCCCGACGCGGAGACCATCGTCTCGGCGCGTACGCCCTCGATCTCCCCCTGGCACGCGCTGGCGATGGGCATGCGCGCGGAAATCTCCGGCGATCTCGCATTCTCCTCGAACAAGGCGGACCGGATGGCGGTAACCTGGATGAACCTGGTCGCGGGTCCAAGCCTCCCGATCCTGGACCGGCATCGCGAAGCGGCGCTTGCGGATGACTATCTGCCCTTTCCCGCGACCCTTGGCGACTTCACCGAACCGGGCGAGGCCACCCGACGCTTCCTCGCACTCGCGGAATGGCGGGACCAGCGCGGTCACTACTGGGTCGGGGACGGGCCGTTCTACCTGCACTCCGTCCACCCGCTCGAACGGGCGATCGTGCTGCGCCGCTTCGAGGACTTCCCGGACCCCTCCGACAAGTGGCTGCGGTTCACCCAGCCGGCCATTCCGGAACTCGAACTGGACGGCCCGATGGTCGTCACCTCCGGGGAATCCGCCGACTTCACGCTGCGCGTGAGCTTCCTGGGCGAGCCTTACCCGGAAGACGAGATCGAGAGCGTCCAGTACCTGCTGTTCGACGGCACCGGCAGCCTCGCCCGTAAGGGCACCCTGTCGCCCGCCGGGGACGGCGCCTGGCCATTGCGGCTCGAGCCGGAGGAGCTGGCGACACTGGGCAGCGGCGCGAACAGCCTCGAGCTGGCGGTGATCTCGCGGCTGGTCGCCCTTCCCTCCTTCGCCTCGCAGGTCTTCGCCACCGTGCCCGCGCGTGAGACCCCACAACCCGGGGGCCAGCCGTGACCGGTTCCTCAGGCGCCATGGCGACACCGGGACGCGGCGTCCTGCGTGATCTGCGGCGCCTCACGCTCTTCACCATCAAGCGTCTCGCCGCCCTGTTCCTGACCGTGCTGGTCGGGGTCTACCTGACCATCCTGATCGCCAACATGGGCGGGCAGGTGGACGAACTGCGGATGGTGCAGATCCAGAGTACCGTCGCGGAGCAGGTGCGGGCCGACCCCGCCTTCTTCGATCTCAGCCCGCAGGAGCGCAACGCCCTGATCGAACGGCGGGTGCAACTCGACGTGGAGCGTCTGCGCCTGGACCAGCCGTTCATCGTGCGCAGTGTGGACTACCTGCAGCAGGCGATCCGGCTGGACCTTGGGCGGGCCGAGCACATGCACAGCGATCGCGGCGCCCGCGAGGTGTACTGGATCATCGTCGAACGCCTGCCAGCCACCCTGCTGCTGTTCGGCACCGCGAACCTGCTGGTGTTCTTCGCCTCCGTGTTCATCGCGCTGGGGTTGTCGCGGCGCTACGGCAGCGCACTCGACCGTTCGGTGATCGCGCTGGCGCCCAGTTCGGCTGCGCCGGGATGGTTCTACGGCATTTTCCTGATCCTGATCTTCGCGTTCCTGCTCCCGATACTGCCGGCCGGCGGCATGGTCGACGTGCCACCGCCGGAAGGCACACTCGCCTACGCGGCGAGCCTGCTGCGGCACATGCTGCTGCCAGTCGCGGCGATGTTCCTCTCCACGATCTTCATCTCGATCTACTCCTGGCGGACCTTCTTCCTGATCCACTCCAGCGAGGACTACGTCGAGATGGCCCGTGCCAAAGGCCTGCCGTCCCACATGATCGAACGCCGCTACGTGCTGCGCCCGACGCTGTCGCCGATCATCACCAGTTTCGCGCTGATGCTGATCGGTCTGTGGAGCGGCGCGATCATCCTCGAGCAGGTCTTCAACTGGCCAGGGCTAGGCACCCTGCTGTTCCAGGCCATCGGACACCGGGACACGCCGGTGATCATCGGCACGGTGGTGATCTTCGCCTACCTGCTGGCGGTCA
>NZ_REBW01000122.1 GCF_007692535.1 Thioalkalivibrio sp. | reverse complement strand
ATTATCACGGAAGCTCCGCAGAGGATCCCTTCGCGCGCAAGGCGCGCTCCCACGGATTCTTGCTCTTGTGGAAGCCTGCCTTGCAGGCGAAGATTTTAGCGGTTTCGCTGCGGTCTATGCGATTTTCCCTGCCTGCGGAGGCTTCGTGATAATCAGGTCCCCGGATGCGCCCGCCTCCGGGTCGATCGCGAGCCGATCCTGCAGCGCCTGGGTCGCGCGGTGCTGCTGCAGCAGCGCTGCGGAGGCATTGCCGATCGTCGTGCCGAGGGTGAGTCGCAGTTGCTCCAGTTCGTCCAGGGCCTGCTGAAGGTCCTCGCTCCGGGCATCCGGAAAACCATCCGTTTCGCTCTCCTGCGGGCCGCCGGCGGCGTCCGGGCCCAGCGCTGACCGGAGGCGGGAGACCAGCCGCTCGAGCGCCTGTGCTTCACCCGCCGCCTGGGTCAGCGCGGCGACGATGCGCTGGTGCCAGGCCGCGATCTCGCCGACCTGTGCGCGGGCATCGACGCGCGCGGGGGTGGAGGCGCCGTCTCCTTCCGGTGCGCCTCCGGCCGGAGGCGTGGTCCCGTCTTCCAGCGCCGCGAAGGCGGCAGCCAGGCGGGCCATGTCGGCTCCGCCCTTTCTGCGCATGCGCGCCAGGCCGGCCTCGTCTTCCGCAACCGGCTCCGCGCCCCCGTCCTCCTCCGCCGCTTCAGCCGGTGTTCCCTCCTCCAGTATGGCCTCGGCACGGAGCACGATGTCGGCCACCGGCGTATCCGGCGTCCCGGCGGTCCGCACCTCCTCCAGCAACCCCGGAAGCACGTTCCCCGCGTCCTCGATGACCTGCCCCGCCTCGGCATCGGCAGCGCCGGCCGCGCCCTGCACAGCGATGAACGATGCGAGGATGCCGGCGAATTCCCCGATGCGCAGGGCGCCGCCGGCACGGGCCTCCTTGCGCAGCTTGCCGAAGCAGGCACCGATCCGGGCAACTCGGGCAGGGTCGTCCATCGCCTCGCGCCAGTCCTCGAGGGCCACCGACAGCTCCCGCGACCGGAGCTCCAGCGCATCGACCAGCGATCCCGGCGCCGCCGTCACGCCTGGAGCCAGCACAGCGGATTCGAGCAGAGCACGGTCGTAGGCAAGGCCATCCGCTGCCTGTGCCTCCAGCGCGTCCAGCGTCTCGGCGAGTTGATCCAACAGGCCGGTCGCGACGGGAAAGACCCGGTACCTCGGATCGTCACCTGCGGAAAGCGCGCGCTCGGCCCCCTGCAGGCCGTCACCGAGCTGCCGATCGACACGGCCCAGCAACTGCTTGACCGCCGGTGACGGAGCGTGATCTTCCCCAGCCAGTCCCGTTGCCAGTCGGGCCGCGGCCCGGAACAGGCCCTTGCCATCACCCTCCGGCAGGGCGTCGGCAACCCGTGACGCGGCATCCCCGAGTTGGGCGCAAGCGGCAGGCACGTCTCGTCCGTGCAGGAGATCGAGCAACCCACGCTGGAAGCTCCGCCGGGCCTCGTGCAGCGCACGAATCCAAACGGCCGCGCCGTTATCCTCTGGTGGCATCACGGCGGCTGGCTCCGGCGACTCGGCGGCCATCACGATCGCCGGCGTCATCAGCCGACCGGCGCCGCGCAGCCCCCGCAATTCGTTCACCAACGGAAGCAGCACGCGGGCGAGGCGCCCCGGCTCGGCACCGGTCAGGCCGAGCGGACCGGATAGCTGCAGGGACGCCCGCACCAGCAGCTCGGCACCCTCCGGCGTCCAGTCGATCCGGTCCGCCTCGAGGTCCGCCACGGTCCGCTGCATCTCCTCGCAGAGTTGCACGACGTCGTCACGGCCAACGGCATCCAGGCCGCCGCGGATCTGCGCCAGCCCGTCCCGGGCCAGGCGCAGACACTCGTGGCACCCGGGATTCTCGGCGTACTTCTGCAGCACTCGCTGGAGCCAGAAGAACAGGTCCTCAAGCTCCCCCTGATCCCAGTTGCCGGTGTCGATGGTCATAGGCGGATTCTTTCGATGGTCGGGTCGCCCGGAAGGGGGAATACGGGAGAGGACGGGGGGCGGAGCCATCCCGCCGGATCGCGGCCCACCGGACGACAGGGTCGGGAATGTGCCACAAACCGGCTCCCGGGCACAGCGGCGCTCTGCCAAACCAATGGGCGCATCATGGCATACTGGGACCATCCCAAGGAGGCAACCGCGACATGCCCAGACAGCTTGCCATCGGGCTTGTAATGGATCCGATCGAAACCATCAAGCCGGCCAAGGACTCGACCTTCGCGATGCTGCTCGCCATGGCCCGACGTGGCCATCGGGGGCATTACATGCAGCTGTCCGACCTCTGGATCGGGGACGGGGTCGCGCACGCCCGCAGCCAGGAGGTGACGGTCAGCGACCGACCCCGGGATTTCTTTGCCCTCGACGACGCGGTCGAGGGGGCGATGACGCGCTTCGACATCGTGCTGATGCGCAAGGATCCGCCCTTTGATCTCGAGTACGTCTACGCGACCTATGCACTGGAACTCGCGGAGCGATCCGGGGTGCGCGTGGTCAACCGGCCCGGTGCGCTGCGGGACGTGAACGAGAAGGCCTTCACCGCCCACTTTCCGCAGTGCTGCCCGCAGACGCTGATCACCCGCGACCGTGCGCGCATCCGGGCCTTCCTGGCCGAGCAGGAGCGGATCGTGGTCAAGCCGATGGACGGAATGGGCGGGGCCTCGGTATTCCGGCTGGACCAGGGCGACCCCAACGTGTCCGTGATCCTGGAACTGATGACGCAGTTCGACCGGCGCACCGTGATTGCGCAGCGTTTTCTGCCCGAGTACCAGCAGGGCGACAAGCGCATCATCCTGATCCACGGCGAGCCGGTCGACTTCGCGCTGGCGCGCATTCCCGCGGCGGGCGAGTCCCGTGCCAACCTGGCGGCGGGCGGCCGCGGCGAGGCGGTTCCGCTCACCGAGCGCGACCGCTGGATCTGCGCGCAACTGGCACCGGAGATGCGCGCCCGCGGGCTCGATTTCGTGGGCCTGGACGTCATCGGCGATTACCTGACCGAGATCAACGTGACCAGCCCCACCGGAATTCGCGAACTCGACAAGGCCTGCGGTCTCGACATCGCCGGTCGGTTCATCGAGCACCTGGAGACGAGCCACCTGTCATGACCCGCTCCCACCCGCACATCTGGCTGCGTGCCGTGGCTGCGCCCCTGCTGTTGCTGGTCGCCGTCACCGGCTGCGACCGCAAACCCGAGACGGACCGGTTGACCTTCCAGGCGTTCGGCACGCTGGTCGACATCACGGTGTACCCGGGCGGCGTACACGACCTGACGCGGATCGAATCGGAGCTCAGCGAGGACCTGGAGATCATGCATACCTCCTGGCATGCCTGGGAACCGGGCTCGCTGGGACGAACCAACCAGCTCCTGGCCCTGGGCGGCGAGTTCAGTGCGCCGCCCTCGGTGCTGCCGCTGATCGAGTTCGCGCAGGAACTGGAAGGCCGGACCGACGGGCTGTTCAATCCCGCACTGGGACGCCTGATCGCCGCCTGGGGTTTCCATCAAGACGAGGCCACCGGCCCCCCGCCCGACGCGGAACGACTCGAGGCCCTGCTGGCCGATCCGCCCCGGATGAGCGATATCGAGCGCCGAGGGGTACGCCTGCGTGGGAATCATCCGGAGCTGCAGCTGGACTTCGGGGGCATGGGCAAGGGTTTCGCCGTGGCGCGCAGCCTGGACCTGCTTGCCGACCTGGGCGTCGAGCACGCGATCGTCAACGCCGGCGGCGACCTGATGACGCGCGGCCGGCCGGGTGACCGCGCCTGGCGCATCGGCGTGCGCGACCCGCTCGGCCAGAGCGTGCTCGCGAGCATCGAACTGGGGGCCGACGAGGCCCTGTTCACCTCGGGTGACTACGAGCGCGGCTATGAATGGGAGGGCGAGCGGATTCACCATGTGATCGATCCGCGCAGCGGGCGGCCCAGCCGCGGTCTCGTTGCGGCCACCGTGCTGCACGGCGACCCCGCGCTGGCCGACGCCGCCGCGACCACTCTGATGATCGCGGGACCCGATGACTGGCCGCTGTATGCCCGGCGCCTGGGCGTGGAAAAGGCGCTGGTGGTGCTGGCGGACGGCTCAGTCGAACTGACCCCGGAGATGGTGCCCCGGGTCGAATTCCGCCGCGAGGTCATCCGCCGGATCCGCGCCGCGGAGGCCGGCGTCGGCAGCAGCGATCCATGATGCGGAGCCTGCGCTGGGGCGACGCGGTGGTCGTGGCCCTGGCCACCGCGCTGGTGACGACAAGCTTCGCGCTGGGCTATGCCCCCAGCGGGGGCTCGACGCACCTGGTGGTCACGCAGGCCGGCATGGATTCGCGCCACTATCCGCTCAACGAGAACCGGGCCATCCAGGTCGAGGGCCCCGCCGGCATCACCGAGATCGAGATCCAGCCCGGGCGTGCCCGCTGCCTGCGCTCGCCAGGCAACCAGGGCATCTGCGAGGCCGCGGGCTGGCTGGAACGCCCCGGGGACCTGGCGGTGAGCCTGCCCAACCGCCTGATGCTACAGGTGCGCGGTGCGCGGAGTGATTTCGACAGCATGCACTACTGACGGTGAACACCGACCCGGTGCTTGCGGATCGCCGCATTGCCGCGCTCGCCGCCCTGGCCATTGGCCTGCAGGTGATCGAGGCGGCGATCCCCAGCCCCGTCCCGGGAATCAAGCCGGGGCTGGCCAACGTGATCACGCTGGTGGTCCTGGTCACACTGGGATGGCGCGCCGCGCTGGCCGTGACCCTGCTGCGCGTCGTCGGCGCCAGCCTGCTGCTGGGTACGCTGTTGAGCCCGGGTTTCTGGCTGTCACTGACCGGGGCGCTGGCGGCGCTCGCGGTGCTGGGGGCCCTGTTGCGGCTCCATCCGCACCATCTGAGTGCCCTCGGTCTCGCGGTGCCTGCGGCGATCGCCCACACCCTGGCCCAGTTCCTGCTCGCCTGGGCTGTGATCATCCCCCATCCCCAGTTGCCACTGCTGCTGCCGCCACTGCTGCTCGCGGGACTGATCACCGGCGTGGTCACGGGTATACTGACCGCATCGGTGCTTGCAGATCCACGCATCCAAAGACATGTCCGCGACTCTTCCACAACCCAATCCGGATGACGGCAGCCGCCTCGGGCTGACCCTGTTCCTGGCGCTGGTGCTGCACGCGCTGGTGATCCTCGGCGTCGGGTTCGAGATGCTGTCGGGCGAACGCCCCGACCAGGTGACGCTGGACGTCACCTGGGTCGATGCTCCGGATTCCGCGCAGGAACCGGAGGTGGCGGAGCACATCGCCACCGAGGCCCAGATCGCCAGCGGGGCAGCGGACGAGAGCCAGGTGGCACGCAGCCCGGATACCATCGGGGAACGCATGGCCGAACCGGAGCCGGTGGAGGCCTTGCGGCCGCCGGCCGAGGCGTTGGCGCAGCCGGAGCCGGATCCCTTGACGACGGTCGCTCCGGAACCCGATACGGCGCCGGAGCCGCGCGAACTGGAGCCTGTCGAGGCTGCCGAGGCAACCGAGGCACCCTCCGCGGCGATGCTGATGGCCCGGGGTCTGGAGGCTGCCCGAGCCACTCCCGGGGAGACGGCGCAACCGCTGCTGTCGCGCGCGAGCCGCACCCTCTACCTCGACACCCTCGCCGCGCGGGCCGCCCCGGAGGCGGCCTATCTGGAGGCCTGGATACGCAAGGTGGAGCGGATCGGCAACCTGAACTACCCGGACGAGGCACGGCGCCAGGGCCTGTCGGGATCGCTGGTGCTTTCGGTGCGGCTGGATGCGGAGGGGCGGGTCCAGAACATCGGGATCGCGCAGAGCTCGGGGGAACCGATCCTCGACCAGGCGGCGATGCGCATCGTCGAACTCGCGCAGCCCTTCGCCCCGTTCACGGAGAGCATGCGCGAGCAGTACGATCACATCGTGATCACCCGGACCTGGGCCTTCCGGCGCGACCGGGTCGAGCGCGCGCGGTGAACGGGCTCACTGGCCAACAGGCAAATCCTTCGCCGCCTCCCTTGCGGGCAGAAGCCGACCGGCTGATACTCTAGCCATGGCCCATTCCATACCCGACTCGACCACCGATGGACTGCGCGATCACTTCCTGATCGCAATGCCCAGCCTGCAGGATGGCTATTTCGGCCACACGGTCACCTACATCTGCGAGCACGGTGACGACGGGGCGATGGGGCTGGTGATCAACCAGCCGATCGACCTCACGCTGGAACAGATGCTGCGGCAGCTGGATCTCGACCCGGCGTCGGCAATGACGGAGCAGACGGTGTTCCGCGGCGGGCCGGTCCAGCCCGAACACGGCTTCGTGCTGCATTCGCCGGAGAAGGAATGGAACGGCACCCGGAATCTGTCCGACGGGCTGTCGCTGACGACCTCGCGCGACATCCTCGAGGCCATGGCGCTGGGGGAGGGTCCCGCGCAGACCCTGATCGCCCTGGGCTACGCAGGCTGGGGACCGGGTCAGCTGGAGAGCGAGATCGCCGAGAATGCGTGGCTCGTGGCTCCGGCCAGCCCGTCCATCCTGTTCGCGCTGCCCCCCTACGAGCGCTGGAATGCCGCGGCACAGCTCATCGGTATCGACATGAACCTGATCAGCCAGGTTGCCGGACACGCCTGATCGTGCGGCTGATGGCCTTCGACTACGGCCAGCGCCGCCTTGGTATCGCCATCGGTGACGAGATCACCGGCAGTGCCCGGGGGCTGGTCACGGTGCGCCCGGACTCTCCGGACGGCATGAAGACCATCGCCGCACTGGTGGCGGAATGGCGGCCCGATGCCTTCGTCGTCGGCTGGCCGACCCGCGCCGACGGCGCGCCGACGGTGCTGGGACCAGCCATCCGTCGATTTGCCGAAGAACTCGGCCGGTGTCACGGCCTGCCGGTATACTGGGCCGACGAGCGCCTGAGCTCCCACCTGGGGCGCGAGCGCGTCCGGCACCGCGGCAGCGACCCGGGCCTGGACGCCCATGCCGCCGCGGTCATCCTGGAAGGCTGGTTTATGGAGAACACTCGCAATGCCTGAGATCGCAACCCTGTTGGACAGCATGGCCGAACAGACCCGGCTTCACTTCGAGCAGCGCGGGATCGAACAGCCGATCGTGGTCGGCATCCACTCCGGAGGCGTCTGGATCGCCGAGGCCCTGCGCCAACGCATGGGTTATACACGGCCGATGGGCAAGCTGGACATCAGCTTCTATCGCGACGACTTCTCGCGCATCGGCATGCACCCGCAGGTACGCCCCTCGGAACTGCCCGAGGAACTGGACAACGAACACATCCTGCTGGTCGATGACGTGCTCTTCACCGGGCGCACCATCCGCGCGGCACTGAACGAGTTGTTCGATTACGGCCGACCGGCCTCGGTGACCCTCGCCGTGCTGGTGGAGCGCGACGGGCGCGAACTGCCGGTCGAGGCGGCGATCGTCGGCGCCCACCTGGAACTCGGAGCAGGCGAGCAGATCAAGCTGCGCGGCCCAGAACCGCTGCGCCTGGAACGCGTGCAGATGGAGGATGGACGTTGATCGCAGCGGCCTTCCCGGCCCGTCCGCTGCCGCAACCCGGTCCGCTGCCAAACGACCTGCAGCTGACCTCCACGGGCCAGTTACGCCACCTGCTGACGGTCGAGGGCCTCAGCCGGGAACTGGTGACCGAGATCCTGGACAACGCCGAATCGTTTGCGAACATGAACGAGAAGGCGGTCAAAAAGGTGCCGCTGCTCCGCGGCAAGACGATCGTGAACCTCTTCTTCGAGGCCAGCACGCGCACCCGAACCACCTTCGAGCTCGCCGCCAAGCGGCTCTCGGCGGACGTACTCAACATCAATGTCAGCACCTCATCGGCCACCAAGGGCGAGAGCCTGCTGGACACCCTGCGCAACCTCGAGGCCATGAACGTGGACATGTTCGTGGTGCGGCATCAGCAGAGCGGCGCCGCCCATTTCATGGCGCGACACGTCGAGCCCGGGATCAGTGTGCTGAATGCCGGGGACGGTCGTCATGCCCATCCCACGCAGGCCCTGCTGGACATGTTCACCATTCGCAGATTCAAGGGCGACTTCACCCGGCTCAAGATCGCGATCGTCGGAGACATCCTGCACTCGCGGGTCGCGCGCTCGCAGATTCATGCGCTGAACATCCTTCAGGCCGGAGAGGTGCGCGTGGTCGCGCCGCACTCGCTGTTGCCGGCCCACGTCGAGGATCTCGGCGTGCACGTGTTCCACAACCTCGAACAGGGCCTGCGTGACGTCGACGTGGTGATCATGCTGCGCCTGCAACGGGAACGCATGGAACACGCGCACCTGCCCTCCGAACACGAATACTTCCAGCTTTTCGGCCTCACCGAGCGACGCCTGCTCGTGGCCAAGCCCGACTGCCTGGTCATGCATCCCGGCCCGGCGAACCGCGGCGTGGAGATCGACTCGGCGGTGGCCGATGGTGCGCAGTCGGTGATCCTGCAGCAGGTCACCTTCGGGATCGCGGTGCGCATGGCGGTCATGTCGATGGTGATGGGGGTGCGCAGCGCATGAGTGTCCTGATCGAGAACGCGCGGGTGATCGACCCGGCCAGCGGCTTCGATGGGGTGGCGCCGGTCTGTATCCAGGGCAGCGAGATCCTTGCGCTGGGCGAGATCCCGGAGGGCTTCGAGCCGCGCCGGCGGGTCGATGCCCAGGGCCGCTGGCTGTTCCCGGGCCTGATCGACCTGTCCGCCCACCTGCGCGAGCCCGGCGAGGAGCACAAGGCAACGATCGCCAGTGAGACCCTCGCGGCCGCGCGCGGCGGTGTGACCACCCTGGTGATGCCGCCCGACACCGACCCCCCGGTGGATTCGCCGGCCGAAGTGGAACTGATCGCCCGCCGCGCCGAGCAGGCCTGCGGCGTGCGGGTACGGGTCATGGGGGCGCTGACCCGCGGCCTGAACGGTGAACAGCTGGCCGAACTCGCTGCGTTGCAGCGCGCCGGGGTCGTCGCGGTCAGCAATGCCCGACGCCCCCTGGACAGCCCCCTGGTGCTGCGCCGGGCGATGGAATACGCCGCAACCTTCGATTTGATGGTCGCGCTTTCGGCACAGGATGCCGGCCTCGCCGGCTCTGGCTGTGTCCACGAGGGCGCGGTGTCCACCCGGCTTGGCCTGCCCGGCATCCCCGAGGCTGCGGAGACGGCGGCGCTGGGCATGATCCTCGCGCTGGTCGAGCAGACCGGGGCCCGGGTGCACGTGAACCGCCTGTCGACCCGGCGCGGTGCGGAGATGGTGGCCAAGGCCCGGGCAGACGGCCTGCCGGTGTCGGCGGACGTGGCCGCGCACCAGCTGTTCCTCACCGAGGTGGACGCCGCCGACTTCAATCCCTTCTGCCATGTGATCCCGCCCCTGCGCACGCAGCGCGATCGTGAGGGTCTGCGGGAGGCGGTCGCGCGGGGCGACATCTCCGCGATCTGCTCGGATCACCAGCCCCACGAGAGCGACAGCAAGCTGGGACCCTTTGCCGAGACCCGCCCCGGGATCAGTGCCCTGGAGACGCTGCTGCCGCTGACCCTGCGCCTGGTCGAGGATGGCCTGCTGGCGTTGCCCGATGCCCTGGCGCGCGTCACCTCGGGACCCGCGGCGATTCTCCGACACGGGGGCGGATCTCTGGCGCCCGGTGCTGCGGCAGACTTCGTGCTGTTCGATCCCGACGGCCGAACCGACATCAGCCGGGAGACCTGGCTCAGCGCCGGGGCCAACACACCCTTCATGGGCTGGAGCTTTTCCGGCCACGTCACCGAAACCTGGGTGGCCGGGCGTCCCGCCTGGACCATGCCCATCGAGGTTACAGCATGAACGCCGAACCCGACCGCAGTCATCGCGGCAGCATCTTCCTCGAGGACGATGCCGAGATCCTGGAACACGTGGCCCACCCGAGCGACCAGTGGATCCTGAAGCTGCAGGCGCCGCTGTGCGCCGCGCGCGCCCGGCCAGGGCAGTTCGTGCACCTGCAGTGCGACCCGCGACTGCCCATGCGCAGGCCACTGTCGATCCAGCGCGTGCATCCGGAACGTGGCTGGGTCGAATTCCTATACAAGGCAGTGGGCGAAGGGACGTCGGCCCTGAGCCGGCAGCCCGTTGGCGCCCGGCTCAGCGTACTCGGCCCGATCGGCCAGCCGTTCGTGCTCAACCAGGAGCGGCCGCTGCGGCTGCTGCTGGGCGGCGGCGTGGGAATCCCGCCGATGATCTTTCTCGCGGATCACCTGCAGCAACGGGGTCTGGCCGCCCAGACCCGAACGATCCTGGGATCCGAGGTGCCGTTTCCGTTCCGGCCGCGACCGTCCGAGATCCTCTGGCCGGGGCTACCCGACGGTGCGATTGCGACCATGCCGCTGCTGGAGGACTGGGGAATCGCCTGCCGGCTGACCTCGCGCGCCGGAATCCCGGGCGCCGATCCCGGTTTCGTGACCGATCTGGCGCGGCCGTGGCTCGCAGGACTGGAACCTGCGCTGCTGGCACAGGTGGAGCTTTACGCCTGCGGGCCGCACGCGATGCTGGAGGCCTGTGCCGCGCTGGCCGCCGAATTCGCGACGCCCTGTCAGGTCTCGCTGGAGGAATACATGGCCTGCGCGGTCGGTGGCTGCGCCGGCTGCACGGTCGCGGTGCGCACGCCGGCAGGCGTGGCCATGAAGCGTGTCTGCGTGGACGGGCCGGTGTTCGCTGCCGACACGGTCTTCCCTGCACCCTGAGGCACACTGCCCTAGGCAACTGCAGGCGGGACGCCAGCGGCTTCAGCCTGCCTTTTCCTCCGCCTTTTCCCCGGGCAGCCGGAAGTCTTCTTCCGCCTCGCTATCGAGGGTGCCGACACCGCCGCCAAAGCTGAGCCGCCACTCGAGGTCGGCACGCGAATCCGCCTTGGACAGTGCCTCTTCGAGCTCGACCTTGCCCTCCTTGTACAGCCGGAACAGGGCCTGGTCGAAGGTCTGCATGCCGTCCTTGGAGCCCTTCTGCATCGCCTCCTTGATCTCGCCGACCTTGTCTTCGCGGATCAGTTCGGCCACGAAGGGGGTGTTCACCAGCACCTCCACCGCAGCCACCCGCTTGCCCTGCGGCGTCTGCAGCAGCCGCTGCGCCACGATGGCACGCAGGTTGATCGACAGGTCCGACAGGATCTGGCCGCGGAAGTCCTCCGGAAACATGTGGATCAGCCGGTCCAGCGCCTGGTTGGCGCTGGTCGCATGCAGCGTCGTCAGCACCAGGTGGCCGGTATCGGCGTAGTTCAGCGCCTGGCGCATGGTTTCACGACTGCGGACCTCACCCACCATGATCACGTCCGGCGCCTCGCGCATGCCGTCCTCCAGGGCCTGCTCGTAGCTGGGCGTGTCCAGGCCGACCTCGCGCTGTCCGACGATCGAGAGCCGGTGGGAAAACAGGAACTCGATCGGATCCTCGACCGTCAGGATATGGCCCGTCTCGCTGCGGGCGCGGTGGTCGATCATCGCGGCCAGCGTGGTCGACTTGCCGGAACCGGTGGACCCGACGATCAGCACCAGGCCGTTCCGATGCTTCGCAAAGTCCTTCAGCACCAGTGGAAGCCCCAGCGACTCGATGCTCGGGATCGACAGCTGGATGTGCCGGATCACCATCGCGAGCTCGCCGCGCTGCCGGTAGACGTTCACCCGGTAGCGACCGACCTCGGAGCGCGAGACCCCGAAGTTCGCCGAGTTCTGCTGCTCCAGGCTCTGCTGGTGGATCGGCAGCATGATCTCGCCGGCGATCTGTGCGACCTCGCCCGGTTTCAGTTTCGTCTGCGACAATGGTTGCACGCGGCCGTCGATCTTGATGCTGATCGGCGCACCGGTGATGAAGAAGAGGTCCGAGGCGCCTTTCTGCGCCATCACTTTCAGGTAGGGGTCAATCTGCGCAGTTGCCATGTCGAGTCACCGTGAGCGTACGTCGGGGGCCTGCTCGGCGACCGAGAGGCCGGCCAGGTCGTCCATCACGTCCGGCTCTTCCTCGCGCCGGGCGCGCTTGCTGTCCAGCTTCAGCCGCAACCGCAGGTCGTTCATCGAATCGGCGTTGCGGATCGCCTCCTGGTAGCTGATCTGCCCGGACTCGTAGAGGTCGAACAGGGCCTGGTCGAAGGTCTGCATGCCCTGCTCGCGGGAACGCGAGATCAGGTCCTTCATCTCGTGCACCGCGCCCTTCAGGATCAGGTCGGACATCAGCGGTGTATTGATCAGGATCTCGACCGCTGGCACCCGGCCCTTGCCGTCCTGGGTACGGACCAGACGCTGGGACACCACCGCCTTCAGGTTCAGGGACAGATCCATCAGCAGCTGCGGGCGCCGGTCCTCGGGGAAGAAGTTGATGATGCGGTCCATCGCCTGGTTGGTGCTGTTGGCGTGCAGGGTCGACAGGCACAGGTGGCCGGTCTCCGCGAAGGCGACACCGTAGTCCATCGTCTCGCGGTCCCGGATCTCTCCGATCAGGATCACGTCCGGGGCCTGGCGCAGCGTGTTCTTAAGCGCGATCTCGTAGCTGTCGGTGTCGATACCCACCTCGCGCTGGGTGATCAGACTCTTGCCGTGCGGGTGCACGAACTCGATCGGGTCCTCGATCGTGATGATGTGGTCCGCCGAGTGCTGGTTCCGGTAGCCGATCATCGCCGCGAGGGAAGTCGATTTGCCCGACGAGGTCGCGCCCACGAAGATCACCAGCCCGCGCCGGGTCATCGCGATTTCCTTCAACTGCGGCGGCATGTTGATCTCTTGGAAGGACGGGATCTTGCTTTGGATGGTGCGCAGTACCATGCCCACGTGGCCGCGCTGGGTGAAGGCACTGACACGGAACCGGGACACCCCTTCCAGCCCGATCGCGAACTGACACTCGTGGGTGCGATCGAACTCCGCCGACTGCTTGTCGTTCATCATCGAACGCACCAGCACCTGGGTGTGCGCCGGAGTCAGGGCCTGATCGGTCAGCGGCCCCACCAGGCCGTTGATCTTCGCCGCCGGCGGCATCCCCACCGTGATGAACAGATCTGATCCACCACGCTCCACCATGGTGCGCAGCAGGTCGTGCATGAAACGTATGGCCTTGTCACGATCCATGAATGGGACCCCGTCGTCGGTTGTCTATCCTGCCGAAACCATCTCTTGCCGACCCGCACATGACTCAGAGTGCGTCCGGGTTGACCGCCCGGCGCCGTGCATCGTCGCGCGTGATCACGCCGCTGTTGATCATGTCCCTGAGGCACTGATCCAGCGTCTGCATACCGAGGCCGGCACTGGTCTGGATGGTGGAATACATCTGCGCGATCTTGTTTTCGCGGATCAGGTTCCGTATTGCCGGAGTACCCAGCATGATCTCATGAGCCGCAACGCGACCCCCGCCGACGCGCTTCAGCAGCGTCTGGGCAATGACCGCGCGCAGCGACTCGGACAGCATCGCACGAACCATGTCCTTCTCTGCGGCCGGAAACACGTCGACCACGCGGTCGATGGTCTTTGCGGCGGAACTGGTGTGCAGCGTGCCGAAGACCAGATGGCCCGTCTCCGCGGCGGTCAGCGCCAGGCGGATGGTCTCCAGGTCGCGCAACTCGCCCACCAGGACGGTGTCCGGGTCCTCGCGCAGCGCCGAACGCAGCGCCTCGCTGAAGCCATGGGTGTCGCGGTGCACCTCGCGCTGGTTGACCAGGCACTTCTTGGATTCGTGCACGAATTCGATCGGATCCTCGATGGTGAGGATGTGGCCGTATTCCTTGTTGTTCTTATGATCCACCATGGCGGCGAGGGTGGTCGACTTCCCCGAACCCGTCGGTCCGGTGACCAGCACGATGCCACGGGGGTAATCGGCGATCTTCTCGAACACCCGAGGGCAGCCCAGATCCTCCAGGGTCAGCACCTTGGAAGGAATGGTTCGGAAGACCGCTGCCGCGCCCCTGTCCTGCACGAAGGCATTCACTCGGAACCGGGCAAGCCCCTTCATTTCGAATGAGAAGTCGGTCTCGAGAAACTCCTCGTAGTCCTTGCGCTGACGATCGTTCATGATGTCGTAGATCAGCGCCTGCACCTCCTTGTGCTCCATCACCGGCACGTTCACGCGGCGCATGTCGCCATCGATTCGCACCAACGGTGGCATGCCCGCCGAGATGTGCAGATCCGACGCGCCGTTCTTCACCGCAAAGGAAAGCAGCTGGGTGATATCCATTGAGTTCCCCCTGAACCCGATGTGAGCGGTTGACCGCCCTACGAACCCCAAGACAACCGGGGACTGCCGTGCAACACTGCAGCCCCGCAGCATTTCTATACCACAGGACTATATCATAGTGCCATGACGCAACTGGAACATTCCCGGGCCTCGGTCGAGCGACGCATCGATGCCGCCTGCCGGCAGGCCGGCCGCGACCGGGACAGTGTCCGGCTGATCGCGGTGAGCAAGACCCGGAGCGAGCAGGAGATACGCGCCCTGCACGCCCTCGGGCAACGCCTGTTCGGCGAGAACTACGTTCAGGAGTTCGTCGCCAAACACGATGCCCTGGCGGTGCTCCTCGAACCACCGCCCGAGTGGCACTTCATCGGCGCCATGCAGGGCAACAAGACCCGCGCCGTCGCCGAGCGCGCGCACTGGGTGCACAGTGTCGACCGCCTGAAGATTGCCGAGCGCCTCTCGGCGCAACGACCCGCCGGCCTGCCGCCGCTGCAGGTGTGCCTGCAGGTGGACCTGAGCCGGGAATCTGGCAAGAGCGGTGTGCGGGAGACCGAACTGCAGGCATTGGCCGACGCCACCGCGCAACTCCCGCGGCTTGTCCTGCGGGGCCTCATGACCCTGCCGGCACCAAGCGATGACCCGGAACACCAACGTCGCCCCTTCGCGCGCCTGCGCGAACTGCGCGACACCCTGAATGCGGGTGGACACCGGCTCGACACTCTATCGATGGGCATGTCCGACGACCTCGAGGCGGCAGTCCTCGAGGGCGCGACCCTGATCCGCGTCGGAACCGCACTCTTTGGCCCACGCAGGCCGCAAGCGAGGCAGATATGAACCAGCATCCACTCGAGGCCGGCTTCGTCGGGGCCGGAAACATGGGACAGGCGCTGATCGCCGGCCTGATCCGCGGGGGCATCGATGCAACCGCCATCGGCATCGCGGAACCGGACGCGGCCCGTGCAACGGCTCTGCAAGCGCAGTTCCCCGGTCTCGCCCTGCATGCCCCCGCGGAGCTGGCGGCGCGGACGCGAACCCTGGTCCTCGCCGTCAAGCCGCAGGTGCTTCCGACCCTGGCGCCCACGCTCGCGGCGGCGGTCGCAACGGCGGCTCCACTGGTCATTTCGGTGGCGGCCGGTGTCAGCACCGCGCGGATGGCCGCCTGGCTTGGTGCGGAGACGCGCATCATCCGCGCCATGCCGAACACGCCGGCACTCATCGGGGCTGGCATTGCAGGGCTGTTCGCAAACGACCGCGCAAGCGCGGCGGATCGGGAAACGGCGGAGCGGCTGCTGGGCGCGGTCGGGACCACGGTATGGATCAGCGAGGAGGAACAGATGCATGCCGTCACCGCCACGTCCGGCAGCGGGCCCGCCTACGTCTTCCTGCTGATCGAGGCGATGGCCGCGGCGGCCGAACGACTCGGCCTCGACAGCGACAGGGCGCGCGAGTTGAGCCTGGCGACCGTTGCCGGTGCGGCAAGGCTGGCAGCGGGCAGCGCCGAAGGTCCGGCCCAACTGCGCGCGCGGGTCACCTCGCCGGGTGGCACCACGGAACGGGCGGTCGCGGTATTCGAGGACGGCGGCCTCCGCGAACTGGTCGCGGAGGCGATGCAGGCGGCCGCTGCACGCAGCCGGGAGCTTGGTGGATAATACGCCCCGACAGCCCATAAGCGGAGCACGCGATGCAAGGCCCCTTCGACCAGATCCTCGACTTCTTGATCAGCACCCTGTTCGGGATCTACATCATCCTGCTGCTGCTGCGGCTGATCTTCGGCCTGGTCCGCGCCGATTTCTTCAATCCCATTTCCCAGACCATCGTGCAGCTGACCAACCCACCGCTGCTGCTGCTGCGGCGCGTGATTCCGTCGCTGGGCCGCCTGGACCTGGCAGCCGTGGTACTGATCCTGCTACTCAAGTTCATCGAACTCTGGCTGCGCCTGATGGTGCTGGGCATCGACATCGCCCCGGGACTCGTGCTGATCGCCTCGATACGGGAGATCCTCGTGACCCTGGTGTGGATCCTGATCATCAGCCTCGTGATCGAAGTCGTGATGAGCTGGCTGCAGGCGGGAGGCGCCCGCGGGGGAAACCCGGTGGCCCGCCTGGTTTCGGACGTGAACCGGCCGATCCTGGGCCCCCTGCGCCGCGCGTTGCCGAATACGGGGGCGATCGACTTCTCGCCGATGCTGGCCCTGATCGGGCTTTACATCGTGCTGATCATTGTGCGCTCATTGTAGCCGTCTGATACCGGGTCTCTGCAGGCTGCTACACTCGCTGGCAGGAGGCGTCGGTTGACGCCTCAGCGGGCGTGGGATCCGGCTGGCGGCAACCCGGACCGCAACAAGGAGACGTGAGGATGGTAGCCATGCGCATTCCCTTCGTGATCTGGTCAGGCTTCCTGCTGGGGCTGCTGCTGGCCGCGGGTTCGAGCCACGCCAGCGAGATCGAGTTCGATCGCCACGTGGTCCATTACAGCGTGGTGAACACCACGTTCCTGTCACCGGAGGTCGCCAGGGCCTACGACATCCGCCGCAGCAGCAGAAGGGCGCTGGTCAACATCGTGATCATGAAGCGCGACGGGGACGAGTTGGAATCGGTGCCCGGCAGTGTCAGCGGACATGCGGTGAACCTCAACCGGCAAGTCCGCAATCTGAGCTTCCGGCAGGTACGGGACGGCGATGCCTACTATCATCTGGCCGAGGTCGCGGTGCGCCCCGGAGAGGTCATCGACTTCAGCCTGCGCGTCTCGGCAGCGGGCGACGACGAAACCATGCCGGTGAGTTTCCGCCAGAGCTTCTACCGCAA